>DASQAK010000073.1:0-14906 GCA_035635755.1 Candidatus Methylomirabilota bacterium | reverse complement strand
GGGCGCCATCATGCGACTGGGCCAGGGCGGGGTGTTCGACGAGATCTCGGTCATCCCGACGGGGGCGCTCTCGCTCGACGTCGCGCTGGGCATCGGCGGCATCCCGCGCGGCCGCGTCACCGAGATCTACGGCCCGGAGTCTTCGGGCAAGACGACGCTGGCCCTGCACATCATCGCCGAGGCGCAGCGCATGGGCGGCACCGCCGCCTTCATCGACGCCGAGCATGCCCTGGATCCGATCTACGCCAAGAACCTCGGCGTCAACACCGACGAGCTGCTCATCTCCCAGCCCGACACGGGCGAGCAGGCCCTCGAGATCGCCGAGACGCTCGTGCGCTCGAACGCCGTCGACGCGATCGTGATCGACTCGGTGGCCGCCCTCGTGCCGCGCGCCGAGCTCGACGGCGACATGGGCGACTCGCTCCCCGGGCTGCAGGCGCGCCTCATGTCGCAGGCCCTGCGCAAGCTCACGGCCGCCATCGCGCGCTCGGGCGGCGCCGTCATCTTCATCAACCAGATCCGCGAGAAGATCGGCGTCATGTTCGGCAGCCCCGAGACCACGACGGGGGGCCGGGCTCTCAAGTTCTATTCCTCCATTCGTCTCGACATCCGCCGGCAGGAGACGATCAAGAACGGCACGGAGTCGATCGGCGTCCACACCAAGGTCAAGGTGGTCAAGAACAAGCTCTCGCCGCCCTTCCGCGAGGCCGAGTTCGACGTCATCTATGGCGAAGGCATCTCGAAGGAAGGCTCGGTCCTCGACGCGGCCGTCGAGCAGAACCTCGTGGAGAAGTCGGGCACCTGGCATACCTACAAGACCGAGCGGATCGGGCAAGGCCGGGAGAACGCGAAGAAGTACCTCAAGGACAACCCCAAGATTTTAGCGGATCTCGAGGTCAAGGTGCGGGCCGCGCTGGGTCTCAAGCCGGTCGTGGGGAACGCCCCGACCCCGGCGCCGCCCGAGAAGGTCACCAAGTAGGAGCGATCATGGATTTCCATCAGCTCTTGACGGAGTGCGTGAAGCGCAACGCCTCCGACCTGCACATGAAATCGGGCTCGCGCCCCATCGTGCGCGTGCACGGTCACCTCGAAGTGCAGGACGACCTGTCTTCGATCTCGCGCGACTTCATGCGCAAGACGGCCATGACCCTCTTGGGAGAGATCCGCTACAACGCCCTCATGGAAGGCGAGGAGATGGACCTCGCCCATACCGTGCCCGGCATCGGCCGCTTCCGCATCAACGTCTTCCTCTGCCAGGGGGACGTCCGCGCCGTCTTGCGCCATATCCCAGAGCACATTCCGCCCTTCGAGGACCTGCACCTGCCCAAGGTCCTCGAGCGGCTCTGCCTCGAGCGCCGCGGCATGATCCTCGTCACCGGCATCACCGGCTCCGGCAAGTCCACCACCCTCGCCGCCATGCTCGACTTCATGAACCGGACCCGCAACGACCATATCGTCACCATCGAGGATCCCGTCGAGTTCGTGCACGGGGACAAGAAGTGCGTGATCAGCCAGCGCGAGATCGGGCAGGACTCCACGAGCTTTGCCCAGGCCTTGCGCGCTGCCCTCCGCCAGGACCCGGACATCATCCTGGTCGGTGAGATGCGCGACGCCGAGACCATGGAAGTGGCCCTGCACGCCGCGGAGACGGGCCACCTCGTGCTCTCGACCCTCCACACCTTGAACGCGACGGAGACGATCAACCGCATCATCTCGATCTTCCCGCCCCACCAGGAGGACCAGATCCGGGCCCAGCTCTCCGCGGTCATCCAGGGCGTGGTCTCGCAGCGCCTGGTCGTGCGCGCCGACGGCAAGGGGCGCGTGCCCGCCGTCGAGGTCATGATCATGACGGGGCTCGTCCGGGAGTCCATCCGTGAAAAGGTCAAGACGGCGCAGATCCCCACGGTCATCGCGGCCGGGCAGGCCCAGTACGGCATGCAGACCTTCGACCAGTCCCTCCTCGGCCTCTATCGCGAGGAGCTGGTGACGTACGAGACCGCGCGCGACGCCGCCACCAACCCTGACGACTTCGACCTCAAGGTCAAGGGCATCTTCTCCACCGGCGAGATGACTTGGGACTCCTCGAACGCCGGGTTCGTCGGCGCCCCCTCGGTCACCCGCCCCGGCATCTTCAAGAAGGGCTGATGCCGCCGCGAGGCCGCCCCGCGCGCGCGCCTCGAGAGCCCCGGGAGCTGGACGCGAAGGCCGCCAAGCTGGCGGCCTTCGAGCTTCTGGCCATGAAGGCCTGGAGCGCGCGCGAGTTGAGCCGGCGGCTCCGGCGTCGGGGAGCGTCGGCGGAGATCGTCCGCGCCGTGGTGGACGAGCTGCAGACCCGCGGCTACGTCGACGACGAGGCCTTCGCGCGCTTCTGGGCGGAGACGCGAGCCCGTGGTCGGAAGGTCGGCAGCCGCCGCCTCCGCCAGGAGCTGGGCCAGAAGGGCATCCCGCGCGCCGTGGCGGGTCTGGCCATCGAGGCCGCCTTCGTCGAGGTCGCCGAGGCCGAGCGCTGCCTCGAGGCCGGCCGCCGCCGGCTTCCCGCCCTTCTCCGCGCGGCCCGTGAGCGCGCGGCGCCGCGACTGCGCGACTATCTCCTGCGGCGCGGATACCCGCCCGGCATGGTCATGCGAACGGTTGCCGCGCTCACGGGCGCGCGGCCCGACGGGGATGCCCCCGCCGACTGACCCCCGGTATAATGGCGTCATGGCCATGACCGGCAACGAGCTGCGCCAGAGCTTCCTCGACTATTTCCGCGAGCGGGGGCACACGATCGTGCGCTCCTCCCCGCTCGTGCCTGGCGACGACCCGACCCTTCTCTTCACCAACGCGGGCATGAACCAGTTCAAGGGCGTGTTCCTCGGCGAGGAGAAGCGGGAGTATCGCCGAGCCGTATCCGCTCAGAAGTGCGTGCGGGCGGGGGGCAAGCACAACGACCTCGAGAACGTGGGCCGCACCGCCCGGCATCACACCTTCTTCGAGATGCTGGGCAATTTCTCCTTCGGGGACTACTTCAAGAAGGAGGCCATCGAGTACTGCTGGGATCTCCTCACCGAGAAATGGGGACTGCCCAAAGAGCGCCTCAAGGCGACCGTCTTCACCGATGACGACGACGCCTTCCAGCTCTGGAAAAACATCGCCGGGCTGAGCGACGATCGCATCCTGCGCCTCGGGGAGAAGGACAATTTCTGGGCCATGGGCGATACCGGCCCCTGCGGGCCCTGCTCGGAGGTGCACTTCCACCAGGGCGACCATCTTCCCTGCGCCGAGGAGCAGGCGGGAGGGAAATGTCTCGGGCCCGCCTGCGAATGCGACCGGTGGCTCGAGATCTGGAACCTAGTCTTCATGCAGTTCAATCGGGACGCCTCGGGCAAGATGACGCCGCTGCCCAAGCCCTCCATCGACACGGGCATGGGGCTGGAGCGCCTCGCGGCCATCATGCAGGGCAAGATGTCGGACTACGACACCGACCTGTTTCGGCCGCTCATCGGCCACGTCGAGCGTCTGTCGAAGATCGCCTACGGAGCCAGCATCGAGCATGACGTGTCGATGCAGGTGATCGCCGACCACGCGCGGGCGGCGACGTTCCTGATCACGGACGGCGTCACCCCCTCCAACGAGTGGCGAGGCTATGTCCTGAGGCGGATCATGCGGCGGGCCATGCGCCACGGCCGTATGCTCGGCCTGGCCGAGCCCTTCCTCTGGGACGTGACCAGGACCGTCGTGGAAATCATGGGCGCCGCCTATCCAGAGATCGTCGAGGCGCATGGTCGCGTCATGGACGTGGTCAGGCAGGAGGAGGAGCGCTTCGCGGAGACCCTCGACCTCGGCATGGCCAAGATCCGCGAGTACCTCGAGACCCACGCGGGCGACAAGCGAAAGATCGTCGACGGTAAATTCCTGTTCACGCTTTACGACACCCACGGCTTTCCTACCGACCTCGCCAAGGAAGTGTTCGAGGATGAGGGCTGGTCGGTGCCACCCGAGGCGCTGCAGCAGTTCGAGACCGAGATGGAAGCTCAGCGCGAGCGCGCGCGGGCCGGCGCCTCGTTCGGGGTCGCGCACGACGCGGACGGCTCCCTCGAGATCTACCGCCAGCTCTCCACCCAGCTCCCCAAGCCTCAGTTCCTTGGCTATAGCGAGCTTGCCTCGCCTGCGCACGTCTTGGCAATGGTAGGAGAAGGCCGGCGGCTGGGCGAGGCAGGGCAGGGCCAGACCGTCGAGATCATCCTGGATCGCACGCCCGCCTATGCCGAGTCGGGTGGTCAGATGGGCGACACGGGCAGCATCGTGGGGCACGAGGGGCAGGGCGCGATCGAGGACACGTACTACCGGGGCAGCCAGCTCATCGTCCACCGGGTTCGCGTCACCCAGGGCCGGTTCCGCGAGAACGAGGAAGTGGCGGTCACCGTCGAGTCGCGCCGGCGTCAGGGCCTCAAGCTGCATCACACGGGCACGCACCTGCTACACGCCGCGCTGCGCCGGATCCTCGGCAGCCACGTGGCGCAGGCGGGCTCGCTCGTCGCGCCCGATCACCTCCGCTTCGATTTCTCCCACGGCGCGGCCGTGAAGGACAGCGAGGTCGAGAAGGTGGAGGACCTGGTCAACGAGCACGTCCAGGCCAACATCGTGGTCACGCCGGCCGAGATGGACCTCCAGGAGGCCCTCAAGAGCGGGGCCATGGCGCTGTTCGGGGAGAAGTACGGCGATCGGGTGCGGGTCATCAGGATCGGCGACTTCTCGACGGAGCTGTGCGGCGGCACGCATCTGGAGGCGACCGGGCAGATCGGGCTCTTCAAGATCGCCTCCGAGGGCGCCGTCGCCTCGGGGGTGAGACGCGTCGAGGCGGTCACGGGGGACGCGGCGCTTCGCCACGTGGGGCGCGAGGAGCAGGCCCTGCGCGAATCGGCGGGGCTGCTGAAGATCCCCCCGCTCGAGTTGCCCCGCCGTCTCCAGAAGCTCCTCGACGAGCAGAAGCAGCTCGAGAAGCAGCTCCAGCAGCTCGAGGCGCGCCTCTCCAAGGGCCGCGCCCACGAGCTGGCGGCCTCGGCCCGCGTGGTCGCCGGCGTGCCCGTGCTCGCCGCGCGCCTGGACGGCCTCGACGCCGAGGGGCTCCGCTCGGTGGTCGACACCCTGCGCGAGCGCATGAGCTCGGGTGTGATCTGTCTCGGTTCCTCGGTCGACGGCAAGGTCACCCTCGTGGCCTCCGTGTCGAAGGACCTGACCAAGCGCTTCCCGGCGGGCAAGCTCGTGCAAGAGGTGGCGCCCATGGTGGGCGGCAAGGGCGGTGGGCGCCCGGATCTTGCTCAGGGTGGCGGAACGGACGCCTCGCGCCTCGACGAGGCCCTGGCCTCCGTTCCCGGCTGGGTCGAGCGAGTTGCCGCGGGCTAGCTCGGCCACGCACGCCGCGCTGCTCTTCGATTTCGGCGGCACGCTCGATGCCGACGGGCTGGCGTGGAAGGAGCGCTTCGCCCGGCTCTTCGCCGACGAAGGCGCGGGCGTACCTCCCGATCGCTTCGACCCCGTCTTCTACGCCGCCGATGATGCCCTCGTGGGCACGATTCCCGAGACCCTGTCCTTTCGCGACACCGTCCACCGGGTCGCGGGCGGGGTTGCCAAAGCGCTCCGGCCGGGCGATCCGATGCTCGCCGGTCGCGTGGCCGGCCGATTCCTCGCCGAGGCTCTGGCGGCCATCGAGGCCAACCGACCGCTGCTCGAGCGCTTCTCCGAGCGCTACCGCCTCGGCATTGTCTCCAACTTCTATGGCAATCTCTCGACGGTATGCGATAATGCTGAATTGACGCGGCTTTTCAGCGTCATCGTGGACTCCGCACGGGTGGGGCTGAGCAAGCCCGACCCGCGCATTTTTTTCCAGGCTGTGCACGAGCTGGGGATAGAGCCTGCCGATACGGTTTTCGTCGGCGACTCCCTGGCGCGCGACATGGCCGGGGCCCGGGCGGCAGGCATGCGGCACGTGTGGCTGACCCCGGATCCGGCCCGCCAGGGGCTGCCGTGCTGTCCCGGCGATCGCGTGATCCGTTCACTGCGCGAGCTGGAGGGACTGCTACCGTGACATCCGCGCCGCCGCTTGCGGGCGGCATCATCGCCGCCGGCGAGGGCAGTCGCCTGCGTGAGGCGGGATTCCCGGTGCCCAAGCCCATGGTGCGCGTGGCCGGGGTGCCGCTCCTCGAGTCGGTCATCCGAAACTTCGCCGCGGCCGGCATCGCCCGCATCTCCATCATCGTCAACGAGCGCGAGCGTGACTGCGTGGAGTGGGCGAGTGGTCGCTTCCCGGACATCACCCTCGATTGGACGGTCAAGACCACCGCCTCCTCCCTCGAGAGCTTCGCGATCGTGGCGGGCGGCCCCGCCGCCGGTCGCATGCTGATCTCGACGGTCGATGCGTGGTGCCGTCCCGCGGACTTCGCCGGATTCGTCGAGGCCGCGCGGCAGCGCCCCGAGGAGACGACGGTGCTCGGGCTGACCCCGCTCGTGGCCGACGAGAAGCCCCTCGGGGCAAGGATAGACGGTCGCGGTCGCATCACCGCGCTCGGGATCCCCACGCCCGCGCTCGTGACGGCGGGCATGTACCTGGTGTCCGCGCGGGCCCGGCGCCTCGCGCCCCGGGCGCCCTGCGCGCGGCTGCGAGACTACCTGGGCTGGCTGCTCAAGGAGGGCGAGCCCATGTACGGCGAGACGATCGAGACCGTGGTGGACGTGGACCGGGCCGAGGACGTGGCGCTGGCCGAGTCGCTGGCCGCCCGTCCCTCGTGAGCCGATAGGAGGCGGTAGCGCGTGGGCGATCCCTACTGCTGGGGCATCTTCCGGGAAGAGGCGCACTCGCCGGGCCGCGAGAGCGACGACGCGGAGATCCTGCGCCTGGCCGCCAAGAGCCTGGAGGCGAGAGGCTTCCAGGTCGAGCTCCGCGATCCAGACGAGCTCGCTCGGGCCTCCAGTCACGCGCGCCCACGCGCCATCTTCCTCATGTGCGAGCGGCTGCCCGTGCTGCGCGAGCTCGCCTCCTGGGAGCGGGACGGCATCGTCGCGGTCAATCGGCCCTCCGCCGTCCTCGACACGTACCGCGAGCGGATGATCGCGCGCTTCGCCGAGGCCTCCGTCCCCTTCATCGAGAGCCGGTCGGTGGCGACCTCGGGAGAGGTCGTGACGGCGCCCGAGCCTGTGTGGGTCAAGCGGGGCGACGTGCACAATACCCAGGCGGGCGACGTGGTCTTCGCAGAGGGTCGAGCGGCGATCGCGCGGGCTCTCGAGGGGATGGCCGCGCGCGGAATCGCGCGGGCGGTCATCCAGCCCCACGTCGACGGCGACCTCGTCAAGTTCTACGGCATCGGCCGCCGCGACGCACGCGCCGACGCTCCGCCTTGGTTCCGCTGGTTCTACCACAAGGGGCAGCGGCTCGCCGGCCACCGCTTCGACGATGCTGTCCTGGC
The DNA here is from genome assembly GCA_035635755.1 of Candidatus Methylomirabilota bacterium. Classification (GTDB taxonomy): domain Bacteria; phylum Methylomirabilota; class Methylomirabilia; order Rokubacteriales; family CSP1-6; genus AR37. Next base: position 7,464 of record DASQAK010000073.1, on the reverse strand, counting down.
TCGGCTGGTGTGCCGGGCCGCGGAGGCCCTCGGCCTCGAGATCTACGGCGGGGACTGCATCGTGACACCGGGCGGCGGGCTGGTCCTCATCGACCTGAACGCGTGGCCGAGCTTTGCCCTCTTCCGCGACGAGGCCGGGCCGACCATTGGCGCGTATCTCGCCACGCGCTTCCGGGAGTCCGCCCGATGACAGAACGCCGCGAGCCCGGCCCGCGCTCCCGGGCCATCGTCGAGCGCGAGCGCCGCGTCGCCGCCGCCGGCATGCAGGGCTTCGCCCTCTACGCGGGCCTGGCCATGGCGCGCGGGCAGGGCACGACGCTCATCGACGAGGACGGGCAGGAGTACATCGATTTCATCGCGGGCATCACCATTGGCTCGGTCGGCCACTGCCACCCGCACTACGTCGAAGCGCTCAAGCGGCAGGTGGAAAAGCTCACCTTCGGCAGCTTCACCACGGAGACGAGGACGCGCTTCCTCGAGATGCTCGCGTCCCTGACCCCGGAAGGACTCACGCGCATCCAGATGTTCTCGGGCGGCGCGGAGGCCGTGGAGGCCGCGCTCCGGCTCGCCAAGGCGGCCACGGGCAAGCGTGAGGTCATCGGCTTCTGGGGCGGCTTTCACGGCAAGACGGGCGGGGTGCTCGGTCTGCTCGGGAGCGATTTCAAGCATCACCTGGGGCCGTTTCTCCCGGGCCAGTACCTGACGCCGTACGCGGACTGCTATCGCTGCCCGCTCCGTCTCACCTATCCCGACTGCGGCATTGCCTGCGCCGACTATGTCCGCGACGTCATCCGCCACCAGACGGGCGGCGAGATCGCGGCCATCATCGTCGAGCCCGTCCAGGGCACCGCCGGCAATATCGTCCCGCCCGAAGGCTTCCTCCGCGCCATCCAGCAGATCGCCAAGGAGGCGGGGGCGCTCCTCCTCTGCGACGAGATGATCACGGGCATCGGACGAACGGGTTCCATGTGGGGCTCCGACCACGATCAGGTCGTGCCTGACATCATGACGGTGGGCAAGGGCGTGGGCGGAGGCTTCCCCCTCTCCGCCGTCGTCTCGACGGAGGAGCTGACGAGCAAGAAGCCCTGGTCGAACCCGAGCGCATCCTCGTCGAGCTACGGCGGCAACCCGCTCGCCGCGGCGGCGGGGCTCGCCTCCCTCGAGATCATCCTCAAGGAGAACCTCGTCAAGAACGCGGACCGGGTCGGCGCCGTCATGCTCAAGCGGCTCGAGGCCCTGAAGGAGAAGTACCGCGTGGTGGGGGAGGTCCGGGGCCGCGGCCTTCTCCTCGGCATCGAGCTCGTGAAGGATCGCCGGACCAAGGAGCCGCTCGGCAAGGACGTCACGCAGGCCCTCTACCAGGAGTGCCTGCGTCGCGGGCTGGCCGCCATGACCTACTCGGCCACCGTGCGCATCAACCCGCCCCTCATGATCAGCGAAGAGACCGCTCTGGCCGGGCTCGCGATCCTCGACGAAGCCCTGGAGGCCGTCGTCCGCGAGCACAATCTCCAGTAGGATGCAGCGCGGCGGGATCATCGGTCTCGGCAACGTCGCCATCCACGGGCACCTGCCCGGCTGGCTCGGCCGTCCCGACGTCCTGATCGCGGCGGCGGCGGACGCCCGCCCGGGGCAGCGGACCGAATGCCAGCGCCTCCTGCCCGAGGCGCGCTGGTACGATTCTCCCGACGAGCTCCTGGAGTGCGAGCCGCTCGACTTCGTCGACATCTGCACGCCGCCCTCGAGCCATTTCCCCCTCACCGTGCGCGCCCTCGACCGCGGGCTTCACGTGCTGTGCGAGAAGCCGCTCGTGTCGTCCCGAGAGGAGCTCAGGGCAGTGGCGCGAGCGTCATCGAGGGCGGACCGAGTGCTGTTCGCGGTGCACAACTGGCACCACGCGCCCATGATCCGGCGCGCCACCGAGCTGGTGAGGGATGGCGAGATCGGCCCCCTTCGCAGCGTCCTCTGGGAGACGCTTCGCACGCGCCCGGCCGTGGCCGGCGACGGCCGGGAGGAGAACTGGCGCGTGGACCCGGCGGTGTCGGGAGGCGGTGTGCTGACCGATCACGGCTGGCACGTCGCGTACATCGTGCCCGCCTGGATGGGCGCGCGTCCCCTGACGGTGGCGGCGCGGCTCGAGACGCGCCGCCACGCCGCCTTCGCCGTGGAGGACACGGCGGCCGTGCGGCTGGCCTTCCCCGAGGCGACCGTGGACATTCTGCTGACCTGGGCGGCTGACGAGCGCCGGAACCGGGTCGAGCTCGAAGGGACGGAAGGCCGCATCGAGCTGGTGGGCGACTCCGTCGTGCTGAGCCGCGGCGGCGTCGAGAGGCGCTTCGCCTGTCCCCCCGCCCTTTCCGACGGTTCCCACCATCCGGAGTGGTTCCACCAGGTCGCCGACGATTTTCTGGCGTGCATGGCGGTCGGCAAGGCCGCGGGCAATCTCGCGGAGGCGGAGCTCTGCGTGGAGATCGTGGCGCTCGCCCGGCAGTCGAGTGAGCGGGGCGGCGAGCCCCTGGTCTGCGAGGCCACAGCCGTGGGAGGTCGAGCGTGAGCGCGTCGCTCATCATCGTCCCCGCCGGGCCCGGAGCGGGGCCCGTCCCCGGGCCGGATGCCGTTCTCGCCGGCCTGTCGCTCCGCCGCCGCGCCGTGCTGGCGGCGGCGCGGGCGGGAATCCGTGAGGTGCGCGTCGCGGAGCCCGGAGCGGCCTGGCCCGAGGGCGTCGTCACGTCGGGACGGCATCGGATCATTCTCCTGCCCGCCAATGTCATCCCGCAGCCGTCCTGGCTGCGACGCCTCGCGGAGATGCCCCTGACGCCGGACACGCTCTGGGTCGATTCCGCCGACACCATGGTCGTGGAGAGCGAGCGCGCGAGCGACGTGTTCGAGGCGGCGCGGTCCGCCGGGGGCGCCGTCGAGCTCGCGACGGCCCTCCGGACCTCCTTCGGCAAGGTAGACGGCGAGCTCGACCCGCGCGGGCGTTTCGTGCTGGAGTCCGCCGAGGACTTGCCGGCCGCCGAGCGGTGGCTGCTCAAGAGCCTCATCAAGGACAGCGAGGGCTTCATGTCACGCCACGTGGAGCGGCGGATCTCGCTCGCCGTGACGAGGCGCCTGGTGGGCACCCGCGTCACTCCCAATCTCATGACCATGGTCAGCCTCGGCATCGGGCTCTCCGGGGCGCCGTTCTTCCTGTCCGGAGAGCCGGCGCTCCAGCTCGCGGGGGCGGCCCTCTTCCTCCTGCACTCCATCCTGGACGGCTGCGACGGCGAGCTGGCGCGTCTCAAGTTCCACGAGTCGCACTTCGGGGCCACCCTCGATTTCTGGGGCGACAATGCCGTTCACGTCGCCGTCTTCTCCTGCATGGCCCTGGGCTGGAGCATGCGGATCGGGGCGGACTGGCCGCTGCTCCTGGGAACCGTCGCCTGCGCGAGCACGGTGCTGGCGGCGACGGCGGTGGCGCCCCATCTGCTGACCCCGGCCGTTTCGGGCGGGCGCTCGCCCGGGGCCAGGCTGGCCGATGCGCTCGCCCATCGTGACTTCATCTACGTCGTGATCGTGCTGGCCGCCTTCGGCCAGGCCGCCTGGTTTCTCTTCCCCGTGGCCATCGGCACGCCGCTCTTCGTCCTGGTCCGGCTCTGGGCCGACCGCCCCGGACGGCGCTAAGCGTCCGTGGCCGGCTTTCTCGACGTCATTCTTCGCGGGCTCGCCCTCTCCGGCCAGGCCGCGGCCATCGGCGGGGTCTGCTTCGCGCTTCTCGTCGTGAGGCCGGCCGTCCGCCAGCGCCCCGAGCTCGCCGGCCTCGTCGGCCGCGCCCTCGTCCTCATCTCGATCGGCGCGGCCACGGTGGCGGCCGGGCAGCTCCTGGCCCTGGGTGTCCAGCAGGTCGCCCTCGAAAGCGACCGGCACTGGCCCGTCGGAGAGATCCTGCACACGGCCTATTTCCAGTCGAGCGTGCTGCGCGTGCTGGACTGCGTCGCTCTCGCCGTGGCCGCCCTGTGGCTCCGCCGCCGAACCGAGTCACGCGTGGGCTGGGCGACCTTGGCGGGGCTGACCATTCTCCTCGCCGTCACCGCGGCCGCCATCAGCCACGCGGCGGCCCGGCTCCAGTACGAGGGCTTCCTCCTCGTGATGGACGCCGTGCACCAGTACGCGGCCAGCGTGTGGGTGGGCGGGCTCATGCATCTCACGGTGGCGGCGGTGGGCCCGCGCGACCGCCCGTGGCCGCCCGTGCTTCTCCAGCGCTTCTCGTCCATGGCCTTGGGAGCCGTCGTCGTGCTCGTGGCGGGCGGCATCGGGCTTACCGCCGTCTACGTCGACGGGCCCTATGCCGTGATCGGCACCGCGTACGGGATGATGGTGCTGACCAAGATCGCCATCCTCGGGCTCCTGCTCGTCCTGGGAGCCCTCAACTTCTTCGCGGTGCGCAGGCTGCCCGCGGGGGGCGACGTGTCGTGGGTGCGCCTCCGCCGCTTCATCGAGGTCGAGCTGGGGCTCGGGATCACCGTGCTCTTCGCCGCGGCCTCCCTGACCTCGCTGCCTCCGGCCGTGGACGTGGTCGCCGACCGCGCCACCCCTGCCGAGGTCGGCGACGTCTTCACGCCACGCCAGCCCTCCTTCACGTCGCCGCGCATCGAGGAGATGCCCGTGGCCGACCGGAACGCGCCGCGCACGGCCGAGGACCGCGCGTGGTCCGAGTACAACCACCACTTCGCGGGCCTCTTCGTGCTCGCCATGGGGCTTCTGGCCGTCCTGCACCGCACGGGATGGGCGTCCTGGGCGCGACACTGGCCGCTCGTCTTCTTCGGCCTGGCCGCGTTCCTTCTCGTGCGCAACGACCCCGGGGCCTGGCCGCTCGGCCCTCTCGGCTTCTGGGAGAGCATGCAATACCCGGAGGTCTTGCAGCATCGCGTCTTCGTCTTGCTCGTGCTGGGCTTCGGCACCTTCGAGTGGATGGTGCGCACCGGACGCATCCGCGCCCCGCGCGCGGCCCTCATCTTCCCCATCCTGTGCGCCGTGGGCGGCGCCCTCCTCCTCACGCACTCGCACGCGTCGCTCAACTTGAAGTCGGAGTACCTGATCGAGGTGACGCATGCGCCCCTCGGAATCGTCGCCATGCTGGTCGGCTGGGGACGCTGGCTCGAGCTGCGACTGCCGCCGGGTGAAGGGAAGATCCCCGGGCGCATCTGGGCCCTCTGCCTGACTCTGGTCGGGGTACTGCTGATCTTCTACCGTGAAGCCTAGGAGATTCGTTCGAGGAGGAGGCCGGAGAGGTAGCGGGACTCTGGAACGGTGAGCAGGACGGGGTGATCGCGGCTCTGGCTGAGGCTCTGGAGGACCCGGACGGCGACGCCGGCGTCGCCTGCGGCGTCCCGGCACATCTCCTCGAAGAGCGCCGGCGTGACATGGTGCGAGCACGAGAAGGTCGCGAGCACGCCGCCGGGCTCGAGCAGGCGGAGCCCCCGGATGTTGATCTCCTTGTAGCCACGCGTCGCTGCGGCCAGCGAGTCCTTGCGCCGCGTGAAGGGCGGGGGATCGAGGACGATGGCTCCGAAGCGCTCGCCTGCTCCCTCGAGGCCCCGCAGGAGATCGAAGGCATTGCCCTCTCGGATCTCGGCCCGGGCGCTCAGCCCATTGAGCTCGAGGTTGCGCCGCGCGAGGGCGAGCGCGCCGGCCGAGGAATCGAGGAGAAGCGCCTGCCCGGATCCCCTGGCGAGGGCGTGGCAGGCGAAGGCGCCCGCATAGCAGAAGCCGTCGAGGATCCGGCGGCCTCGCGCATGGTGGGCGAGGAGGGCGCGGTTCTCGCTCTGGTCCAGGTAGAGCCCGGTCTTGTGACCGGCGCCCGGGGTGACTGCGAAGCGGCAGCCGCCCTCGGTCACGACGAGCTCCTCGCCCGGAGGGTCGTGCTCCGCCTCGAACCCTTCGAGCCGCGCCGCCGTCGCGTCATCCGACCGATGGACGCGGCCCTCGGGAAAGAGGCGATGGAGCCCGTCGGCGATGACAGGGGCGGCCCTCGACATGCCGAGGGTGAGGCACTGGACGACGCTGACCGGGCCATACCGATCCACCACGAGACCGGGCAGACCATCGGCCTCGCTCCACACCAGGCGGTAGGCTTCCGAGGCCAGGCTCGCTTCCTGGCGGTATTCGAAGGCGGCCCGCAATCGTCGGTGGAAGAATCCGGCGTCCACGGGCTCGTCGCGGCGGGTCAGCAACCGACAGCAGAGGGACGGGCGCGGGTTGTAGAAGCCGCGGCCGAGGAAGCGGCGGGACCAGTCCACGATCTCGACGGCCTCCTCGGCCTTCCACCTTCCCGTGAGATCGGCGACCTGGGTGCGGTAGATCCACGGGTGGCCGGCCTTGATCCTGGCCTCGGCACCCCGCGTGAGCTTGAGCGTGGCCATCGGGGAGGCGGCTAGCGCTTCCTCAGGGCGACGACCATGAGGAGCGGGTGGTGCGCCCGATCGAGCTTGAGGTGAGGCTTGAAGCCGTAGAACCAGTCCACGAACTCGAAGCCACCCGCCAGCTCGACGAGGGCGCGCAGCTCCTGAGGGAAGACCATCCGCGAGGCATGACGCTGGCGGTAGACGTGGCGCCGGCCGTTTTCCTCGGCCTCCAACTCCATGTCCTCGAAGAAGGTCTGGGTCACGGGATTCAGGTCCTTGAGGGCCTCGAAGGTCGCCCGCACGGTGGCCCGCCCGCGCCGCCGCGTCCAGGACCAGCGCCGCGCCGGATCGGTCCACGAGGAGCACATGTAGCGATCGAAGATGTAGAGTCCGCCCTTCCGCACCGCCCGCGCCACCGCGCGGAGATGAGCGAGGAGCGCCTCGTTGGTCAGGAGGTGACCCTGGGAGTCCTGCATGCAGATCGCGGCGTCCACGGCCCTGGGCAACCGAAAGCGCGTCATGTCGGCGACGTGCAGGCCCACGTCCAGGCCCTCCTCGGCGGCGCGCTCCCGGAGAAAGCTGATGTTCTCCGGGGAGAGGTCGAGGCCGGACATGCGATAGCCCCGTCGCCCCAGGCGGATCAAGTGCGGGCCGGTGCCGCAGGCGATGTCCAGCACCGTCGTGACGGGACGCTTCGCATAGCGACGGAAGCAGTGGACGAGAAAATCCACCTCCTGCTTGCGGTTCATGTCGAAGGCGATCTCGTAGTAGCGCGGCGCGGAGTACTGGGCCTTGCTGTCCGTCCTCAGCACGCGCCCCACCACGTGAGAATGGCCTCGCGAAGGATCCAGGAAGCCGTGATGGCCGTCCGGCCCGAGGCATCGAAGGCCTGGGCCACTTCCATGAGGTCGGTGCCCACGATGGGGCAGGGCTCGAGCAACCGGATGATGTCGATCAGCTCGGAGGCGGAGAGCCCACAGGGCTCGGGGGCGCCGGTGCCCGGGGCCTCGGAGGGATCGAGGACATCCACGTCGATGGTGACGTAGAGAGGGTGACGGCGGAGCTCGGGGAGCAGGCTCCGGAC
>DASQAK010000072.1:0-17552 GCA_035635755.1 Candidatus Methylomirabilota bacterium | reverse complement strand
CAGGCCGCGCTCTGGAACGGGCTCGTGCATGGCGGGCTCTCCACCCTGGCCACCGACGAGTACCCGACGAGCCTCGCCCTCAAGATGAGGGGGAAGACCATCGAGGACGTCACGGGCGGCAACGTGGGCGCCGAGGCGCGCATGGGCATCGGCTTCACCGAGGGCGTGGGCAAGCGCGGCATGTCGCTCGAGCGGTACGTGGACATCACCTCGACCAACGCCGCGAAGATCCTCGGCCTCTATCCGCGCAAAGGCGTCATCGCGCCGGGCAGCGACGCCGACTTCGCCCTCATCGATCCGACCATCCGCAAGACGCTGACCAAGGACGACTTCCACGTCACGGACTACAGCCCCTGGGAGGGCTGGCAGGTGACGGGCTGGCCCGTCATGACCATCCTGCGCGGTCGCGTCATCGCCGAGCGGGGCAAGCTCCTCGGCAGCACGGGCGACGGCCAGCTCCTCACGCGCAAGATCGACCCGCGGGTCCTGAACCGCCCCGCCTGCTGATCGGAGGCTCTTCCCATGGCCGGCAAGCTCTTCGAAGAGCTCGCGGTGGGCCAGGTGTTCCAGCACCAGCCCGGCCGCACCGTCACCGAGGCCGACAATGTCTTCTTCTCGTGCCTGACCATGAACCCGCAGCCGCTCCACGTGGACTTTCACGCCGCGGCCAAGGCCGAGTTCGGCAAGCCGCTCGTCAACAGCATCTTCACCCTGGGGGTGGCCGTGGGGCTCTCCGTCGGGGAGACGACGCTGGGCACGACGGTGGGCAACCTGGGCTTCGAGAAGGTGGAATTTCCCAAGCCGGTCTTTCACGGTGACACCATCTATGCGGAGACGGAAGTGGTGGAGAAGCGCGAGTCGAAGTCTCGGCCCGAGTGGGGGATCGTCACGTTCGAGCACCGCGCGAAGAACCAGCACGGCGAGCTCATCATGCGCTGCCGCCGCGCCGCCATGATGCGCCGCAAGGGCAAGGCGTGATGCGCCGATCGCTTCACTTCGTGCCCGGCGGCCAGGAGAGGATGATCGCCAAGGCGCTCACCCTGCCCGCGGACGGGCTCATCCTCGATCTCGAGGACGCCGTGCCTCCGGAAAGGAAGCCCGCCACGCGGCCCATCGTGCGTCGCTGGCTCGAGACGCTCGATTTCGGCGGGCGCGAGCGGTGGGTGCGGATGAATCCCATCTTCACCGAGCACGCCATCCCCGACCTCGAGGAGACCATCGCCGCCCGGCCCGATGGATACCTCGTGCCCAAGCCGCGCTCGGCCGCCGATGTGCGCCAGGTGACGCAGGCGCTCGAGCGGCTCGAGGAGAAGCACGGGATTCCCTTCGGGTCGACCAGGCTCATCCTCATCGCCACGGAGACCCCGCGCGGGCTCCTCAACATCGGCGAGGTCGCCGCGGCCAGCCCGCGGATCACCGCCATCACCTGGGGCATCGAGGATCTGGGGGCGGCCATGGGCCTGCCGCGCGTACGGGACGAGTCGGGGCGCTATCTGGACATTCCCCGCCACGCGCGCGTCATGTGCGCGGTGGCGGCCTCGGCGGCGGGCGTGGAGTGGCTCGACACGGTCTACACGGACATCCCCGATCTCGAGGGGCTGCGGCGCGAGTGCAAGGACGGCGTGGCCATGGGTTTCAGCGGGAAGCTGTCGATCCATCCGAGCCAGATCGAGGTGATCAACCAGGAGTTCACGCCCTCCAAGGCCGAGGCCGAGGATGCCCTCGCCCTCATCGCGGCCTTCGAAGAGCACGCGCGCAAGGGCGCGGGCGCTTTCGCGTGGAAGGGCCAGATGATGGACCAGCCCCATCTCACCCGCGCGCAAAAGATCGCCGAGCGCGCGCGCCGGGCAGGGGTCATCTGACGGCAGCGCCGGCCCCACGCCGCGCCGGACTCTGGCTCGCGGCGCTCCTGCTCGCGAGTGCCGTCGTCTTCGCGCTTCCTCTTGGCCGCCGCCCGCTCGACAACCAGGACGAGGCCCGCTATGGCCTCCTCGCCCGGCAGGCCGTCGAGCATGGCCGCTGGATCCTCCCCCGCGTGCGCGACGAGGTGTACCTCAACAAGCCGCCCCTCTACTTCTGGCTCGTCGCCGTCTTCGCCCTGCCGTTCGGCGCCGTCACGGACGCCACCGCGCCCATCGCGTCCGTGCTGTCGGCCCTGATGGGGCTCCTTGGCGTCTTCGCCATCGGGCGTCGATTGTGGGACGACGACACGGGACTCGCCGCGACCGCGGTGCTCGCCACCAGTCCCTTCTATTTCTTCATGGCGCACCAGGTTCTCACCGACATGATGCTGACCGCGTGGATGACCTGGGCGCTCTACTTCTATCTCGCCTCACTGGACGAGGGCGGGCGGCGCGGCGCGTTGGTGGGCTTCTATCTCTGCGCGGCGGGCGGCCTGGCCGTCAAGGGGCCGGCCGCCCTCATGGTGCTGGTGGCCGCCATCACCGCGAGCCTCGCCACCGACGGCGCGCAGGGACTCAAGCGGCTCCGGCTACCCATGGGGCTCGGCATCCTCGCCCTGACGGCCCTGCCGTGGCTCCTGCCCTATCTCCTCCAGCGCGAGAAGAGCTATGGGCGAGCGGTGGTGATGACGGACTATCTCGGCTGGTACTTCAAGAGCGCGGTCGGCTCGAGACTCCAGGCGATCGCCGGGCACCTGCTGCGTTTCTTGCCGTGGGGCGTCTTCCTGATCCCGGCCGCGTGGTGGTGGACGCGGTCGCGCGATGTCGGCCGGCGGCGAGTTCTTCTGTGGGCCTTGACGCTCATCGTGCTGCTGAGCCTCTCGGGCGAGCAGCGCGCGCGCTACTTCCTTCCCCTCTGGCCCGTGCTGGCGCTCCTCGTGGGCCAGTTCTTCACGAGGGCCCCGGCCCGCCTCGTGGCGTGGACGAGCGGCGCCTATCTCCTCGTGATGATCGGGGCGGGGGCCTTTCTCCTCTGGGGGGGCGTGTCCGGTCCCGACGCCGTCTTTCTTCCCGCCGCGCCGTGGGAGGGCGGGCTCGTGGCGGGCGCTCTCGTCATCGGCGCGGCGATCGGGCTCTGGCAGCTTGCCCGCGGCGGCCACGGTTTCGCGGCGGCCACGGGGATCGCCGCCGGGCTCGGCATCGCCCTCGCGGTGGCCGCGATCGAGTATCCCACCCGCTTCGCCCAGGCCAATGACTATCGCGGCCTGGCCTCGCGCTTTGTCGCGCGCCTCGACCCAGGCGCCCCACTCCTATCCTATCCGGACGCCAACCTCGCCTGGGACTTCTACATGCGGCGCCCCGTGCGCGAGGTGCGGAGTGACGCGGAGGTGCAGTCGCTCCTCGCCTCACCGCCCGCGGCGCGCCTCATGCTGCGCGCGGAGGACTGGGCCCGCTTTCGGCCCGTCGCCCACCCCGCGTGGCGCGTCCTTGACGAGGGTACGGTCGGCCGCCGTCACTTCGTTCTGCTCGGCGGCTAGACCCCCTCACCCTACCCTCTCCCCCGTCTCGGGGGAGAGGGCCGCCGTTCGAGCTGAGACGCTCGCCTCGAGCGGCGAGGCGAGAGCTGAGTAAATGAGGGGGCGAGAGGCGGGCTACGCGAACATCAAGACCGTGCGCGCGACCTCGCCCGCCTTCATGGCGCGAAACGCTTCGTTCACGTCCTCGAGCCTGCCGCGACGGGTGATCATCTCGTCCAGCTTGAGGCGGCCCTGGCGGTACAGGTCGATGTAGCGCGGCATGTCTACCTTGAAGCGGTTGGAGCCCATGCTGCAGCCCTGGATCTTCTTCTCGCGGAGGAACATGGGGCCGTCGAGCTCGATCTTCTGTCCCACCGGGATCATACCCACCACGGTGGCGGTGCCGCCCGGCCGGATGCAATCGAAGCACTGCTCGGCGGCGATCTTGAGGCCGATGCACTCGAAGGAGTAGTCCGCGCCGCCGTTGGTCAGGTCGCGAATGGCCTTCACGGGATCGCCGGACGACGCGTTGACGCCGTGGGTGGCGCCCAGCTCGCGCGCTTTGGCCAGCTTGGACTCCACCGTGTCGACCGCGATGATCGTGCGCGCCCCTGCGATGCGGGCGCCCTGGATGGCGGCCAGGCCCACGCCGCCCGCGCCGAAGACGGCGACGGTGCTGCCCGCCTCGATCCGGGCCGTGTTCAGGACGGCGCCCACGCCCGTGGTGACGCCGCAGCCGATGAGGGCGGCGCGATCCAGCGGCATGTCGTCGTCGATCTTCACGAGGGCGTTCTCGTGGACGAGCATCTTCTCCGCGTAGGCGGAGAGGTTGGCGAACTGGTTGACGGCCTGGCCCTTCCAGGACAGCTTGGGCGGATCCGTCTTGGCCCGCACGGGACGGGTCTGGCAGAGATGGGTCTTGCCCGTGAGGCAGTAGTCGCAATGGCCGCAGAAGACGGAGAGACAGGCGATGACGTGATCGCCCGGCTTGAACTCGCCCACCTGGAGGCCGACCTCTTCCACGATCCCGGCCGCCTCGTGGCCCAGGATGGCGGGGGTGGGGAAGGGATAGAAGCCGTCGACGAAGTGCAGGTCGCTGTGACAGACGCCGGAGGCGACGGTGCGCACGAGCACCTCGCGACCCATGGGCTTGTCGATGTCGACTTCCTCGATCGTCAGGAGCTGGTGCGGACCATGGAACATGGCAGCTTTCATGCAGGCCTCCTCTTGGATTTTACGGGCCCGGGAGCGTCTCACCGGGAGCAGGCCCAGAGAGTGCGCCGCCGTGCCCGAGGTGTCAAGCCGTGATCAGACGGCGCCCGACTCCGACAGCGGGAGACCGTCGAGATGGTCGATGGAGTTGAGCAGGCGTACACGCCAGGGGGCGGGGTAGTCGATGATGGTGAGCGCCGTGTTCTCCCAGCGCTCCGGCGCCTCCTGGCCGTCGGGCAGGATCAGGTGCCGGCCGGCGAGCGAGCGACAGACGAGGCCGTGGGTGACGACGGCGAGGTTTCCCTCGGCCGCGGCGGCCGCCTGCTGCACGAGCGCCCAGGCCCGATCGACGCGAGCGTGGAAGACCTCCCAGCTTTCCCCGTTGGGCGGCGCGTAGCCCGGGGCGAACATGTCGACGTCCAGCTCCGCGTAGGGCGTGCCGCGGATGTCGCCGAAGTTGCGCTCCTGGAGGAGCGGGTCATATCGCACGGGGGCACCGGTGGCGCGCCGCAGGTAGTCGGCCGTGGTGACGGCTCGCGCAAGATCGCTCGAGAGGACGCTGGCGATGCCCTCCCGCTCGAGGCGGCGGGCGAGCCGTTTGGCCTGGGCCACGCCGCGAGGGGAGAGCGGGTTATCGGGAAGCTGGACGGTGCGCGACGCATTGCCCAGCGTCTCGCCGTGGCGGATCAGGAAGATGGACATCAGCGCGAGGGCTCCCCGAGGGACTTGAGAATGAAGAGCAGGAGTCTTTTCCGATCGCTTGTCAGCCGTTGCCCGTAGCTGTCGAGCGCCCCATGGATCGCCGAGAGCTGGGCCTGGGTTGGCACGACATAGTAACGACTCGAATCGGCGAACCAACGCTCCAGGTGGTGTGTCGCCGCTCAAGCCACATGAGGATCAGGATGCTCCAATGCTTGGAGAAGCAATGGAAGCGTATCCCATCGATTGACCTGCGTGAGAAGCCCAAACGCATTGACTCTCACGTGACGTTCCACTCCCTGTTCGTAGGCTTCCATGATCTGAGGGCGAGCCGTCAAGACTCTGCCCTTCGGGAAGAGTCGTCTGGCTGTGCCCGATACGCGCGAGGAGGTGTCGTGCAAAGCGGCCAAGAAGAGATCCGCGGGCGCCTCTGGAGTGATCCTGGCGAACGCTCGGAGAGCGGCGGCGCGGACACGCGGCGAGGTATGTGAGAGATAGGGCCGCAGCAGGACGCCATCGGATGCCCCGCCGGTCTCGCCGAGGCCGGTGAGCGTCCCCACCAGGGCGCGCCCCTCGGCGACGGCCAAGGCACGCCGGTAGAACGGGGCGAAATCGCGGGGTGACGACTCGCTCAGATAGTAGCGTGCCTCGGCGGCCATCGAGGGATGCGGGTCGAGGAGCGCGACCTCGAGCGCCTGTTCGCGCGCGTCGCCGGATTGTCGGACGTGCCAGCGCAGTGCCTCTCGTCTCACGGGCATGAGGTGATCGTGTTCCATGAGCTGGATCGCACCCAGGAGGGACCGGTCCGGCGGACGTGAAGACACGGCTTGGGCCGCCCACAGCCGGATCGACGTATCAGGGTCACCCAACGCCCGTTCGAGCAGGTGGACCAGCTCCGTGCTCGGCGCCTCCATGGCCACGCCAAACGCGAAGCGTCTCACCCGAATGTCGGGTGACGCGACACAGGCGAGGAGAACGTTCCGACACTCGTCGCGGGCGAGAAGAGTACGGACAGAAGCAAGAAAAACGGCATGACTCCCACGCTTCTTTTCTTCGAGGCGAGCGACAAGCGGGAGGACGGTGGCGAATTCTTGCGCCCGGTCCGCTCGTATCCAAGCGGCAAGCGCCGCCGCGGCGGCTGCGCGGACCTCGGGAACCCAATCGTTGAGACGAAGGACCAGGAAGGGCAGGGCGCGCACGTCCTGGGCGCGGCCCAGCCATTCGATCGCGGACGCGCGCACGTACCCATTCCAGTTGCACGTGGCCACGGCGAGGAGGGGGACCGACAACGTTCCAAGGGGGGCGAAGCGATTCAGATCGAGTGATTCGAGGGGGCGCCCCCAGGGGAGAGCATCCATGCCGTAGTAGTGACCGCGAAGCATCTCGTCGAGAATGGGCACGTCCGCCAATGGCACGTGTTGGAGTAAGCGCTCGATCGCCTTCGCCGCTTCGGTTCTGGTCGCAGGCTGGTGGGAGAGAGCGAACTTGAGGATTCCTGGAATGGCGGCCGGCTCATCGCGCTGCCCGATTTGCCTGAGCAGATGAAGTTTCTCGGCGGAAGGGCGCCAGCGCTCCCAGAGCCGAGGTGGCTTGGCGAGCTCGTCGATGAGGCGCTGCGTGTCCGGTGAAGGGTGCCGCGAGATCACACGTGCCAGCCCTTGAAGGGCCCTCGCGTCAGACGACGTGATCGAGGCGCAGGCGGCTGATCTCGTCGTCCGTCAACCCGAGTTGGTGGAGCACATCGGCCGTATGCTGGCCGAGCTTCGGCGCCGTTGCCCGCACGGCCACCGCGCTGTCGGACATCTTCACGGGCGTCCGGATGTGAGGCACGCGGCCGAGCTCGGCGTCCTCGGCGTGCACGACCATCTCACGGTGCAGCACCTGCGGATCGGCGAAGAGCTGCTCGTAGGTGTACACGGGCCCGCAGGGCACGCCCGCGTCGTCCAGCGCCTTGATCCAGTGCGCGGTGGGCGCCGTGGCCAGCACCGCCATGATCTCCTTCTCGAGGGCGAAGCGATTCTTCCGGCGATCGGGGCCGCGGCGGAAGCGCGGGTCCTCGAGCCACTCGGGATGCCCGAGGGCCGGCGCGCAGCGCTCCCAGATGCCCTGGCCGGCCGCGCCGATCATCATGTAGCCGTCCTTGGTCTCGAAGCGCTGGTACGGCGCGTTCTGCCGATGGCGCGAGCCCATCCGCTTGGGCTCCACGTGATCGGCCAGCCAGCCCGCGCTCGTCCAGGAGGAGAAGGCCACCGCCGTCTCGAGGAGCGAGCACTCGACACGCTGGCCCTGGCCCGTGCGCTGCCGCTCGTAGAGGGCGGCGAGGATGCCCTGCACTCCCCACATGCCGGTGCCGAGGTCACAGATGGGCAGGCCCACCGAGGTCGGGGGCCCCTCCGGCTCGCCCGTGACGTGCATGATCCCGCCCATGCCTTGCGCGATCAGATCGAAGCCGCCCTTCTCGCGGTAAGGCCCGTCGGAGCCGAAGCCGGAAAGCTGGGCATAGACGAGGCGCGGGTTCTTCTCCTTGAGCGTCTCGTAGCCGAGTCCGGCGCGCTCCATGACGGTGGGGCGATAGTTCTCCACGAGCACGTCCATGCCGGCGACGAGCTTGAGGAGGATCTCCTTGCCGCGGGGCGACTTGTAGTCGAGGGTCAGGCTCTTCTTGTTGCGGTTGATGTAGCGGAAGTAGGGATTGCGCTCGCTGCCGTCCCCCATGGCGCGCGAGGAATCGCCCGCCCCGGGCCGCTCCACCTTGATCACGTCGGCGCCCATGTCGGCCAGGATCATGGTGCAGTACGGCCCCGCCATGTGCTCGGTCAGGTCGAGGACCTTGAGCCCGTCCAGGGGCCCGCGCGCGTTCTTCTGGGCCATGTCGCCTCCGTGAAAGTCACGTCTTCATGCCGGGCCGCCCACGAAGCCGGAGGGCATCATAGCTTGCCGTCGCGTCTAACGGAAGAGATTGACCTTGGCCAGATCGATGATTTCCTCGCCGCGCCCGCTCAGCACGGCCTTGAGCATGAAGAGGCCGAAGCCCGCCATCTGATCGAGCTTGATCGAGGGCGGCATGGCCAGCTCCTGCCGGTGGACGAGGACCTCGACGAGGGCGGGTCCGTCATGACGGAGAGCCTGCGTGATCATCGGGCGAACCTGTTCGGGCGCTTCCGCGGTCAGCCCCAGAAGGCCGGCCGCCTCGGCCATCTTCGCGAAATCCGGGTTCTGCAGATCAGTGGCGAAGTCGAGGAAGCCGGCCCCCTTCATTTCCAGCTCGACGAAGGCGAGGGCGTTGTTCTTGAAGACGATCACCTTGACGGGCGCCTGCAGCTGCCGGAGCGAGAGCAGATCCCCCATGAGCATGGCGAGGCCGCCGTCTCCCGACAGGGAGATGACCTGGCGACGGGGATGGCTGAGCTGGGCGCCGATGGCCTGGGGGAGGGCATTGGCCATGGAGCCGTGGTTGAAGGAGCCGAGCAGGCGCCGCTGTCCGTTCATGGTGAGATAGCGCGCCGCCCAGATGGTCGGGGTGCCCACGTCACAGGAAAACACGGCGTCCTCGGCGGCGAGCTCGTCGAGCGCCCGGACCACGTACTGGGGATGGATGGGCTTCTTGCCGGGCTCGCCCAGGGCCAGCTCATCGAGGCTCTTCCGCGCCTTCCGATAGTGCTCGAGCGAAGCGCGGAGATGCTTGTCGTCCCCGTTCTGCTCGAGCAGGGGCAGGAGGGCCCGGAGGGTCGTCTTGGTATCCCCCACGAAGCCGTGGTCGACCTTGGTGCGCCGGCCGAGCTGCTCGCCGCGGAGGTCGATCTGCACGATGGTGGCGTCCGTGGGAAAGAACTGCTGGTACGGGAAGTCCGTCCCGATCATCAGCAAGAGGTCACAGTTCATCATGGCGTGATAGCCGGAGGAGAAGCCGAGCAGCCCGGTCATGCCCACGTCGAAAGGATTGTCGTACTCGATGAACTCTTTGCCGCACATGGCATGGACGACGGGGGAATTCAGCTTGCCCGCGAGCTGGATCAGCTCGGGATGGGCCCCCGCGCAGCCCGCTCCCCCCAGGATGGTGATCTTCTTCGCCGCATTGAGAAGCTTGGCCAACACGAAAATCTCCTCGGGGGAAGGAGACACGCTGGGCTTGGGCTGGGGGAAATGCAGGCGCGGACGATCCGCGACGGCCTCGCGCAAGGCGATGTCTCCGGGCAGGGCGATGACCGACACTCCCCGCCGCGAGAGAGCCGTCTGGATGGCGATCTCCAGGACCCGGGGCATCTGCTCGGGCTGGGACACCAGCTCGCAATGGTGGCTGCATTGCGCGAAGAGATGCTCCGGGTGGGTTTCCTGGAAGTATCCGCTACCGATCTCGTGGCTGGGGATCTGCGCGGCGATGGCGAGGACGGGCACCCGGCTGCGGTGACAGTCGTAGAGGCCGTTGATCAGGTGCAGATTGCCGGGACCGCAGCTGCCTGCGCAGACGGCCAGGCCTCCGGTGAGATGCGCTTCCGCGCCCGCGGCGAACGCCGCCGTCTCCTCGTGCCTCACGTGAACCCACCGCACGCGCTCCTGCCGGCGAATCGAATCGGTGATTCCGTTGAGGGAGTCGCCGGCGACGCCGTAGATTCTCTCCACTCCCTGGGCGACCAGAGTGTCGACGAGCAGGTCCGCTATCGTCTTGGCCATGGCCCCATGCGCTCCTTTTCATGACGCGAAGGCCCGCCTTTCGACGGCGGATCTCGCGCTCGTCCTCATTGTAATCCCGGCATCAATCGGCCGAGGCGCGCGGACGTGCCGGATCCGGTTGACGATGGCGTCCCGCCTGTGCCAGCGTGAGGGCCCGTGAGAAAACAAGGTCGCCGTCCACCTCTCGGGCGTGACGTCATGTTGTGCCTGCTCGCCTGGGCCGCGGGGATCGTCGACGCGGTCAGCTACCTTGGACTCGGCCGCGTGTTCACCGCGATGATGACGGGCAACACGGTGTTGCTGGCCCTGGCCATCGGACAGGGGGAGCGCATGGCCGTCTTGCGCTCGGCCCTCGCCCTCGCCGGGTTCAGCGTGGGCGCGGCGACGGGAGCGCTCATCGTCTCGCGGGGGCGGTCACGAGACGAGTGGCCCCCGAGCGTCACCGCCGCCTTCGCCTTCGAGGCGGTCCTTCTCGCTGGATTCACGGCGGTGTGGCACGTGGCGGGGAGTGCGCTCACCACCGGTGCGACCAACCTGCTCATCGTGCTCTCGGGTCTGGCCATGGGCGTCCAGGCCGCGACGGTGCGCCATCTGGGTATCCCCGGGGTGGCGACCACGTATCTCACGGGCACCCTCACGAGCCTGATGGCCGAGCTGGTGGGCTGGGCGCGCGCGCTGACTGGATCGTCATTCCGCACGGCCTCCCGCGCCCAGAGGGCGATCGATACGACGGTGAGCGTGAGGTGGCCACAGCGCGTCGGCCTCCTCACCGGGATTTTCTTCGTCTACGCTCTGGGCGCGCTGGCGGGCGGCGCCCTGCACGCGCGCTCATCGCCGCTGGTGGCCTGGCTGCCCCTGGCGGCGGTGGTCGTGGTCGTGGTCAACGGGGTGATGCGTCATCGACATGCCGGGCACGGTTCCTGAGGCCGCTCGCCGTGGGGCAGCCGGCCGTTCCAAAATGGAACATTGGCGCGATGGGAAGCGGCGGTCGCGGTGGTCGGGCCATGACGGGCGACATTTCGTCTGGCGCGGGTCCTGACCGTGGGAGTAGGCTCTTCAGCGAGAGGCGACAAGCATGCCCGTTCAGCTCATGCCGACGTTCCTGTCCACGCTGGCCTTCGGCATCCAGTTCCTGATCTTCGTCTATCTGTACTCTTCCCATCGCGTGCTGTTCTTCCGCTACCTGCTGTGGGCCTGGGGCTTCTTCACGCTCTCCCGGGGCCTGCGGCTGCTGCGCGTGTTCATCCCGGGCACGCTCGGAGTGACCGAGCTCATGCAGGCGGCCAGCGTCATGGCCGTGTTCTGCGTATTGTCGGCGGGCCTCCTGTACCGCTGGGACTATCGTTTGAAGCGTCGAGATGTCGTGATCGCCTGCCTGCTCGCCCTGAGCATTGCGATCCTCGGAGATTTCTCGGAGGCCCACCTGGCCATCCGCGCCACCGTGGGGCTGGTGCTGGGCGGGGCGTTCATCGTGGCGGGTCGGGCCTTCTGGCCTCGCGCGGCCCAGAGCGCCGGGTATCGCGGCGATCGGCTCCTGGCGACCTCGCTGTGTCTCTGGGGCGTGCATCGCATCGGCGCGGAGTATATCCACGCGGAGCCGGGCAGCACTCTTCATCTCGCCGTTCACACGACGTTCATCGCACTGTACTTTGTGGCGACATTTGCCATCATCATCATGGTGCTCGATCGGGCGCGCAGCGAGATGCGCTCCCTCAAGGAGCTGAACGAGCGCCTGTTCGACGGGCTCGGGGAAGGGCTCCAGCTCGTGGACGCGGACTTCTCGATCCGCCACGCCAACCGGTGGCTGTTCGATCACTTCGGCCCCGTGGGGGAGCGGCGCTGCTACGAGGTGCTGACCGCCGACGGCCAGCGCTGCCCGCGCTGCCCCATGGGCGCGCGCGCGGACATGGACAAGCCGTCTCGCATGGAAGTCGACGCCCCCGGAGGGCGCCGATTGCTGCTGAGCTGCTCTCCGGTGCGCCAGCCCACGGGGGAGATCCTGCTCCTGGAGCTGGTGGCCGACATCACCGAGCGCGAGCGGCTGGGGGCGCGCCTGCACGAAGCGGAGCGGCTCGCCTCGGTGGGCGAGCTGGCGGCGGGGCTCGCGCACGAGATTCGCAACCCCCTCGCGGGCATCATCAACGCCACCACGCTCCTCAAGGGGGAAGAGAGCCTCACGGGGGAGGAGCGGGCGAGCACGCTCGACGCGGTCAAGCGCGAGGCCCGCCGGCTCGATCGCATCCTCTCCGACTTTCTCCTCTTCGCCCGCCCGCGCGAGCCCAAGCGCCGAGAGGGCGACATCGGCGAAGTCGTCGATGATGTGGTCGCCTTGCTCCGCAACGATCCCGAGCGGACCGCCCACGTCACGTTCGAGGTTCACGTGGATTCCTCGCTCGCGCCATTCGCCTTCGACGCCGACCAGGTGACCCAGGTGCTGTGGAATATCGCCCTGAACGGCGTGGAAGCCATGGACGGGGCGGGCCGCCTTTCCTTCGACGTGGCCAGGCGAAACGGCGAGGTGCTCATCGCCGTCTCCGATACCGGGCGAGGGATCACGCCGGATGAGCGACGGCATGTCTTCGAGCCCTTCTACTCCAAGAAGGTCGACGGCACCGGGCTCGGGCTCACCCTCGCCCAGCGGATCGTGGCCGCCCACGGCGGGCGGATCGATCTGGAGTCGGTCCCGGGAGCGGGGAGCCGATTCCTGGTCGCCCTGCCCGTCCAGGGGACATAAGGCATGGCGGCCATCCTCGTGGTCGACGACGAGCTATCGGCTCGATCCACCCTGGCCCTTCTCCTCAAGAAGCGGGGGCATCGGGTGACGCAGGCCGAGGGCCTCACGGCGGCCGTGCGCGCCCTCAACGACGGGGCCTTCGAGCTCGTCGTCACCGACCTCCGGATGCCCGACGGGAGCGGGATCGACATCCTCCGGGCCGTGAAGACGCATTGCTCCGAGGCAGACGTCATCCTGCTCACCGCCTATGCGGGATGGGAATCCGCCAAGGAGGCCATGCAGCTCGGCGCCCTCGACTACTTCGAGAAGGGCCGGGAGCCCGATGAGCTTTTCCATCGAATCGATCGCGCGCTTTCGGACCAGGCGTTGCGCCGCGAGCAGGACAGCGCTCGCGGACAGATGGCGGAAGGCGATGCCGTCCCGGGCATCGTGTACAGGTCATCGGCCATGCGGCGGGTCCTGGACATCGTGGCGAGAGTCGCCCCCACCGACGCCACCGTGTTGATCCACGGAGCGTCCGGCACCGGCAAGGAGCTCATCGCGCGGGCCATTCACAGGGGCAGCCGGCGTGCCCGGAAGCCGTTCGTGGCCCTGAACTGCGGGGCCCTGCCGGAAACGCTCCTGGAGTCCGAGCTCTTCGGTCATGTCAAGGGCGCCTTCACCGGCGCCTCCGTCAAGAAGAAGGGGCTCTTCGAAGAGGCCGACGGCGGGACGGTGTTTCTCGACGAGATCGGGGAAATGGCCCCGGCCCTGCAAGTCAAGCTGCTCCGTACGCTACAGGACGGCGAGGTGCGGGCCGTCGGATCCATCCAGCCCATCACGGTAGATACGCGAGTGCTGGCTGCCACGAACCAGAACCTCGACGTGCTGATGCGCCAGGGCAGATTCCGCGAGGACCTGTTCTATCGCCTGAACGTCATCGCCTTCGCCATCCCGCCCCTTCGTGAGCGGCGCGAGGATATTCCTCTCCTCGTGGATTACTTTCTCGACCGCTTCAATCGCAAGCAAGGACGCGCGTTGCGGCTCGAAGACGACGCCCTGCAGCTGCTGGTGGGCCATCCCTGGCCCGGCAATGTTCGAGAGCTCGAGCACGCCCTGGAGCGAATGGTGATTCTCGGTGAGGGCGATACGATCACGATTGACGATCTGCCCTTTCGGATCGCGAACGGGGGGGAGGCCGAGCTGGCCGCGCCGAGCCGGGGAAGCCTCGCCGACACCGAGAAGGCCCACATTCGCGAGATGCTCGAGCGTCACGGCTGGAACTACTCGCGCACCGCCGATGCCCTCGGCATCAGCCGCACGACGCTCTGGCGAAAGCTCAAGGAGTACGGCTTCAGCCGGTAGCTTCGTCTTCCCCGCATCGTTTCATCCTGTGACACCGCAGTCTCGCGATGGAACGCCCCCGCGCCCGGGGTGCCTGTAAGTTCCGTCGCCATCGTCCCGCCCGCTGGCATCGCGCTTGAACTTCCCTCCCTTCGTGAGCGCAGGCTCACCACGCAGTACACCGCCAACAACGTGAGGGGAGAAGACCATCAGAACCCTGATCCTTGCCGCCGCGACGGTCGTGGCCGCGATGTTCGTGTCCGGATGCGGAAGCGGGGGAATGTACGCGGAGTCGAACCTGTACTCGTGCGGATACCTGCTCGGAGACACTGCGCAGGATCACTGCCATGTCAGCATGTATCGTGTTGACGCAACCCATCGCTCGGCCGAGCTCGTCGAGGAGATTTCGAAGGCGGAGCGGCTCGAGAATCCCTGACGACGATTTGGCCCGGCGCCTGCGTCGAGCGTCAGCAGCTTCGCTCGCCCTAGCGCCGGGATCCGGCGCTCCACGGCCCCTCCCTATGGATATATACTCTCGCCATTGGCAGAAACGATGGCAATGGACTCAAACCGCCCCCGGCTGACCGCAGACGCCCTTGTAGGCGTGATTCTCGACGCCCGCCGGGTCGAACTCGAGCTGGTCGAGGAGCTGACGGACGATCAGATGCTGGGGGCCAGACAGCATTTCGTCGAGCCACCGATCTGGGAGATCGGGCACGTCGGCTGGTTCCAGGAACACTGGATCCTGCGCCACCTCGACGGCGCCCCGACGCTTCTGCCCGGATCGGACGGGATCTACGACTCGTTCAACGTTTCCTACACGCGGCGCTGGGACCATCGCTTCCCGTCCCGGCAAGCGACGCTCGCCTATATCGGGGATGTGCTTCGACGGAGCGTGGACCGGCTGGACTCGCGCGAGCCGAGTCCTCAGGAGGCGTACTTCTACACGCTGGCCGCGCTGCACGAGGATATGCACGCGGAGAACCTGACCTTGATTCGGCAGACGCTCGCCTATCCTCGGCCCGCGCTGTCGAGCCTCGATCCGGTGTTGGCGGCACCCACGATCGATCCCACCTATCGGCCTCGCGACGTCGAGGTGCGCGGTGGCACGTTCATGCTCGGCGCCTCCCCCGACGAGCCGTTCGTCTTCGACAACGAGAAGTGGGCGCATCCCGTGGACGTGGCTCCCTTCCGGATCTCCTCGACGCCCGTGACGAACGCCGAGTATCAGGCGTTCGTCGACGACGGCGGCTACCGCCGGCGTGAGGTGTGGGGCCGCCGAGGCTGGGATTGGCGACGGCGCGAGCGGGTCGAGCATCCGCTGTTCTGGATCCGCGGTGATGACCGGCGCTGGCGCGAGTGTCGGTTCGGTTTCCCCGTTCCGCTCGAGCCGTGGCACCCTGTCGTCCACGTCAACTGGTACGAGGCGGAGGCGTACAGCCGCTGGGCCGGACGCCGGCTCCCCACCGAGGCGGAGTGGGAGATGGCCGCCACGCTCGATCCCGCCACGGGCGGCAAGGGACGCTTCCCGTGGGGCGACGAGCCGCCCACGGCCGATCGGGCCAATCTCGACTACCGGGCGGGAGGGACCATCGACGTACGCGCTTTGCCCGCCGGCGACAGCGCGGTCGGCTGCCGACAGATGATCGGCAACACGTGGGAGTGGGTGGAGGACACCTTCCAGCCGTATCCCGGGTACGTCTGCGATCCCTACCAGGAGTATTCCCGGCCGTACTTCGGCCAGAAGAAGGTTCTCAAGGGCGGAGGCTGGACGACGCGATCGCGCCTGATCAGGGCAACTTGGCGCAATTTTTTCAAGCACCATCGCCGGAACATCTTCGCAGGGTTCAGAACCGCCGCGAGGTGAAGGGCCTCGGGGCCCGAAGGCGGGAGCGGTCCGGGCCAGTATTTCCCCCACCTCGCCGACGACTTCCCGCCTGATAATGGCCGCCATGTCTCGTAGGCCACCGCGCGCGGTAGCGCCGATGACGAGCGCCAGCTCCCGCGCCTCGGAGATCCGTGCCCTCGCGGGCGTCCGCGTGATCCCCGTGCTGCTCATCGTGCTCTTCCACTATCACGAATGGAATGGGTACCCGTTCGAGTTCCGGTACGACGCGATCGTCGCGAAGGGCTATCTCTGGGTCGAGTTCTTCTTTGCCTTGAGCGGCTTCATTCTCTTCTACGTGTACGGATCGCAGGGTGCCGAGCTCCTCCGGGCCAAGGCGCTGACGCGGTTTCTCGTCACGCGCCTGTCGCGGATCTATCCGCTGCAGGTGGCCACGCTGCTCGTCATTCTCGCCATGCACGTCTGGGACAGGACGGTCGCTCCCGGCCGGCCGGGCGCGTCGATCTTCGACGTGGCCGGCAATCCAGAGATGACGGTGGGGACGTTCCTCAGCAACCTGGCCCTGATCCAGGCGTGGAACATCCATGACAAATTGAGCTGGAACTCGCCGGCATGGTTCGTGAGCGTGGAGGCGTTCATGTACCTGGCGTTTCCTGCCCTCCTCGCCCTGGCGGGCGCTCGGTTCGTGGGGAGGACGGTCGCGGTCGGGGTGGCGAGCGCGGTGTTGCTCGTCACGCTCGCGGTGACGTCCGGGATGGGCATGGACCTGGCCTATCGCAACGGCGTCCCGCGCGGTCTGGCGGATTTTGGCATCGGCCTTTTCCTCGGCGCGCTGTTCGTCGAGATCCGGAGAAGAAGCGCCCGTGGGAAGCCCCTGCCCTCGAGCGTCCACACCCTTGCGCAGGTCCTGGTGGTGGCGGAGCTGGTCGTCGGCTTCTATTCGAGCGGTGCTCCACGAACGAAGTGGGATCTGATGATCGTGGTGCCCATGTACCTCCTGATTTTCCTGCTCGCCTTCGACCGAGGCCTGATCGCGGAAGCCTTGCACGCGCGGTGGCTCCGGAAGCTCGGGGAGTGGGGGTTCGCCATCTACATGGTCCAGTTCATCGTGCTGGTCTTGTTGCCCTTCGCCGGCCTGCGGTCGATGCGCTGGGCGGAGGCGCCGCTGGCCGTGCTGGGCGCCGCCGTCGCCGGCGGCCTCGCGCATCGGTTCATCGAGCGCCCCGTGGGCGAGCTGATGCGACGGAGCCTGCTCAGACTCGTGGCCGGATGAGCGGAGCACGACTCGGAGAGCGCGATCATGCCCCTTCCAGCGGCGCGGTCATCCCGCTCGGCCGTCGGCCCGCTCGGCGGCGGTAGATCATCCAGACGACAAGGGCAGGGAGGGCGAGCGGGCTCAGCTGAGCGGCCAGCACGGCGGCGGCGAGGGCGAGGCTGAACGCCGTCGACCAGCCCTCGGCGAAGGCCTGCTTCACCTGCTCGACGAAGCGCGGAAAGAGACCGTCCGGGGGAGCGACGAGCGGAGCGCGAACGAGCGTCACCTGGAGGGTGGCGAGGTCGGTGCGGGCCTTGAGGAAGCGCAGGCGCCCTGCCGTGCGCTCGATCTCGCCGCGCACGCGCGCCAGCTCGTTCTCGAGGCTCAGCAGATC
>DASQAK010000071.1:0-12660 GCA_035635755.1 Candidatus Methylomirabilota bacterium | reverse complement strand
CGCCCGAATGCTCTGGAGTGTGCCTGAGTTGGTCACAAATCCGGTCACAAACTCACGTCGGGGAAAAATCGGTGGTGGGCAAGTGCTTGAAAAGAGTGGTGGGCAGGGACGGGATTGAACCGCCGACACCAGGATTTTCAGTCCTGTGCTCTACCAACTGAGCTACCTGCCCACCACGAAGTAGCGAGGATAGCAGAAGGGGCGTGGCGTGTCCATGCGCCGGGCCCCTACACCGCCCCCTCACCCTACCCTCTCCCCGAGTGGGGGAGAGGGATTCATCATTTGTCTTGGAGGTCGGCGCCCGTGTCGGACTCGAAGACGATCTGGTCGTCCTCGTCGACGGTGAAGGACTCGTGGAGGACGAAGGGCACGTCGTGCTGGACGAGGAAGCGGGTCAGGCGCGCGACGGCGATGGGATGGGAATCGAGGTGGAAGGACAGGGCGAGGTCGCCGATCTCGTCGACGGCGAAGAAGGCCCAGTCGCCCACGACGAGGGCGTCCATGTCGTCCTGGAAGGTGACCCCGCCCTCGAATTCCTCCGAGCCCTGGGCCAGGTCCTGGATCTCCTGGAGCTTGGCGCGGCGGTCGGCCTCGCTTAGTGGCATTGACCTTGCCCCCTCACCCTGCCCTCTCCCCCGATGGGGGAGAGGGATTCAAGGGGTCGAGCTACATGCCCTTGAAGGCGCCGTCGGCGGCCATGGCCGCGAAAGCCTTCTCGTAGCTCTTGAGCGAGCGCGCGATGTCCTCGTCGGAGTGCACGGCGGAGATCCAGCCGTGCTGGCTCGCGCAGTCCACGCCGTTGTTGAGGAGGGCGCAGCGCAGGAGCTGGTAGAGATCGCCGCGCCGCGGGCGGTCGAAGCCGGCCAGCCCGGGGCGTCCCTCGAAGGAGACGTGGAAGATCGACGACTCGCCGAAGCACGTGCCGGGCACACCCCCCCGCTTCATGAGGTCCGAGAGCCCCGTGCGCAGCTCGTCGCAGGCCTTGTTGGCGCGCGCGTGCAGGCCGCCGTCGGCCACCAGCTCCAGCGTGGCCACGGCCGCCGCCGCGCACACGGGGTTCGAGTTGAACGTGCCGTTCTGCGCCACGCGCTCGCTCCGGTCCCATGTCTTGTCGCCGCGATGGGCCATCATGGCCATGAGCGACTTCTTGCCGACCACGGCGGCGCCGGGGAGGCCGCCCGCCACGATCTTGGCCAGGGTGGTCATGTCCGGCGTCACCCCGAAGTACTGCTGCGCGCCGCCCGGAGAGTAGCGGAAGCCCGTGATCACCTCGTCGAAGATCAGCACAACCTGGTTACGCTCGGTCAAGGCGCGCAACTCCTGGAGATAGCCGGGAATGGTCGGCGTGGTCCCCGACTGGCCGCCCGCGGGCTCGAGGATGACCGCGGCGACATCGCCACGCTGCAGCAGCGTGTCCACGGCCTTGATGTCATTGGGCGGGCACACGAGGAGCTGATCGAGCACCGGCGAGGGCACGCCCGAGGACATGGGCACGTCGAAGGGCGGGTTGACCGCGGCCACCACGCCGTCGTGCCAGCCGTGGAAGTGGCCGTGGAACTTCACGACCTTCGGCCGCCCCGTATAGGCTCGCGCGATGCGCATGGCCAGATGCGTCGCCTCCGTCCCCGACATGGTGAAGCGCACCATCTCCGCCGAGGGGATGAGCTTGCAGACCAGCTCGGCCCAGCGGACTTCTAGCTCGTGCGAGGCGCCCAGATGCGTGCCGCGGGGTGCCTGCTCCTGGATGGCCTTGACCACGGCGGGATGGCAGTGCCCTAGAAAGAGGGCCCCGTGCCCCATCCAGTAGTCGATGTACTCGTGCCCGTCCACGTCCCACTTGTGCGAGCCCAGCGCGCGGTCGATGTAGACCGGGAAGGGCGAGAGATGCCGCCCGTCGTGCGTGATACCACCGGGAATGACCTTCTGCGCGCGCTCGGCCAGGGCTGCCGACTTCGGATGCAGGGCGCGGTAGGTGTCGAGAACGCTGGACGACTTGGCCGGCTGGGTCATCGGGGCTTTCCTCCGTGGGGATGCATATCGGCGATCAGACGCAACAACTCTACCATGCTCGCGTGCGCGGCTAAAGGCAGGGCATCCACCGTGGCCTCGGGCTTCCGCGTGACGCCGTCCACGGCTCCGGCATCCACGCAGGCCTGCACGATGCGCCGCTCGTCTTCTGCGGAATGAAGGAGCTGGCGCCGCACGAGGCGCGAGAGCTCCGCCACGATGCCATAGGCGCCCCAGTTCGAGGTGCCGGCCACCACCAGGTGAGTGGCGGGCACGACGGTGGCCGCCTTCGCGAGGCGGGGCCCCGCGCGGAGCAGCCGCGCGCGCACCGCGCCCATGCCGATCTCGTTGCCCCCATCGCCCACGCCCACGGTGACCACGCGCCGGGGCGCTTCCAGGAAGAGCGCGTCGAGCGGAGCATTCCATTCCGCCACCGATTCGCCGCGCATGCTCAGGTAGTCGCCCGTGCGCGTGCGCCCGGGCCGCTCGATGCTGACCATGTGCGTGGGCGCGTACTCGCTCAGAAAACGGCGCGCGCTCAGGGCGGCCTCGCCTCTCGCGGGAAAGATCTGGATCTCCTTCGGCTCGTCGAGAGCGCCCAGGGCCGCCTGGAGCGGCGGCAGCGACGCGGCGTCGGTGATGTAGGTCACCGTCGCGCCGAGCGAGCGAAGCGCGCGGCCCAGCACCGCGGTGCCCGGAGGTCCATCGGTCTCCGGCAGGCCCGGGCCCACGCAGAAGCCCGTGGTGAGGACGACACGCTTGGCCCGCGCGAGCGCCCTGGCCGCGCGCGTGGCGCCGCCTTCGACAAAGAAGCTCGTGATCCCTCGACCGCGCGGGTCGAGGGCCAGCAGGTGATCGACCATCCCGCTAGGGCCGCGGTCTGGTTCCGGAGGGCGGCTGGGGCGTGGGCGCGGAGGGCGTCGATCCGGGGACGGGCTTGGGGGCGGCGGCCGCCGGCGGCTGGCCGGGCTGGCCCACCGTGCCACCCTTGACAGCGCCGGGCGGGAGCGGCTGCGGCAAGGTGAAGCTCATGTTCTCCGCGTTGACGCCCTGCGGATCGAAGATCACGACCAGGCCCTCCTCGTAGAAGAAGGTCGGCCGGCCCCCGCTCTCGCCGGCGGCGGAGGGAATGCCCCAGCCGTCCATGATGGCCTGAATCGGGAAGATGAGCGGGCGCGGCTCGAGCCGGAAGACGCGCACCACGTCCGGCTTGAAGCCGTCCTTGGCCAGCCAGCCCACCTCGACCACCAGCCTGTTCATCCCCGCGGGCGCCTTGGAGCCCTCGTACGTCAAAGTGGTGGTGTCGTAGTTCTCGAGCTTGGTCTTGCTTTCCTTCGAGGGCGCCCCGTAGCGCTCGCGCACCTGCTCCAGCGTCGTCACCCCGGGGGTGATACCACCCCACTCGCTGGCCTGCGCCGTCCCGGCCAGGCCAAGCGCCACGACACCTGCCAGCATCGTCAGCACGATCTTGCGCATGCGCCTAATATCCCATAGCCGCGCCGTCTCCGCGCGCATCCGCGCCGCCTCGCAGCGTGCCGCCCTTGAGCGTCACGGCATGCGCATGGCCGGCCTGCGTGAACCAGTTGGAGACGGGCAGGAGGTTGTGGCCCCGTCGCACGAGCGCAGCACGCACCTCGGGAGACACCCGGCTCTCCAGCCTGACCCCGTCGGGCGCATCGGTGACCGCGATCTTGCCGTACATGAAGCGCGGCCGCTCGATGGCCTCCTGGATCTCCATGTCGAAATCGAGCGCATTGGTCAGGACCTGGGTGTGGAACATCGCCTGGCCGTCACCGCCCATGTTGGACAGCCCCATCACCGGCGCGCCATCGCGTGTGACCACGCAGGCGATGAGGGTGTGGAAGGGTCGCTTGCGCGGCGCGAAGCAGTTGGGATGGTCGGGATTGGTGTTGAAGTAGGCGCCGCGGTTCTGGAGCACCACGCCGGTGCCCGGCGGGACCACCCCGGAGCCGAACCCCCGGTAGAGGCTCTGGATCACCGAGAGGATGTTCCCCCGCCCGTCGGCGACGACGAAGCCGGTGGTGTCCCCATCGAGCTCACCCCACGCGTGCATCTTGGCCTTGTCGGGATCGAACTCGGTCCGCCGGCTCGCCGCATAGTCCTTGGCGAGCATGGCCCCGACGGGAACGCGGGCATGCTCGGGGTCGGCCACCCAGCGGTCGCGGTCGGCATAGGCGAGCTTGGTCATCTCCAGGAGCAGGTGGAGATGCTCGACCGACTGCGGCGTGCACGCCGCCACGTCGAAGCCCTCGAGGAGGTTGAGGGAGAGGAGCGTGGCGATGCCCTGGGTCGGCGGCGGCGTCTCGTAGACGGTGTAGCCCCGATACGTCGTGGAGATGGGCTCGCCCCACTCGCCGGTATGGGAGGCAAGATCGTCGAGAACGAGAAAGCCGTCGCCCTCCAGGCGCTTGGCGATGGCCGCGCCGACGCGGCCACGGTAGAAGAGATCGGGCTCAGTGCCCAGCTCGCGCAGCGTGCGCGCGAGATCGGGCTGGCGGAAGAGGTCGCCCGTCCTTGGAAAGACCCCGCCGGGGACGAAGATGCGCTTCCACTCGGGATCGTCGAAGAGCGGGAAGCGCATCTGGATGGCCTGGCACACGATATCGGTGATGGGGAAGCCATCGCCGGCATAGTGCACGGCCGGCTCGAGCAAGGTCTTCAAGGGCCGCGTGCCGAAGCGCTCCAGCAGCATCGACCAGGCGCGGGTCGCGCCCGGCACCGACACCGTGCCGGGGCCGACCTGCGGCATGGCCGTCCAGCCACGACGCTTCAGCTCGTCGAGACCCGCGCGCGAGCCCGAGCGCCCCGCACCATTCAGGAAGTGCACGCGGCCGGTCGCCGCCTCGTGATACAGGCAGAAGAGGTCGCCGCCCGCGCCGCAGAAATTGGGCTGGGTGACGGCGAGCACGGCGTTGGTGGCGATGGCCGCGTCGACGACATTGCCGCCCGCCCTGAGCGTCTCGACGCCCGCCAGCGACGCCAGCGGATGACAGGAAGCGACCATGGCCTCGCGCCCCATGGGCGCCTGGCGATGCGCATACCCGATCTGGATGGTTGCGCCCTGGGGCGCCGCTCCGTCGCGGCCTCGACTCATGCGTGGGGTTCTCCCTGGAAGATGCGGGTGATCTCGTCTTGCGGGAAGCTCGGCATGGGCTTGGCGTGGCCACCCGCGGTGAGGACCACGCCGTCCTCGGGTCGCGTGACGCGGCCGATGGCGGTGCATTCGATGCCGGCGGCGCGAGAGGCGGCGATCACCGCCTCCGCCTCGCCCGGGCTCACGGTGAGCAGGAGCGCGCCCGAGGCGATGGTGCCGAGCGGATCCAGGCCGAAAGCCTCGCAGAGCCGACGGCCCTCGGCCAGGACGGGCACGCGCTCGCGGTCCACGCGAAGCCCGACGCCGGCGGCCTGGGCCAGCTCCCAGCAGGCGGTGGCCAGCCCGCCCTCGGTGGGATCGTGCATGGCATGCACGCGCGCGGCGGCGCACACCGCGCGCGCGTCGGGCACCACGCTGATCCCCGGCCGCCGCAGAAACTCGCGGGCGCGCGCCACCACGTCGGCAGCCACACCGCGCCGGGTCGCCTCCTCCCCGCGCTCGCGCGCGATGATGGAGGCGCCCTCGAGGGGCACGCCCTTGGTCACCAGCACGGTGTCGCCGACGTAGGCGCCGCCCGTCGTCACGAGCTTGTCCTTGGCCACTTCCCCGAGCATGGTGCCGGACACGATGGTACGAGGCAGGCCGGCCGTGACCTCCGTGTGGCCGCCCACGAGAGACACACCCACGGACTGGCAGGCCAGAGCCACCTCGGCGAAGAGCTGCTCCACCTCCGCCTCGCGGCTCTTGCCCTCGGGCAGGAGCACGGTGCAGAGGAACCACCGGGGCGTGGCGCCCCGCACCGCGAGGTCGTTGGCGTTGACGTGCAGCGCGTACCAGCCCATCTCGTCCGTGGCGAAGGTGATGGGATCGGTAGTGGCCACGAGGTAGCGATCACCCATGTCGAGCACGGCGGCGTCCTCGCCGACCTGCGGGCCGACGATGACGCGCGGATCGGCGTCGACGTACTTGCCGAAGAGTCGCTGGAGGAGCTCGGCGGGGAGCTTACCCACGGGAAGCAGCGGCATAACCTACGTAGTATAGAAGCCGCGGCAGACGAGGGTCAACATTGGGGGGTGAGGTATGATACCGCCCCGTGGCGAGCCCGCTCCTCGAGTGCGTCCCGAACGTGAGCGAAGGGCGGGACCCGCGCGTGATCGAGGCCATCGCGGAGGCCGTCCGCGCGGTTCCGGAGGCGAGGCTCGCGGATCTACACAGCGATCCCGATCACCACCGCGCGGTGTTCAGCGTGATCGGGCCCCCGCAAGCCGTCGAGCGTGCCGCCCTCGTCCTCGCGGAGGCCGTCTTCGCGCGGGTGGACATGCGGGGGCATCACGGCATGCATCCGCGCCTGGGCGCGCTCGATGTCCTCCCTTTCGTGCCGCTGCGCGATCTGACCATGGACGACGCCGTGGCCGTGGCGCGGCGAGTGGGCGCCTCGGTGGCGAGCGCGTATGCGCTGCCCGTGTACCTCTACGGCGTGGCGGCCTCGCGCCCGGAGCGCCGCCTGGCTCGCGATATCCGTCGAGGGGAATACGAGGGTCTTGCCGCGCGGCTGGCCGATCCGGCCTGGCAGCCCGACGCGGGCCCCGCCACCTTCGTCGCGCGCCTCGGTGCCGTCATGGTTGGCGCGCGCGAGGTGCTCGTCGCCTACAACGTCTGGCTCGACTCGCAGGACCTCGACGCGGCCCGGGCCATCGCGCGCGCCGTGCGCGAGTCCTCGGGCGGCCTGCCCGCCGTGCAGGCCCTCGGCGTGCCGCTCGCCCGTCGCGGCCTCGTCCAGGTCTCGATGAACCTCGTCGACTATCGGCGCACGGGCATCGCGCGCGCGTACGATGCCGTCGCGGCCGAGGCGCGACGGCGCGGCATCGGCATCACGCGCGGCGAGCTGGTGGGCCTCACCCCGCGCGCGGCCCTCGAGGGCCGCACACCCGAGAGCGTGGGCCTGGCCGGACTTTCCGATAGCAATTACCTCGAGACGTACCTGTGAGCTACGGGCCTGTGAGCTACGGGCCTGTGAGCCACGGGACGATTTCTCTCGACCATCGGAATCCCTCCTGCGCACCGCGCCATCGAAACGGGACAAGGAGGCAAAGGTCATGACAGCCCTGATCACGATGTCGCTGCTCTCGCTGCTGTTCCTGGGCCCTCTCGTCTGGCGTCTGTGGCGGGACCGTCTCGAATCCCGCGCCCTCGAGCTCCAGGCCGAGATCCAGGCCGCGATCAATGCGAGCCTGGGCGGAGAGTCCATGATCGCGGTCCGCGTCAACGCGGGCTCTCGCGAGCAATCGGGCACGGTGGAGCTTTTCGTGCCGGCGGGGTGGGAGGACATGCTCGATCCTGTCTGGCGCGTGGTGCTGCCCCTCATGCCGGCCGGCTATACCCTCGTGTTCCGTCCGAACCCGGGCTCCGCGCGCCGCGCCGAGCCCGCGAGGCGCGCCGCCTGAGCTCGTGATGCCGCCCGCGATGGCGCACCTGATCGTGGCGATCGCGGGGATCCTCCTGATCCTCGCGATCGTCTGGGACGCCTTCGAAGCGCTCGTCCTCCCCCGCACCGCCACCCGCACCCTTCGCCCGACGCGGCTCTTCTATCAGACCACCTGGCCCGCGTGGGTCGCCGTGGCGTGCTCTCTCGCCCGCGGGCGTCGGCGCGAGAGCTTTCTCGCCATCTTCGGCCCCTTGTCCATCCTGATCCTGATGGCCTGCTGGGCGACGGCGCTCGTCTTTGGCTTCGCCATGATCCAGTGGGGTCTGGGATCGCGATTCAACGCGCCCACCGGCAACTCCGGCTTCTGGACCGATCTCTACCTGAGCGGGACCACGCTCTTCACGCTGGGCATCGGCGATGTCACCCCCATCGGGCCCCTCGCTCGCACGCTCACCGTCATCGAGGCGGGTGTGGGCTTCGGCTTCCTCGCCCTCGTCATGGGCTACCTCCCCGTGCTCTACCAGGGCTTCTCGCGCCGCGAGGTCAACATCTCGCTCCTGGATGCGCGCGCGGGTTCGCCCCCCAGCGCGGGCGAGCTCCTGCGCCGCCACGGCCACGACATGCCGGAGCTCGAGACCTTGCTGCGCGACTGGGAGCGCTGGTCCGCCGAGCTCATGGAAAGCCACCTCTCCTATCCGGTCCTCATGTACTTCCGCTCGCAGCACGAGCATCAATCGTGGCTGGGCGCGCTCACGGCCGTGCTCGACGCCAGCGCGCTGGTCATGGTGGGCGTGGAGGGCGCGCCGGGCCGCCAGGCCCAGCTCACGTTCGCGATGGCGCGTCACGCGGTGGTGGATCTGGCCATGGTGACGGGCACGCGGCCATGCGCGCCCGACCCGGACCGGCTCCCTCCGGAGGACTTTCACTCGCTCCAGTTGAGCTTGGTCGAAGACGGGGTCGTACTAAAGGAAGGGGCGGTGGCCGAGCGGACGCTGGCCTCCCTGCGCGCCATGTACGAGCCCTACGTGACGGGGCTGGCGCGACGCCTGCGACTCGCCCTGCCCGCCTGGCGCGCCACGGACCACGAGCTCGACGACTGGCGCACGAGCGCCTGGGACAGCGGCAGCGAGCAACCGCGTTTCAAGCGGGACGACGACGACCACCTCTAGTTTGATGATCCTTGCCTGCTGTCCTTGCCTGCGGCCATGCGAGCGAGCTGACGAATGAGCCCAATCGCCAGCTCTGGATTGGCGCGGACCATGTTCTCGAGGCGATGAGCCGGGATCACCACCAACGTCACATGTTCAACGGCCGTCGCGGTAACAGAATGGGGACCCTCGCGAAACAGCGCCACCTCGCCGAGTAAATCGCCCTTGGCGAGGGTGTTGACAAGTCGCTCGGTCCCATCGACGCGGCGACGCGCTTCGACCGTTCCCTGATGGACCAGGTAGGCTTCGCCCTGCGTGTCATCGCCCTCCCGGAAGATCACTTCCCCGGGCTGGAATGTCCTGGTTGCGGCCCCTGCGATCTCCTCAGCCATACGCCAACCTCCAGGATGGCCGTCGGCAACTGCCAGCCCGGCAATATCATCGCCGAGGTATCTGCGACCTGAGCACGGAGAGCGATTGTGACATAATGCGCCGAAAAGCGGCCCATGAAGAGAGTGACTTGGGTCAGTGTTGACGGCACCGTCGCGCCGCTGAAGGGCGACGAGCTCGAAGTCCCCGAGGGAATGGCGCGTGCCTGGCGTCCCGCTTCGTAGACGGCTGTTCCTGCTCGCCGCCGTGGGCATCGTGCCGCTCGTCGTCATGTCGGGCATCGGACTGTATGCGCTCGCGCGGCAGCAGCGTGTCCAAGCCGAGCGCATCGGCCTCGAGCTCGCGCGGGCCCTGGCAACCGCAGTCGATGCGGAGCAGCGCAGCTCCATGTCCGTCGTCCAGTCGCTCGCCACCAGCCTCGCGCTTGACCGCGACGACCTGTCAGGATTCCAGGAGCGCGCACAGCGCGTCCTCGAAACGCAGCCCAACTGGGCCGCGGTGTTTCTCGCCGATCCCTCCGGACAACGACTCGTCGATACTCGATTTCGCTACGGGGCCGTGCTTCCGCCGATCCTCGAAAAGGAGAGCTTCGATCGCGTCGTGCGCGCGCGCGCACCCACCGTGGGGAACCTCGCCAAGAACCTTCAAGGCGCCTTCTTGTTTCCCGTGCGGGCGCCGGTTGTTCGGAATGGCGAGCTGCGCTACGTGCTCACCGCGCTCGTCAGGCCCGAGGCCATCCTGGAGGTGATCAAGCGTCAGCGCCTGCCCGAGGACTGGATCATCTCGATCTTCGACGGGAATGGCCTGCGCGTGGCGCGCTCTCGCGCGCACAACGAAAATCTAGGGGGGCGGGCCTCGGTCAGCCTGCAGGCCATCATGGCGGGCGGAGCCGAGGAAGGGGTCGGCCAGACCCATGACCTCGAGGGGCGCCGAAACTATGCCTCGTTCAGCCGGCTCAAGGACAGCGCCTGGTCGGTCGCCCCCGGCATTCCCGCGGCCTTCGTGGAGGGCACGGCCTACCGCTCGCTCGCCATCTACGGCAGCGGCATTCTGCTCTCGATCGTGCTCGGCACGCTCGGGGCGATCGGAATCGCGCGCAGTATCAACCGGCCGATCCGCGACCTGCGCGCCACGGCACAGGCACTCGGCCGGCGCGAGGCCCTGACGCCGCTCGATACCTCGATCCAGGAAATTCGCGACGTCGCCGACGCGCTGGCCATCGCTGCCGACGAGCGGACGAGCGGCGAAGGTCAGCGCGAACAGCTCCTGCATCGGGAACAGCAAGCCCGCGCGGCGGCGGAGGCCGCCAACCGCGCGAAGGATGAGTTCCTCGCCGTGCTGTCGCACGAGCTCCGGACGCCCCTCAACGCGGTCTACGGCTGGGCGCGGCTGCTCCAAGCGGGGCAGATCCGCGACGAGACGGCGGAGCGGGCGCTCGACGCGATCGTGCGGAACTCCAACGCGCAGGTGCAGCTGATCGACGACCTCCTCGATGTCTCTCGCGTCGTCTCGGGCAAGATGCGTCTCGATGTTCGGCCCGTCGATCTCAGGGTCGTCATCGAGGGAGCTCTCGATGCTGTCCGGCCCGCGGCCGAGGCCAAGGCCGTTCGACTGCAGAGCGTACTCGACCCGAGAGCGGCGCCGGTCACCGGGGATCAGGGCCGCCTCCAGCAAGTCATCTGGAACCTCCTGATGAACGCCGTGAAGTTCACGGCGAAAGGGGGACGGGTCCAGATTCACCTGCAGCGCGTCAACTCGCACGTCGAGATCATCGTCAGCGACAGCGGCCACGGTATCGCTTCCGACGTACTCCCCTTCATCTTCGACCGTTTCCGGCAGGCCGATAGCTCGAGCACCAGGGCGCACAGCGGCCTCGGCCTCGGGTTGGCGCTCGTCAAGCACCTCGTCGAGCTGCACGGTGGTAGTGTTGCCGCGCAGAGTCCCGGCGAAGGAAAGGGCGCGACCTTCATCGTCACCCTGCCGCTGACCATGGCGGAGATCCCAGCGGGGCCTGCGCCGCGACGGCATCCCACGGCGCCGACCATGGAGGCCTTCTCCCCGGGGCTCCGCCTCGACGGGCTCCGCGTGCTCGTGGTGGATGACGACCCGAACGCGCTCGATCTCGCGTCCGCGATCCTCACGGGCGCCGGTGCCACCGTCAGGACGTGTCTCTCCGCGCCCGAAGCCCTGGCCGTGCTCCAGCAGTGGCGTCCCGACGTGCTGGTGTCGGACATCGAGATGCCGGGCGAGGATGGGTACTCGCTCATCCGCAAGGTGCGCGCCCTCGACCGCGACCACGGAGGCTACACTCCCGCGGTGGCCCTCACGGCATACGGGCGCGTCCAGGACCGGGTGCTCTCGCTCACCGCCGGCTACAGCATGCACGTGCCCAAGCCGGTGGACCCGGGGGAGTTGACGACGATCATTGCCAGTGTGGCCGCGCGACCTCCGCACACGGGCGGGTTGCCGTGAGCAAGTCTGCGGCCGCTTGACCCCGTGAGAGCAGGCGACGAGCCTGCCCGCATGACGGCGCCCGGCCGCGCCTGACGTCCATGAACGACCTCCTCGACGTTCTCGTCCGCTACGGCTACCTGGTCGTCTTCGCCTGGGTGTTCGCGGAGCAGATCGGGTTGCCGATCCCCGCGATGCCCGTGCTGCTCGCGGCGGGCGCCATGGCGGGGACCGGCCGCTCGAGCCTTGTCCTCGTCCTCGTCGTGGCTGCCATCGCCTCGCTCGTGAGCGACGTCATCTGGTACTGGATCGGCCGCGTGGGAGGCGGCCGCGTCCTGCGCTTCCTGTGTCGGATCTCGCTCGAGCCCGACTCCTGCGTGCGGCGCACCGAGGAGACCTTCAGCCGACGAGGCGCGCGCTCCCTCCTGATCGCCAAGTTCGTGCCGGGCTACAGCACGGCGGCCCCGCCGCTTGCCGGCATCGTGCGGATGCGCTTCGCGCGCTTCGTGGTCTTCACCGGCGCGGGCGGCCTCATCTGGGCCGGCGTCTTCGTCGGTCTCGGCTGGCTGTTCAGCCATCAGCTGGAGCTGGTGGCGAGCTATGCCATGCGTCTGGGCCGTGGGCTCGTCGCGCTGCTCGTGGCGGCTCTCGCCGCCCACATCGCGTGGAAGTACATCGCGCGGCAACGGTTTCTGCGTCGGATCCGGATCGCGCGAATCACGCCGGAAGAGCTCAAGGCCAAGATCGATGGCGGGGAGGACGTGATGGTGGTCGATGTTCGCCACCGGGTGGAGTTCGAGAGCGAGCCGACGATCATCCCCGGCGCGCTCCACCTGATGATCGAAGAGCTGGAAGCGCGCCATCAGGAGGTCCCGCGCGACCGGGACATCGTGCTCTACTGCACCTGACCCAACGAGGCCTCCAGCGCCCGGGTGGCGCTGATCCTGAGACGCCGTGGCATCGAACGGGTCCGCCCGCTGGCCGGCGGCTTCCACGCCTGGCGCGATCGCGGCTATCCGACGATCAGCGTGTCAGACACACCGGACGCGGTCCTGCCTCCTCGATAGGTCATGGACTCTCTCGGGCAAGCTCGAGGAGCTCGTGGTGGAGCTGGGTATCGGCGC
>DASQAK010000070.1:0-6056 GCA_035635755.1 Candidatus Methylomirabilota bacterium | reverse complement strand
ACGCCGCTGTGCAGGCTTTCGTGCAAGTCGGAGGGCACGGCGCCCAGCAGCACGCCCTGCACGGTGACGTCGAAGTCGTTCAGGAAGACCGAGAGGCCGGTGATCCTGAGGTCACTCTGGGCTCGAGTCGCCACAGGGGGCAGACAGAGCAGAAGCAGCAGCAGGGCGACCAGGGCGATCACCCGCGAGCGTGTCGAGCGGGTCAGGGTGTGAGATCCACGCATATGCCGGACACGCCATTATATCGTCCGGCCCGGCCCGGGAGCTTGAGAAGTCGGGGGAGGCTAGAGGGCGGCGATGCCCGGACGCGGAGACAAGCTCCCCCCCGGAACCATGGTGTCCGCGGGATGGAGACGGGCGCGGCTGGGACGAGGATGGCGCTCGGCGGCGAAGGCCCGTCTCACGGCGGCCGCCAGCTCATGATTGAGCGCGTGCCCGCCGTTCTTGCCGGTGACGTGCCCGCAGAGCGGGCGACCCAGGAGCCAGAGATCGCCCACGAGGTCGAGGATCTTGTGGCGGACGAACTCGTCCTCGAAGCGGAGGCTGTCGTTCAGGACGGCGCGCTTCCCGACCACCACCGCGTTGTCGAGCGAGCCGCCGCGGGCGAGCCCGTTCTTCCTCATCGTCGGCACGTCTTTGAGGAAGCCGTACGTGCGCGCGGCCGCCAGCTCGTCGACGAAGACCGCCTCGGTCACCTCGAGCGAGACGATCTGCTGGCCGATCACCGGATGGGGATTGTCGAGCGTATAGGTGACGCGGAAGCCGTCCGACGGCGTGATCTCGAGCCAGCGATGGCCGTCGCCCACCCGGATGGGCTCGCGCACGACGAGGGGCCGGCGCGGGACGGGCAGCGGCGCGGCGCCCGCCGAATAGAGGAGATCCACGAATGGCTTGGCGCTGCCGTCGAGGGCCGGCACTTCCTCCGCGTCGACGTCCACGACCAGGTTGTCGATGCCGAGCGCGGCCGCGGCCGCCATGAGGTGCTCGATGGTCCGCACGCGGACGCCAAAGGCTCCCACCGTGGTCGCGGCGCGTCCATCCACGACATGCTCGATGTCGGCGGGAACGAGAGTGCCGTCGGCGGCGCGGAAGAGAATGCCGGTATCGGCGGCGGCCGGGGTGAGGGTCAGCTGAACCGGCTCGCCGGAGTGGAGACCTATGCCTTCTACGCTGACCTTCCGTCTGATGGTTCGCTGACGGTCCATGTCCGGCGGGGGTACTAGCAATGCAAGTGCCACTGGGGCGGGTCGGCGGCAAACTGCTGACTTCAAGGGCGTTTCTCTCCTCCGGCGCGATTGCTTACCCGGCGATTCGGTGCGCGGAATACACGGCCTGCACCCTCCTCTGTCTCATTTCCGCAACGAAAAAAAGCTTGGAAATCGCAGGGAAGCGTGGTCACCCGGTGCCGCCGGTGAGATCGCCGTACCTCGACTGGAGAAGCGCCAGGCCCACCGGCCCGGCCGTTTCGGTGCGCAGGGTGCGCGGGCCCAGACGACCGCAGATTGCCCCGGCCTGGCGGAGGGCGTCGGCCTCATCCTCACCGAGGCCACCCTCGGGTCCCACCACGAGCGTGGCGTGAGGGCAGGGCGCGGGCGGAAGCAGCGGTCCCAGCGGCTCGGTCGCGCCCTCCCACAGACAGACGAGGAGGCCGAACGGCCCGGCCTGCGCGAGCCAGGGGACGAGGCTCATAGGGGGAGCGATCTCGGGAATGACGCCGCGGCCGCTCTGCTTGGCCGCCTCCTTGGCGACGCGCTGCCAGCGCGCGACTCGCGCGCCCGCGCGCCTCGGCTCCATGCGCACGACGGCACGCGCGGTGGTCAGGGGAACGATGCGCGCGACGCCCAACTCGGTGGCCATGCGGATGATCCCCTCCATCTTCTCGCCCTTCGGAATGCCCTGGGCGAGCACGAGGCGGCAGGGCGACTCGCTTGCTGCCTCCTCACGGGCGAGGATGGTGCCCTCGGCGCCACGCGGGCCGACCCGCTCGATCCGCACGGTCAGCACGCCGCCGGTTCCGTCGAGAGCTTCGACCACTGCGCCCGCGCCGAGCCGCAGCACGCGCGTGAGATGGCGGGTCTCCTGGGCGTCGAAGGTGACGCGCGTGCCCGAGACGGCCTCGGGGCGGACGTGAAAGCGGCTCATGCCGGAACGGCGCGCAGCCGGAGCCCGGACCACCCCTCGATCACGAGCTTCTCCTCGAGGGCAAACGCGGCGGCCGCGAGCGCCTCGACGACCTCGGCGTCCTCGTGCTCCAGGATGCCGCCAAGGATGAGCTGCCCACTCGGGGCGACGAGGCGGCGGTAGCGCGGGGCGAGGGCGAGGTGGGTGTGGGCGAGCAGGTTGGCCAGGACGAGCGGGAAGGGCGGCCTCTCGTGGAGCAGCTCGGGGCCGGCGAGGAGAAGATCGAGGCGATCGGCGCAGTCGTTCACCGCGGCATTCCGAAGCGCGGCGGCGATGGCATCCGGGTCAATGTCGAGGCCCAGCACCCGCAGGGCACCCAGCTTGAGGCAGGCAATGGCGAGGATGCCCGTGCCCGTGCCGATATCCAGGACCAGGTCGGGCGGCTCCTCACCGATGGCCCCGTCCAGCAGGGCCAGGCACCCTTCGGTGCTGCCGTGGTGCCCGGTGCCGAAGGCACGCCCCGGCTCGATGACGACGGTGACCCGCCCGGGACCCTCGGCGCGCTCCCAGGATGGACGCACCCAGAGCCGGCGCCCGATCGCGCGGGGCGGAAACGACTGCTGCCAGGCGCTGGCCCAGGCTTCTTCGACGAGGGGCGCGATCTCGACCTCGCCCGGCGCCGTCGCGAAGCCGAGGGCCCGGAGCTCGGCCGCATAGGCGGCCACTCCCGCCACCAGTCCTGTCGAGGAGGCGCTGTCGGGGAAGAACGCGCGGACGCGCGGCGGCTCCGCCGGTCCCTCTTCCTCGACGACGCCGAGCGCGCCCTGCTCCCAGAGGAAATTCGTGAAGCCCTCGGAGGTGTCGGGCGAGGTGGGGACGGTCAGCTGCCAGAAGCCCATGGACGCGGGAGGTCTACCGCGGACATCTCACCGGGCGCGGACGTCGCACCGGGCGCGGGTCTCTCGCCAGGGGCCTCAACCGCCGAAGAGCTTCTTCATGCGCTCGAGGAAGGAGGAAAGCAGCGGGCCCGAGGACTCCTTCGAGGCCTCCCGCAGCTCCTCGAGAAGCTGGCGCTCGCGCGCGCTCAGCCTCGTCGGCACCTCGACCACGACCTCGTAGACGGCATTGCCGCGGCCGCGCCCACGCAGGTGGGGCATGCCCTTGCCCTTGATGAAGAGGCGCTGGCCCGGCTGGGTGCCGGGGGGCACGTGGAGGCGCGCCTTGCCGTCCAGGACGGGCACGTCGACCTCGTCGCCCAGGCACACCTGGGGATACGTCAGGGGCAGCTCGCAGACGAGATCGGCGCCCTGTCGCACGAAGATCTCGTGCGGGCGAATCTGGAGGAGCACGTAGAGATCGCCCGGATGGCCTCCCGCGAGGCCGCCGGCGCCTTCGCCGGTGAGGCGGAGCTGATTGCCGTCCTCGACGCCGGGCGGGATGGTGACCTTGAGGAGCTTCTCGCGAGCTACCCGCCCTTCGCCTGCGCAGCTCTTGCACGGGTGGCGATTGATGCGTCCCGCCCCCGCGCACGTGGGACAAGGTCGCGCCACGGTGAGGAACCCTTGCGAGAAGCGGACCTGCCCTTGCCCACGGCAGGTGCCGCAGACCTCCGGCGTGGTGCCGGTTTCCTGACCCGAGCCGTCGCACGTCTCGCAGGTCTCGTGCCGCGGGATCTGGATCTTGGTCTCGGTTCCGGCGGCCGCCTCCTCGAGCGAGATCTCGAGCCGGTACTGGAGGTCGGCGCCGCGCCGCGCCCGGCTGCGTCGGCCGCCGCCACCCCCGCCTCCGAAAAATCCCTCGAAGAGATCCTCGAAGATGGTGCCGAAGCCCGCCTCGAACCCGGAGGGCGATGCGCCCACGCTGCCGAACCGGTCATACTGCGCGCGCTTGTCGGGGTCCGAGAGCACGCTGTAGGCCTCGCTGACTTCCTTGAAGCGCGCCTCCGCCGCGGGATTGCCCGGGTTCTTGTCGGGGTGGAATTGCCGGGCGAGGTTGCGGTAGGCCTTCTTGAGCTCGGCGTCCTCGGCATCGCGCCCGACGCCGAGGACGGTGTAGTAGTCCTTGGCCGCCACTAGGACGGATCGGGAGCCATGGCTACCGTGACCATAGCGGGGCGGAGCACGCGCCCGTTGAGGACATAACCGTGGGCCGTCTCGTTCACCACCGTGCCCTCGGGCGCGCCCGGTCCGGCGGGCACGCGCGCGACGGCCTCGTGCCGCTCGGGGTCGAAGGGCTGGCCGACCGATACGAACGGCGTCACCCCGACCTTTTCGAGGGCGCGCAGCAGCTCGCGCTGGATCAGCTCGACACCGGAGACGACGGCGGCGGCCCCGGGCTCGGTCCGCGCGGCCGCCAGGGCGCGCTCGAAGTTGTCGAGGACGGGCAGGAGCTCGCGCACGAGCGACTCGGTGGCATAGCGCGTGTAGTCCTCGCGCTCCCGGGCCGCGCGCTTCTTGGCGTTGTCGAACTCCGCGGCCGCCCGGAGGTAGCGATCGCGCTGCTCGTCGGCCTCACGGGTCTTGGCCTCCAGGGCCTCGCGGAGTCTCTGGATCTCGTCTTCGGCGGTCAGGGACAGATCGTCGGCGTCGGTCATGATACAGAAAGTATAGCAGACGCCCCCGAACGCTTCGGCGGCTAACCGGGGAGGTAGAGCTCGCGCTGGACGCGGGAGAGCGAGTCGGAGACGAGGCGGGCGGTCTCGTCCACGAGCGAGATGACGTCTCCGTATTGCATGCGACGGGGGCCGATCACGCCCAGCACCCCCAGGACCTGGCCGCGATAGGTGTAGGTCGAGGTGATGAGGCTGCACTCGCGCATGTCCTCGACCGGGTTCTCGCTGCCGATGAGGACCTGGACGCCGCGCTCCTCGGCCATGCGCGTGAGGAGATCCACGAGCCGCGCCTTCTCCTCGAAGGCCCGCAGGAGACCCCGCATGGTGCCCACGTCGCTCAGGTCGGGATGGTCGAGCAGGTTGATGGCGCCGCTG
The DNA here is from genome assembly GCA_035635755.1 of Candidatus Methylomirabilota bacterium. Taxonomy (GTDB): domain Bacteria; phylum Methylomirabilota; class Methylomirabilia; order Rokubacteriales; family CSP1-6; genus AR37. Next base: position 949 of record DASQAK010000070.1, on the reverse strand, counting down.
ATGTAGAGATTGCGGTCGCGCAGGAGCCCGACGATCTGGTCGAGGAGCCCGCGGCTCCGGGTCCAGAGGGGATCGAGGGGATCGGCGGGCCGCTCGATGTCTTCCACGATGGCCTGGAAGGTCTTGCCGCGGTAGCGACGTGTCAGGATTCGCCCTATCTCGCGCAATTCCTCGACGCTGGGACGCGGCATCGGCGTGAGCGCGCGCGCGGTCACCCAGCCCGTGTCCGTGACGACCACGGCGAGCGCGCGGTCCTCGCCGAGGCCGACCAGCTCGATGCGATCGAGGGCCGTGCGGCGCAGCGGGGGGGCGAGGAGCATGCCCGTCATGTGGGTGCCGTCGGAGAGACGCGTGGGTGTCTCGGCCATGAGCCGCTCGGCGCCGTCGGCGGACGAGGGAGCAGCCTCCGCGGTCTTCTGGCCACCCGGCGCGGCCTTCCAGGGCACCTCGCCCAGGACGTTGACGTAGAAGCGGTAGGCCTTGTCCGTGGGCACGCGCCCCGCTGAGGTGTGCGGGTGCGTGAGGAAGCCCATGTCCTCGAGATCGGCCATGGCGTTGCGGATGGTGGCGGGCGACAGACCGCGGACGTGTCGACGGGCGACGGAGCGCGAGCCCACGGGCTGCGCGGTCTCCACATACTCCGCGATGACGGCCAGCAGCACCTGGCGGAGACGCGGATCCAGCGCGGGCTCAGACATGATGTCGCCCATTCTACATCGTCACAGGAGCTCCATGAAGAGGGCGTCGGAGAGGAGAAAGCCCGGCTCGGTGAGGCGGGCGCGTCCACCCTCGGTGACGAGGAGTCCGCGCTCCGTCCACGCCGCGAGCACCCCGCGGAGGCGGGAGCCGTCGACGGCCGCGCGCTCCTCCATCCACTGGGCGGGCACGCCCTCGCGCATCCTGAGGCCGAGCATGAGCCGCTCCGCCATGCGCTGGCGCGGCGTCAAGG
>DASQAK010000069.1:0-10509 GCA_035635755.1 Candidatus Methylomirabilota bacterium | reverse complement strand
CTCGGCATCAAGGTCCCCCCCGAGGACCTGATCGCCGCCTATCACCAGCACAAGCCCGACGCCTTCGGCCTGTCCGGACTGCTCGTCAAGTCCGCCCAGCAGATGGTGACCACGGCGCAGGATCTCCGCGCCGCCGGCATCGAGATCCCGCTCTTCGTGGGCGGGGCCGCTCTGACGCGCAAGTTCACGGCGACGCGGATCTCCGTGGAGTACGGCGGGCCCACCCTCTATGCCAAGGACGCCATGGACGGGCTCGACCTCGCCAACCGGCTCTTCGGCGCCACCACCCGCGAGGCCCTCATCGAGCGGCTCCGCGCCGAGCACGAGCGGCTGCGCGCGGGTGCCGAAGTTGCGGAAGGACCGCGGCCCACCGCCGCGGCGCCCGCTCGCTCGGCCGTCTCGCGGGACGTTTCCGTCCCGAAGCCGCCCGACCTCGATCTCCACGTGCTCCGCCGCGTGCCCCTGACGCATGTCTATCCCTATCTCAATCTCCAGATGCTCCTCGGCAAGCATCTGGGCGTGAAGGGCTCGGTCCAGCGGTTGCTCGCCGAGGGAGATCCGAAGACCCTCGAGATCAACGCGGCGATCGAGGAGCTGAAGCGCGAGACCGTGGAGCAGGGGTGGCTGGAGGCCAACGCCCTCTACCGCTTCTTCGAGGCTCGCTCGGCGGGCGACGATCTCATCCTGTCGCGCGACGGGCGCGAGACCGCGCGCTTCACCTTCCCCCGCCAGCGGGCCGGCGAGCGGCTCTGTCTCGCCGACTATGTGCGGGACACGGCGGCGGCGGAGCCGGACCACGTCGCCCTCTTCGCCGTCACCTGTGGCAAGGGCGTGCGCGATCTCGCGGAGCGATGGAAGGAAGAGGGGCAGTATCTCCGCTCCCACGCCATCCAGGCCCTCGCCATCGAGCTGGCCGAGGCGCTCGCCGAGATGCTCCACACTCGGCTACGCACCCAGTGGGGCTTCCCCGATCCGCCCGGGCTGTCCATGGAGGACCGGCTCAAGGCGCGCTACCGAGGCATCCGGGTCTCCTTCGGCTATCCCGCCTGTCCGAACCTCGCCGACCAGCGCATCCTCTTCGATCTCCTCGAGCCGTCGCAGATCGGCCTCGAGTTGACGGAAGGATTCATGATGGACCCCGAGGCCTCCGTGTCGGCCCTGGTCTTCCATCACCCAGAGGCGAAGTACTTCAAGGCCGAGTAGCTTGTCCATCTCGCCGAGGTTCCTGGGACTGCTCGAGGCCGAGGGTCTGGGGGCGATGCGGGGGCTCGATGTCGGCTGCGGCACGGGACGGCTGACCTTCTGGCTTGCCGCGCGCGCGCGGCATGTCGTGGGCCTCGACAGGGACCCCGCCGCCATCAAGGAAGCGCGACGTCTGGCCGAGCAGCCCCAGGTCAGGAACGTCGAGTTCATCGAAGCGGATGCCGAGCGCGAGGAATACCATCGCTTTGCTCCGGACATCGTGATGGCCCATCTCTGCGCTTCCGACGCGATCATCGAGCGCGCGGCCCGGGCCCTTCGACCCGGCCACTGTCTCGGCATGGTCGCCTTCCACGTCGACCAGTGGAAGGAAACGGGAAAGGTCTCGCGCTTCGCCTACGATGAGGCGCGCATGGAGCTCCACCTGAAGGCCCAAGGGCTGATACCCGAGGCTCTCGAGGTCGAGCGAGAGGTCAAGCGCTTCGCGTCGGTCGAGGAAGGCCTGGCCGCGGCGGTGGGCCTCGAGGACGCCTGGCGGGCCGACGGCCGGTGGTTCCGCTACATCGCCTTTCTCGAGGGTGGGGGGCGAACGCTCACGCGCGCCCATCTCATCGTCAAAGCCCGCAAATCGTGACGCTGACCTCGTCGATCCTGACGGACTCCGTCAAATCCCGGGCGCTCGCCGCGGGCTTCGACCACGTGGCCATAGGTCCCGCGTCTCCTCCCGACCACGGCCCCGCTCTGGAGCGCTGGCTCGAGGCTGGGTACGCCGGGACCATGAGCTATCTCGAGCGGCGCCTCGGCGAGCGACTTGATCCCGACTCCGTGCTCCCCGGGGCGCGCTCCGTCGTCTGCGTCGCGCTCAACTATTTCCCGGGCGAGCCCGTGCCCGACCCGTCCTGGGCGCCCGTGGCACGCTATGCCTGGGGGCGGGACTACCACGACGTGATGACGCCCCGCCTGCAGGCGCTCGGGCAATATCTTCTCGAGGCCGCGGGAGCCCGGAGCCGAGCCTACGTCGACACGGGGCCCGTGCTCGAGCGCGATCTGGCGGCACGGGCGGGCCTGGGGTGGACGGGCAAGAACACGATGCTCCTGCATCCGGAGCTCGGCTCGTGGTTCCTGATCGGCGTGCTCCTCACGACGGCCGAGCTCGCCTTCGACGAGCCGTTGCCGGACCGCTGCGGCTCCTGCCGGGCCTGCCTGGACGCCTGTCCGACCGGAGCCTTCGTCGCCCCCTACATCCTTGACGCCCGTCGCTGCATCTCGTACCTGACCATCGAGCATCGCGGGGACATTCCCCCTGCGCTCGAAGACGCGCTCGGTCCCTGGCAGTTCGGCTGCGACGTCTGCCAGGAGGTCTGTCCCTGGAACAGGAAAGTTCCGGTGAGTCGCGAGACCGCCTTTCGGCCATCGGCCCCCTATCCGGGCGCCGAGCGAATCGCCGCCATGAGCGACGAGGAGCTCCGCGCGCGCTTCCAGGGCACCGCCCTCCTGCGCCCGCGGCCCGCGGGGCTCCGCCGGAACGCCACGGCGTTCCGCCACAATTCGGCGCGGGCCCCCCGCGCGTGAGCGAGGAGCGGAGGGCCCGTGCCCTCGAGGTGCTCCTCGCTTTCAGCAAGCTCGGGGTGAGCAGCTTTGGCGGGCCGATCGCTCATATCGGGTATTTCCGCGAGGAATTCGTGGTGCGGCGTCGCTGGCTCGACGAGCATGCCTACGCCGATCTCGTGGGTCTCTGCCAGTTCCTGCCCGGTCCCGCGAGCAGCCAGGTCGGTTTTTCCCTGGGGCTCATGCGGGCGGGCTATCTCGGCGGCCTCGCGGCGTGGGCAGGATTCACGCTGCCCTCCGCGATCGCCCTCGTCCTCTTCGCGCAGGGCGCGAGCGCGCTTCAAGGATCGCTGGGGACCGGCCTCCTGCACGGCCTCAAGCTCGTTGCCGTGGCGATCGTCGCCCAGGCCGTCTGGGGCATGGCCCGCACGCTCTGCCCCGACCGCGAGCGCGCGGCGATCGCGACGGTGGCGACCCTGGTCATCCTGATCAGCGCGTCCTCGAGTGTCCAGATCCTGGCCATCGCGCTGGGGGGCGTGGCCGGCCTGTGGCTCTGTCGTGCGGCGCCGCAAGCACCGACCGGCCACGTGTCCGTGCCCGTCTCGCGCCCGGTCGGGCTGGCGGCGCTCGCCATTTTCCTGCTGCTGCTCGTGGCGCTGCCGGTATTACGGAATCTCGGAGCATCCCAGGGCCTGGCGCTGTTCGAGGCCTTTTACCGGTCGGGCGCGCTGGTGTTCGGCGGCGGGCACGTCGTCCTGCCCCTGCTGCGCGAGGCCGTCGTTGTCCCCGGCTGGGTGAGTGACGACGTCTTCCTCGCCGGTTATGGCGCCGCCCAGGCTGTGCCCGGCCCGCTCTTCACCTTCGCGGCGTACCTCGGAGCCGTGGTGACACCACAGCCGCACGGATTAGCGGGGGCCGCCCTGAGCCTCGTCGCCATCTTCCTTCCCGGCATGCTCGTCCTGGTGGGCACGCTGCCCTTCTGGGACGCCTTCCGACGGCGCGTGAGCGCCCAGGCGATCATGCGGGGCGTGAACGCGGCGGTGGTCGGACTGCTCGGCGCGGCGCTCTACCACCCGGTCTGGACGAGCTCGGTCGAGACGCCGCCAGATCTCGGGCTCGCCCTCGTCGGGTTCGTGCTCCTGAACGCCTGGCGGGCCCCGCCGCTGCTCGTGGTCGTCATCGGCGCGCTCGGGGGAGTGGCTCTTGCCCAGCTCAGGGCATGACCCTCGAGCAGTGCAGCTCCAGCGCGGGATCGACGAGGGCTTCATCAAGCCCGATCTCCTCGACCTCTGGTATCCTGCCCCCGGCATCGCTGACCAGGAGCTGACTAGGAGATCGCGCATGAGAAGTCCCTCTGGCCGCTTGATCGGGATCGTCGCGCTCGTCGCGGTTTGGTGTCCCTGGGCCGTGGGACCAGCCACGGCCGGATCCATAAAGGGCAACGTGCTCCACGCGGGGCCGCCGCCGGAAAAAAAGACCGTGACCATCAACATCGACCAGTACGTGTGCGGCAAGAGCAGGGAGAGTGAGGATCTCGTCCTCGGCCCCAACCGCGGCGTTCGCTGGGCGGTCGTCTCGCTCCAGACGCCCCCGCCAGGAGTCCGAGGGGAGGCCCCGCCCGGCCCCGTGCAGATGGACCAGCAGCAGTGCGTCTACGTGCCGCGGGTCGTGATCGTGCCGGTGGGGGGAACGGTGGAGTTCCTCAACAGCGATCGGCTGCTCCACAACCTGCACAGCGTCAGCACGGAGAACGCGACCTTCAACCGGACGCAACCCAAGGGACGGACCGTTCCCGTTGTCTTCAAGAAGCCGGAGATCGTCCGGATCGACTGCGATCTCCACACCTGGATGCGGGCCTGGGTGGTGGTCGCCGAGCACCCGTTCTTCGCCGTCACCGGCGCCAACGGCGAGTTCGCTCTCGACAACGTGCCGCCCGGCAAGTACACGCTCAAGATCTGGCACGAGACCCTGGGCACGGTCACCCGCGACGTCGCCGTGGACGACAAGCCCGTCACCAGCGTCACCGTCGAAATCGGCAAGAAACCTTAGGGCGTCACCGCGATGGGCTTGGAGGACTCCCAGGCCGCCGAGTGGGTCGGCTCCTCCACGGCCTTCAGCACGCCGCCCTCGTCGAGGGCGATGGTGAAGGTGATCTTGGGGAACGAGAAGACGGGGTGGAGGTAGGCGCGGGAGATCTCCGCGCCGTTGATGTAGAGCGCGATGTAGCGCACGAAGTGCTCGCCGAGCGAGGGATGATCCCCACCCGCCCCCACCGTGATGGTGACATCGAACCACTCCCCCCGCTTGACGCGGTCCGGCGCCACGATTCTCGGGGTGTGCTTCGGATCGAAGGCGCTCCGCACTTCCTTGTACTCCGGGGTGAATTGCTCTTCCTGGCCCGCGAGGGCAGGGAGGGGCAAGAGAGCGACGGCCGCGGTGACGGCCGCCAACGCTACCATCCGTCGACTGCTCGCGCTCATGGGCTTCCTCCTGCCGGGCCAGGGTCTCACGCGTCACCCAGCATCTTGCGAATGGCATCCAGGAGCTGTCGCGGGCTGTAGGGCTTGGCGAGATAGGCCGAGGCGCCCGCGTCCATGGCCTTCTTGTCGTCGCCGCTGAGAGCGAACGAGGTGACGACGATGATGGGGATCTTGGCCGTCTCGGGCTCGGCGCGGATCTGCCGCGTCGCATCCAGACCCGACAGCTTCGGCAGCTGGACGTCCATGATTATCAGGTCGGGCTTCTCCCGGCGCGCCGCCTCGACACCGGCCTCGCCGTCGTGAGCCTCCAGGAGGCTATAGGGCTGACGCGTGAGAAGGTCGCGAACGATCTTTCGGTTGAACTCGTTGTCCTCGACGAGCAGGATCTTCTTCTGGCTCATGTCTCCTCCGTGACTTCCGCCATGCGCAGAGGAATCGCGAAGTGGAAGGTCGAGCCGCGGCCGGGCTCGCTCTCGACCCAGATGCGCCCGCCGTGGAGCTCGACGAATGTCTTGGTGATGCTCAATCCCAGCCCCGTCCCCCCGAACTCGCGGCTGATGCTCGCGTCGACCTGGCGGAACTCACCGAAGATGTGATCGAGCTGGTCAACCGCGATACCGATGCCCGTATCGCTCACCGTGTACACGACCCGCTCGCCGTCGAGCTCGGCGCGGATGGCCACCGTGCCCTCCTTGGTGAACTTGAGGGCGTTGCCGACGAGATTGGTCAGGCACTGGGTGATGCGCTTGCCGTCGCCATAGGCGAGGGGAATGTCGGGCTCGACCTCCGCGGTGAACTCGAGCCCCTTTTCGGCGGCCAGCGAGCGCAGGGAGGTGCGCGCCGTCTCGACGACCTCGTGCACCGAGTAGTCGGTCAGGCTCAGCTCCATGCGCCCCGCCTCGATCTTGGACAGGTCCAGCACGTCGTTGATGAGGCGCAAGAGCTGACGGCCACAGGTCTGCACGTCCTCCAGGGGGCTCCGCACCTCCGCCGGCACCTCGCCGTAGATATCGTCGAGGATCATCTCGGTGAAGCCGAGGATCGCGTTCATGGGCGTGCGCAGCTCGTGGCTCATGTTGGCGAGAAACTCGGACTTGGCCTGGCTCGCCCGCGCGAGCTGGCTGTTGAGCGTCTCGAGCTGGTGGGCCGCCTCGCGCTGGTCCTCGTAGAGCCGGCACAGCTCCGCGCTCATGTCGTTCATGCGGGCGGCGAGGGCGCCGAACTCGTCCTGGTTGGGGACGATCACCCGCGTGCCGAAATCGCCCTTGGCGAGGCGGCCCAGGAACCCTTGCGCCTCCCGCACGGGGATGATGAAGGACCACGACGTCACGAAGCCGAGGAGAAGGGCGAGGAGGATGGAGGCGATGATGAGGCCGCCCATGAGGTAGAAGGCCTGGCGGTTCGCGAGGGCGGTGGCGGCGCGCAGCCTGCCCATGCCGCTCTCCTCGATTCGGACGACCTGCTCCACGAGGCCCTCGACCTGCTGGAAGAGAGGATAGCCGGTCGTGAGCTGGAGCCGCATCGCCTCCTCGATCTTGCCGTCGCGAACCAGGTTCGCCACATCGGCCACCGTAGCCATGACCTCGCCCTGGGCGGTACGGATGCGCTGGATGATCTCGCGCTCCTCGAAGGGCGCGCCTTCCTCGATCTCCGCGAGCATGGCATTCAGCCGGTTGTTCTCGCGGAGGATGCTCGCGATGGTCGCCTCGTCCCTCAGCACGAGAGCCATGGCCGTGAAGCTCATCTGCATGGCCAGGGCGTGCTGGGCCTGCCGAGCGGAGCTGACCCGCTGGTGGGCCATGTGCATGGCCTCGCTCTGTCGCGACATGCGCGTGATGATCTCGAGGCTCATGGCGCCCATGAGGGCGACCACGACGGCCACCAGCAGGAAGGCGGCCAGGAGCTTGAAGTGCACGGAGAGCCGCAGCCGGGCCACGGCCCGGACGATAGAGCCGAGGGGTGTGTGGGAGAGAAGGAACCCCGCCGAGCGCTCACTGATGCCAGGGGCGGCCACCGAGGTCGATGGCGCTGACCCAGCGGGGAGTCCGTCCTCGTGAGCGCCCATGAAAGCGGCCGGAAGGCCGTGAGCGGCATGCTAGCAACCGCTCTTCGGTGAGTCAAGAACACCGCATCCCTTGACACTCGAGGGAAGCGGGCTTAGCTTCCACCCAATGGCGGCCAAGATCTTGGTGGTGGACGATACCGTCCACAACGTGAGGATGCTCGTGGATCTCCTCGCCGCCAAGGGCTACTCCACGGTGACGGCGGCCTCTGGACAGGAGGCGCTCGCGCAGGTGGAGGCGGAGCGGCCGGACCTCGTCCTCCTCGACATCATGATGCCGGGCATGGACGGCTACGAAGTCTGCCGGCGGATCCGCGCCAACCCCGAGTACGGCATCCTCCCCGTGGTGATGGTTACGGCGCTGGACCCGACCCGCGAGCGCATCAAGGGGCTCGAGGCCGGCGCCGACGACTTCCTGACCAAGCCGGTCAACGTGGGCGAGCTGGTGGCGCGGGTGCGCTCGCTCCTCCGCATCAAGGATCTCTACGGCACCGTCCAGGCGCAGGCCGCCGAGCTCTCCGATCTGAACGCCAACCTCGAGGAACGCGTCCGCTCCCAGGTGGCGCAGCTCGAGCGGCTGGGGCGGCTCAAGCGGTTCTTCTCGCCCCAGCTCGCCGAGCTCATCGTGACGGGCGGCGCCGAGGACCCGCTCAAGAGCCACCGGCGTGAGATCACCGTGGTGTTCGTGGACCTCCGCGGCTTTACCGCCTTTGCCGAGACCGCGGGGCCTGAAGAGGTGATGGAGGTGCTGCACCAGTACCACGCCGAGATGGGCCGGCTCATCCTGGAGGCCGAGGGCACGCTGGAGCACTTCGCGGGCGACGGCCTCATGGTCTTCTTCAACGATCCGGTCGAGATGCGCGACGCCGAAGAGCGGGCCGTCCGCATGGCGCTGGCCATGCGAGGCCGGGTCGAGGCGCTGGTGCCCGACTGGCGCCGCCGCGGCTATGACCTGCACTTCGGCATGGGCATCGCGCAGGGCCCGGCCACCCTGGGCGCCATCGGCTTCGAGGGGCGCTGGGACTACGGCGCCATCGGCTCGGTCTCGAATCTCGCGGCGCGCCTCTGCACGGAGGCTCGCCCCGGCGAGATCCTGATCTCCTCCCGGGTGCTGTACAAGGTCGAAGCACTCATCACCTGCGAGCCGAAGGGGGAGCTGAGTCTCAAGGGATTCGCCAGGCCCATCCCCGCCTTCAACGTCCTGGGACTCAAGACCGGATAGGGAGCCGTGCTACACTTCAGGCGAGAATCGATGCCATGGCCATCCTGAAAGTCGCCCGCCTGGGTCATCCGGTGCTGCGCCAGCAGGCGCTGCCCGTGTCCATCTCGGAGATCCGCTCTCCGGACATCCAGCGGCTCATCGACGACATGGTGGAGACGATGCGCGAGTACAACGGCGCCGGCCTGGCCGCTCCGCAGGTGCACGTCCTCAAGCAGATCTGCGTGGTCGAGGTCAACGGGAATCCCCGCTATCCCGAGGCGCCGAGCATCCCCCTCACCATTCTCATCAACCCCGTGGTGACCGCGCTCACCGAGGAGATGGAGGAGGGCTGGGAAGGGTGTCTCTCCGTGCCCGATATGCGGGGCATGGTCCCCCGCTTCACGTCGGTGCGGCTCGAGGCCTACGACCGTGAAGGCGAGCGCATCGAGGGCGAGCTCAAGGAATTCTTCGCGCGCGTCGTCCAGCACGAGGCGGACCACCTCCACGGGATGGTCTACCTCGATCGGATGCGCGACTTCGCCACCCTCACCCACCTGGCCGAGTGGAACCGTTACTGGCTCGGCAATACCGAGCAGGACGACTGACCGCCGATCCACATGCAGGCCAGGGTCGTCGCGGTCGTCAAGGACTTGTTCTTCGTCGCCCGGATCCGTGAGACGGCCCGCATGGTCGGGACCCCGCTCCTCTTCGCGAGAACGCCCGAAGAGCTGACCGTCGCCCTCGCCGAGCCTGCGGGCCTCGTCATCATCGATCTCACCGCTCGCGACCTCGACTACGCCGCCGTCTTTCAGGCCCTCGAGGGCGTGACGCCGCGTCCGCCCGTGCTGGGCTTTACCACCCACGCCCTGGCCCGCGAGACACAGCCTCTCCACGGGCGCTGCACCAGGGTCGTCACCAAGGAGACGCTGACCCAGGAGCTGCCCGAGCTTCTGAAGACGGGAGTCCCCGCGTGACGCCCGAGGAGTTCGTCCGGGAGCTCGACGGGGGCAACCAGGCCATCCTCAAGCGGCTCGCGCCCGACGACACGCTCAAGCCGGAGGTCGAGGGCGACCTCAATGTCCTGAACCTCCTCAAGGTCGCCCTCAGGAACGAGATCGAGGCGACCGAGATCGCCGCGCGGTGGCAGGTGACCACGGATGACGTCGACGTCAAGATGGCCTTCGCGCGACAGGCCGGGGATGAGGCCAAGCACTACCGCATGATCGTGGACCGCCTCCGCGAGCTGGGATTCGATGCCGCCGGCTTCAATCCGGTCGCCAAGGGCTATGGGCCGCTCTTCCAGTACCTGGACACGCTCAAGACGACCGTGGAGCGGGTGGCCGCGGGGCAATTCACCCGCGAGGCGATCGCCGTCGTGAAGAATCGGCAGTTCATCGAGTTCTGCGACCGGGCGGGGGACAAGATCACGGCCACGCTCTACCGCGACGTGATCGAGCCGGACGAGCATTTCCATCACCTGCTCGGCCGCTCCCTGCTCCTCCGCTTCGCCACCACGCCCGACGACCAGGAAGCCGCCCGCCGCGCCGCCGCGCGCACCATGTCGCTGGCCGAAGAGATCCAGCTGGCGGCCCTCAAGACCGCCGGCATCCATCACGCCCCCGGCTGCTGATGGGCGCCGATCCGTCGCTCCGCGAGCTCGCCGCGCTGGTCTCGCGGCCCGATGGTCGTCTCGACCTCGCGCGGGCCGCCCTCACCATCGCCCAGTGGGAGTACCCGGCGCTCGAGGTGGATGCGTACCTGGAGAGACTCGACGGCCTCGCCCGCGGCGTTGACGGCTCGCGACGCTCGACCGATCCCCTGGGCCGCCTGCACCGGCTGCGCGAATACCTCTTCGTGGAGCAGGGCTTCGCGGGCAATCGCGAGGACTACCACGACCCTCGCAACAGCTTCCTCAACGACGTGCTCGATCGGCGGCAGGGTATTCCCATCACGCTGTCCCTCGTCCTGATCGAGGTGGGCAAGCGCCTGGGGCTCGCCGTGGAGGGGATAGGGCTGCC
>DASQAK010000068.1:0-6292 GCA_035635755.1 Candidatus Methylomirabilota bacterium | reverse complement strand
GAGCAACCGCGTGGGGTTCGACACATTCGAGTGGAACCGCACGTGGGCGCCGCCGTCGGAGAGCCCCACCACGGCGTAAGGGCTGCCCAGGATCTGCGCGACCGCCTCGGTGTCCATGTTGATCTCGCCGAGACTGAACACGGTCTCCAGGTTCTCCTCGACGGCCAGGTCGAGGAAGGTGTCGAGCGGGTGCTTGCCTTGCCCCTTGGCGATCCCCGCGATGTGCTGTCCCCGGAGGCCGCGGTTCTTCGGGAGCACCGGCTCCTCGACGATCATCAGGTCCCAGCGCTTGGAGAACGTCGAGTCCGGCCCGAGCGGCGCCTCGACCTCGCTCCGGAGCTTCGCCCGGATCTCCGGGTTCCGATAGGCCGCGAGCTTCTCGCCATCGGAGGCCTGAAGAATGGGGAGCCACGTGGGCATGCTCCGGAACACCTGGCAGTTCCGCATGGTGAACCGGTTCACCACGCTCCCGGGATTGCAGAGCGGAATCGCGCGGATCCCCTGCTTGGCCGTCGCCTCGACGTGGGCCAGGTGCTTTTGCCACCGCCCCGGCTGACGCGCCTGCTCGAGGAGCGTGTTGTACATGATCGTCCGGCCACAGGCCTGAGAGAGCCGGCTGAGCAAGCCGTCCTTCAGCTCGGGATTGGTGCCTCCGCCGCACTGGATCACCCCGGTGCCGGCCTCGCGCAGGACGTCGGCGAGCGCGAACAGCTCCGACTCTGGCGCGCACGCGGCGGGAATGCGCGTCCCCGCGATGTCGAAGTGGTTCATGTTGCGCGTGATCGACAGACCGAGGGCCCCCGCCTCGAGCGCCTCCCGCACCACGCGTCGCATGGCCTCGAGCTCGGCGTCGGTGGCCGGGCGCTCCGAGCAGTCCGCGCCCATGGCGTAGAGCCGGACCGCCGAGTGGCCGACGAGCGTCCCCACGTTCACGCCGAGGCGCTGGCCGATCGCGGTCATGTACTCGGGGTACGTCTCCCACGTCCAGGGCACGCCCGCCTCGAGCACGTCCATGGGGATGGCCTCGACGTAGGAGAGCATGCCGGCCAGCTTCTGGCGCTCGTGGGCCTTGACGGGAGCGAGGGCCAGCGAGCAGTTGCCGATGATGACGGTGGTCGCCCCGTGATGGGAGGAGAAGGTGCAGAGGGGGTCCCAGAGGACCTGGGCGTCGTAGTGGCAGTGGTTGTCGACGAACCCCGGCGCCACCACGCGTCCATCCGCCTCGATCACCCGCCGCGCGGGGCCGTCGAGGCGGCCAAGCTCCACGATCTTGCCGTGGGCCACCGCCACGTCGCCGTTGAAGGCGGGCCGACCGGAGCCATCGATGATGCGACCGTTCTTGACCAGGAGGTCGTAGGCCATGGGTCCCTCCAGTTGGGAGTTTGTCCGCGAGAAGGTTATCCCAACCGCGGGACTTGCGCGAGGCCCGACGGGAAGGATTGTCGTGCCGGCACCGAGGGCAGTCAAGCGATGTCTCCGAGACACACAGGTTTCTTGGTCTGGCTGGAGCCGCCGCCTATACTGGTCGCGATCGTCAGGCGCGAGTGCGAACAGGAGGGCGCCGCATGGGCTGGCTCGATCGCTTCCCCGGCCGCAAGCGCACGGAAGGCCCCGAGACCCTCACGAGCGTCCAGCCGGGAGATCAGATCCAGGCCGGCGGCGAGACGTGGAATGTCACGGCCGTCCTCTTCTACAGGGACGCCGGCAGCGAGTGGCCGGTGGTCAAGATCGAGCGCGGCGTGGACGCGGCCTGGCTGGCCCTCGAGGAGGGAAAGATCGTCCGGTACGATCACCTCGACCTTCCCGTCGGCCCCGACGGCCGCGCGAGCTGGAACGGCCGCACCTACGCGCGGGCGGAGGTCGGCACGGCCACCGTCTCGAGGATCCTGGGCAGCGTGGATGCCGCTCCCGGGGACGGCCTTTCCTATCAAGTGCTGCGCTCTCAGGGCGACGACCGCGCGTGGCTTTCCGTGGAGACGTGGAACAGCGGCTTCGTCGAGGTCTCCGCGGGCCGGCTCTGGCCCATCGACAAGATCGTGACCGGCGCGGGAAGCCGCTAGTGGCCCTCCTCCAGGGCTACGGCAAGGCCTTGGGGTGGGCCGTCTCGTTCCTGGCCCTCGCCTTCCTCGTTCGCTTCGCCTTCCACTGGCTCACGCCCTTCTCGCTACGCTGGGCCTCGGACCGGAGAGACGCCGCCGTCGGGCACGTCCTCCGTGGTCTCTACATCGCGCTCGCCATCATCTCCCTGGCCGCCATCCAGTCCACGGGACATCTCGGCTGGGCGTTGGCGGACACCGCGATCAGCATGGTGCTCCTCCTCATCTTCTTCAAGGTCTACGACTGGATCGACCCGCGCGACTTCGTCAGCGAGCTGGCCACGGGCAACGCCATGCTGGGCATGGAGCTCGAAGGGCTCTTCATCGTGCTGGCCGCCGTCATCGTCGGCGCGATGGGCTTCCTGGGCTTCTGATGGCGCGCGCGGGCACGCTCGCCGCGTGGCCGGAGGCGCGCGTGACCCAGGCCATGCGCGCGTGGCGCCGGGGCGCGGGCCCGCTCGAGCCGTGGTTTCGCGCCACGCCCTTCGCCGCGGCCTGTCACTATCGCGACCGCGCGCTCCCGGTCAAGGGCCACGGCGCGCCGCCTCGCGCCGTCGAGAAGCTGCTGCGCCTCCTTCCCGCTCCCGATCCGCGCGCGCTCTGGATATTCGATCTGCCCGGTCCTCTCGCCGTGTGGCTCGCCTATATGCTTCGCCGGCGCCGAGCGCTCACGGCGGCCCTCGCCTGGAACGGCTGGTACGACCCGCGCGGCATTCTCGACGGCCGCGAGGAGATCCCCCTCCTCCTCGCCCTCGGAGCGAAGCTCGAGCACGCGCCGGCGCGCGGCGTCTATCTGCTCCTCGACAGCTCGCGCCACGCCGGGCCACGGTCGGCCCGCCTCGACAATCGGTATGCCCTGGGCGAAGAGGACGTGCCCACCCTCGAGCATCTCGCACAGATGAGCGTGACGCGCGCGCGCGCGTGGGTGTGGAACGAGACGCAGGAAGACCTCGCGGCCTACCTCGCCTACCTGGGTCGGCGGCTCAAGGTCACCGTGACGGCAGACGTGAGGCGGAAGGTCGGCGCCGATGGCTAAGCGCCGCCGCAGGCCGCGGGCGCCCCATCCCAAGCACCTCGCGCTGACGTTCGCCGCGGGCATCCTGGCCGCCTCCGCCCTGGCCGGCTGCGATTCGCAGCCGCCATCGGCCAAGGCGCCCATCTGCGCGCCGCGCGCCACGGCGCCGGGCTCCGCGGGCTGGGACGATCCCGACGGCTGCTGGGAGCGCCGGCCCGACGGCAGGACGTACTACCGCACCACCTTCGGCGGCTATTCCTACTATCACGCCCAGCCGCCGGGATACTCGAAGTTCTCCGATGCCTCGCGCGGCGGCTGGTTCTCCGGCTCGAAGTCCTCCACGGGCGGCTACCATGGCGCGCCCAGCGCCGCTGCCTGACCGGCCGCGCGGCACCCGAGCGCGCGACCTCACCGACCACCTTCTTCTCCACTGGGCGCAGCAGAGCGCCGCCGGAGAGGAATCCGTGGCGGCGACCGAGCCGCTCTGGATCGCTCCCTCGCTTCACCGCGAGCTCTCGCGCACCGGTGCCGCGCTCGACCATCTCCTGCGCCGTCTCGCCGATGGACTTCTGAGCGACGATCCCGCCCTCGCCGGGCTCTCGCTGCCGGACTTTCCCCTCGCCAAGGACATCTACTCCCGCGGCCCCTTGGCCTCGCCCTTCTTCTGGGGGCGCTTCGACATCTTCGAGCGGGCGGGCGGCGGGCTCGCCGTCCTCGAGTACAACTGCGACAAGCCGGCGGGCCAGCGCGAGATCTGGGCGTCGGGCGCAGTAGGCCCCGCGCGCGGCAATCCGAATCGCCATGCGCGCATGCGCTTCCGCCACGCGCTCGCACACGCCTGGCACGAACACTCCCACGGCGCCCGCCGCCCGCCACGGCTCGCCATCCTCGCCGATCCCGCGCATCGCGAGGAGTTCCGGCTCGCCTATCTCTTCGGCCGCGAGGCGGCTGTCCTGGGCTGGCGCTGGGACGTGGTGGGCCCCGAGAACCTCTCCGTGGACGACGGCGTGCCTTCGGCCTACGGAGAGCCGGTGGACATCGTCCTGCGCCAGTACCCGGCCGAGTATCTCCACGAGCTGCCCGCGGGGGCCGCGCTCCTGGAGACCGCGCGGGATAGGCACCTCCTCTGGCTGAACGATCCCCGCGCCGTCGTCGCTCAGTCGAAGAGCATGTTCGCTGCCCTCTGGGCTCTTGCAGGGGGTGGACGGTGGCTGACTCGACGTGAAGCCGAGCTGGTCCGGAGCGTCGTCCCGCAGACGGGTCTCGCCTCCCAGGCCGGCTGGCTCGAGCGCGCCCGCTCGAGACCCGAGGACTGGGTGCTCAAGCCCGTGCTGGGGCGGTATTCCGAGCGCGTGACGACGGGGGCGCTTTCGACTTCAACCGATTGGCAGGCCGCGCTCGATGTGGCCGCCGCGAGTCCCGCCGACTGGATCGTCCAGGTCTTCGTGCCGCCGCGTCGCCGCTGGCTGCCCGGTCCCGGCGGCGCGCGGCCGGGCTATGTCAACTGGGGCGTCTATCTCACCGAGGGCGGGGTGTCGGGTCTCTGCCCGCGACTTCAGCCGACTCCCCTGACCCAGGAACGCACGACGTGGTGGGCGCCACCGGTTCTGCGGCGCGAGCGGCGCAGGCGCCCGGCTGTTCTCGAGCCAGGCCGAGCGGCGATGAGAGACGCCGGTCCAGGATCAGCATGGCGCGGCATCGCTGATCGCCTCGCGCTCGCGGGCTATACGAACGTGTGGACGGATGGTCTCGCCAACTTCAGCCTCGCCACCATCGAGCTGTCGCCTCCCGACTGGGACGAGCTCTCGCATGCGACCCTCGTGCTCGGGCAAGCCGTGGGGCGAGCGCTCGCTCACCTGACGGCGCGGCCAGAGCTCCTGCGCGTGCTCGGAATTCCGCCGAGCGTCGCTTCGCTGGCCGCGGCCGTGGAGGCGCCCGAGGACTGGAGCTTCCTCTCGCGCTTCGACTGGGCCCGGACGCTGGGCGGGCGCTGGAAGCTCCTCGAGATCAACAGCGACACGCCGGCCGGGCTCTGGGAGACGGGCTCGGCGGAGGCGGAAGTGGCGCGGCTTCATCGAGCTTCGCGGGGGCTGAGCGGCGGCTTCTGGCCCGCGCTCGTGTCCGCCTGGCGGCGCTGGGCTGAGCGCAAGCTCGGGCCGGGCTCGGCGACACGCAGCCTGCGCATCGGGCTGGTTGGCGTTCTCGCATCGCCCGAGGACCAGGATCAGCTCCGAGCGCATGCCCGGGCGGCGCGCGGGGCATTGCCCAACGCCTCTATCGAAATGGGGACTCCGGAAGACGTCCGGATTGACAGGCGAGGCGCGACGCTCGGCGGCCGACGCGTCGACCTCGTCTTCCGCTACTATCCGCTCGAGTGGCTGGCGGCGCCGTGCCATGGCCCGCTGCTCGAGGCGGTCGGATCGGGCGCTCTTGCCATGCTGCCGCCTGCGCACGCGCTGATCCCGCAGAGCAAGGCATTCCTGGCCCTCGCCTGGGAGCTCGAAGCGCAGGGCTTCTTCCCGCCTACCGAGGCCGCGGCCATCCGGCAGTACGTGGCGAGGACGGCGCTCGCACCGGAGATGCTCGGCCGCGGGCCCTATGTCATCAAGCCCTATCTCGAGCGCGAGGGGCACGGCGTGCGCTTCTCGACCGAGCTCTCACCGCGCGAGCGCCGGCGGCTCGTCGATGGGCCCGTGGTCTGCCAGGAGCAGCTCGACGTGCTGAGCGCGCGCGTGCCCGTGGCAACGGCCCGGGGCTGGACCCGCGAGCGACGTCACCTCATCTTCGGCGTGTTCCTGACCGGCCGCGAGATCGCGGGAATCTACACGCGCGCGGGCGCTCGCATCACCGGCCGCGAAGCCGTCTATGTCCCGGCCGTTCTCTGCACTGCCTCGCGCTAGTCCCCCTCACCTATTCAGCCCTCGCCTCCTCGCCCGAAGCGGGCGTCTCGGCTCGAACTGCGGCCCTCTCCCCCGCAACGGGGGAGAGGGATGAGAGGAGATTCTCGCGTAAATTCCTACTTCTGATCCCTCTCCCCCATTGGGGGAGGCCGGAGCGCCTATAGTAACTAAGCCACCGTTCTGGAGCATTCCGTTTTCCGGCAAGGTCCAACCCTCTCCCGATCGGCGTAAGTCGCCTCGGCGCCAGGCGGTGACCGCATGAGCGGTGTCGAACTTGAGGG
>DASQAK010000067.1:0-4925 GCA_035635755.1 Candidatus Methylomirabilota bacterium | reverse complement strand
GTCCAGACGCTGCCGTGATACGGGTCGTGCTTCCCACCCACCTGCGGACGCTGGCCGAGGTCGACGGAGAGGTGGCGCTGGAAATCGAGGGCCCGGCCACGCAGCGCTCCGTCCTGGACGCGCTCGAGGCCAGGCACCCGGTCCTGCGCGGGAGGATCCGCGACGGTGGCGAGCGCCGCCCATTCGTGAGGTTCTTCGGCTGCGAGGAGGACCTGTCCCACGAGCCGCCGGACGCACCGCTGCCCGACGCGGTCGCGATGGGCGCTGAGCCTCTCCTCGTCGTGGGCGCCATGGCCGGCGGCTAGTCAGGGTTCCACAGCTAGCCCGCGGCGGCCGCCCCGGCGTCGGCGCATTCCTGGTCGTGCTCGGCGGTGCCGCCGCCGCACCCGATGGCGCCGATCACCCTCCCGCCGCGGACGATGGGCGCGCCCCCGAGCGTCGGCAGGATTTCTCCCTTCAGGACGGTCGGGACGATCGCCCAGAACCCGCCTTTGGCCACCATCGGGGCCAGCTCTGAGTTCGGCTTCTTGAAGGCGGCCGCCGCCATGGCCTTGGCCCGCGACGTGTCCGTGCTGAAGAAGCCCGTGCCGTCGCCGCGGGCCGCGAGCACGAGCCGGCCCGCCTCGTCGACGATGGTCACGCTCATGGGCGAGCCCAGGGCCTTGGCCTTCCCCTGCGCGGCGCGCAGGGCCTTCTCCGCGATCTCGAGCGTCATCTCGATCATGAGTCCCTCTCGGCTACCGGTTCAGGAACTTGAGCACGCTCTTGGCGATGCCGTCGGCGTCGAGGCCGTGCTTGGCGTAGAGCCCCTTGGCGTCGCCGGACTCGCCGAAGCCAACCACGCCCAGGCGCTTGACCGGTGTGGGCATGACCTCGCTCAGGAGCTCGCTCACCGCGCCGCCGAGCCCGCCGTGGATGGAATGGTCCTCGACGGTGACCACGCGCCCGGTCTTGCCCGCCGAGAGCAGGAGGGCCTCCTCGTCGAGCGGCTTGACGGTGGCGACATTGACGACCTCGGCGTTGACGCCGTCGGCGGCGAGCTTCTTGGCCGCCTCCAGAGAATTCCAGACCGTGCCCCCCGTGGCCAGGATGGACACGTCGGTGCCCGCGCGCAGGACGTCGGCCTTGCCGAAGCGGAACTGGTACGTGTCGTCGTGGACGGGCTCGAGGTTCTGGCGCGTGAGCCGCAGGTAGAGCGGGTTGCGGTGCTCGACGGCGTAGGCCACGACCTGCTTGGTCTCGATCTCGTCGGCAGGCTGGATGATGGGAATGTTGGGCAGCGAGCGCACGCAGGCCATGTCCTCGAGCCCCATCTGCGTGTACCCGTCCTCGCCGATGGCCACGCCCACGTGCGTGCCCACGAGGATGACGGGGGCATTGCTGTAGGCGACGGAGACGCGGATGGTCTCGAAGCGCCCCACCACGAAGCAGGCAAAGGAGCAGGCGAAAGGAACGCGCCCGGCCAGGGCCAGGCCCGCGGCGAGGCCGATCATCCCCGACTCCGCGATGCCGACATTGAAGGCGCGGCCCGGATAGGTCTTGGCGAACTTGGCCGTCATGGTGGACTTCGACAGGTCGGCGTCCACCGTCACGATGCGCTCGTCCTTGGCCCCGAGGTCGACGAGCGCTTCTCCGAACGCGGCGCGGGAGGCTTTGGCGGGCATCACTTTTTCTCCAGAGCTTTCAGCTCGTCGAGAATGGGCTGCACCGAGGCGGGAACGGGCTCGCCGACCACTTCGCGAATGGCCTCGATGGCCTCGCCGGGCTTGGGGGCCTTGCCGTGCCACTCGGGGTCGTTCTCCATGAACGAGACGCCCTTGCCCTTGACGGTGTGGGCCACGATGTAGGTGGGCGCGCCCTTGGTCGCCTCAGCCTGGTCCAGGGCCTTGTCGATCTGGGCGAGATCGTGGCCGTTGATGTCGAGGACGGGCCAGCCGAAGCTCTTCACCTTCTCGACGATGGGCTCGAGGTCGAGGATCTTCTTCACGAAGTTGTCGAGCTGGATGCCGTTGTAGTCCAGGATGACGCAGAGGTTGTCCAGATGATGGTCGGGGGCGCCGAGCTTGGGGCCGGACATCAGGCTCTCCCAGACCTGGCCTTCCTGGCTCTCGCCGTCACCCAGCACGCAGTACACGCGCGAGCTCTTGCCGGCCAGCTTGAGCCCGAGGGCCATGCCCATGGCCACCGAGAGTCCCTGGCCGAGCGAGCCCGTGGCCGCCTCGATGCCGGGCAGGGCGACGCGATCGGGATGGCCCTGGAGCGGGCTGCCGAGCTTGCGCAGGGTGAGGAGCAGACTCTCCGGGAAGAAGCCCGCGCGCGCCATGCAGTAATACTGGGCGGGCACGCAGTGGCCCTTGGAGAGGACGAACCGGTCGCGGTCCTCCCAGGTCGGATTCTTGGGGTCGTACTTCATGCGGCTGAAGTAGAGCACCGTCAGGATATCGATGACGGAGAGCGAGCCGCCGGGATGACCCGAGCCCGAATGGGTCAGCATGCGGAGGATCTGCACGCGCCCGTCGCGGGCAATGGCTTCGAGCTTGGCGAGATCGAGATTGGCCATCAGTCAGTTGCCTCCATGAAGCCGGCGATGGCATCGACGTGAACGCCGGTGACGGCGATCTCGGGCGTGTATACGACTTCGTCCACGCCCCACACCAGAGTACCGCGCTGGTCCTTCGTGATGCCGGCGATGTGCGTGAGCAGCCTCGTAATGTTGTCGTTGATCCGCACGCTGTTGGCCTTGAGGGGCGACGCGATGCGTCCGTCGCGAATGGTAAAGGAGTCTCCCACCACGGTGCAAGTGAAGTCTCCCGCGCGCAGCCCGTTGATGGGGTAGGTGTACCAGATGCGGCCGATGTAGAGTCCCTCGCGCACGTTCTTGATCAGCTCATCGAGGGCCACGGGGTCGCTGCCCTCCACGATGATGTTGGAGGCCGCGGTCTCCGGGGCGGTGTCGAAGGCGCGCCCGCCCGCGCCCGTGAAACGAAAGCCGTTGCGGGCCACGAGGGCGGGCGCGGCGGCCGCCGCGTCCACGCCCAGCTTCTCCACGAGCCCGGGATCGTGCAGCAGGCGCTGCGAGTCGTACCAGTTGGTGAGCGCCCCCGTGAGGACGCCGTCGCGGATCAGGTCGGTCCGTCCCGTGGGCAGCCCCTCGCAGGTGATCCCCTTGGAGCCCATGAAGCCCGGCATGGCGCCGTGGTCGTAGATGGAGAGCCGCGACGAGGCGACGGGCTTGCCGAGCTTGCCCAGGAAGGGCGTGCTGGAGGCATAGAAGGAGCCGGCCTGGCAGGAGGGGATGACGAGATTGTTCATGAGATCCGCCACGGGCTGCCGGCCGAAGATCACCGTGTAGTCGCCCGAGGGAACGCGCTCGCCGCCGATGGCCTCGATGGCCCGCTGCGCCGCCTCCACGCCCGCCTCGTCGGTGAAATGATCGAGCCGCGTGCCCGTGGACCAGCCCGAGCCCTTGGCCTCGCGCGATTCCACCATGGCCGTCACGAAGCCCATCATGGGCGTGGACACATCGGTCTGGGGCTCGGGCATCTGGCTCGAGGCGATGGCCATGGACTCCTGGACGATGGTGACGTCGCCGCCCAGGATCAAGCCCAGCCCGCGAAGGTCGGCCTCCGAGCCCGCGAGGTCGGCCAGGCTCCCGGAGGCGAGGAAAGCCCGGAGGCCGCCCTGCAGCACCTTCCACCCCGACTCGACGAGCTGGGCGTCGCTGATGGCGAGGAGAGCGGGATCGTGGTAGTCGAAGAGCTCGCGCTTGGCCCCTCCCGGCCGGGGCAGGGAGCGGAACTCGGGATCCCGCACCGCGCCCTGGCGCGCCTTGTCGAAGGCCCGGCGCATGCCGGCCGTCGAGAGGTCGCTGGGCTCGGAGCCGAACCCGATGAGCACGCCATCGGGCGAGTCGAAGGCGACCTGGATGCCGACGCCGTACATCTCGGCGCTCTTCGGCTCCTCCACGCCGTTGCAGGGAATGTGCGACGTGTAGTTGAGCCGGGTCAGGAGCGTCCGGTTCTCCGACACGAAAACTTCGACCTCGCGTACGCCGGGCTGGGCCCGCAGGAAGGCGAGGCCGTCACGCGCGGCGCGCGCAAGGTCCGAGAGGGCGGGCACTAGATGACTCGGAGGGGGGCTCCGCCCCCCTTCCGAAACCTCCCCCCGAAAAGATTGCGCCGGCCAAGCCGGCGCTCGAAGCGGAACGTCATTGCTCGCGAGGGCGTGAAAAGAATCTGATGAAACATCAGGGCCGCCGGGCCGCCGTCACGGCCGTCGGATACCGCTTCTCCGTCCAGCCGGGAATGCCTTCGTCGAGAATCATCATGTTGCGGTAGCCCGCCTGATAGAGCGTCCGGTAGGCCGCACGGGCCAGGGCATGCGGGCAGGCTCAGTAGAGGACGAGGAGATCTTTGCGGGGAACGTCGCGCAGGCGCCCCCGCAAGGAGTCGAGGGGGATGTTGCGGGCGCCCTTGATGTGCAGATCGTCGTACTGCGGCTTCTCTCTCACGTCGATGAATACGACGGCCTGCCGCTTGTCCACGAGGGCCTTGGCCTCGTCGACGGAGATGTACTTCTCCGGCACCTCGGGATCGTCGGCGGGCGCCGGTGCCGCCCAGAGGATCGTCGTGGCGAGGAGGAGCGCCGCGAGGAACCGCCCCCTCATCTACTCAGCCCTCGCCTCGTCGCTGAGGCAGCGTCTCGGCTCGAACTGCGGCCCTCTCCCCCGATGGGGGAGAGGATTCGAGGAGGCGGACGCGGCGCCTTGTATCCCTCTCCCCCCCTGGGGGAGGCCGGAGCGCCTATAGTAACTAAGCCACCGTTCTGGAGCATTCCGTTTTCCGGCAAGGTCCAACCCTCTCCCGATCGGCGTAAGTCGCCTCGGCGCCAGGCGGTGACCGCATGAGCGGTGTCGAACTTGAGGG
>DASQAK010000066.1:0-10065 GCA_035635755.1 Candidatus Methylomirabilota bacterium | reverse complement strand
CCGAAGGAGGTCATGCGGGCCCTCAAGGGACGGGGGATCACCTGGCAGGCGGGCGTCACCTCGAAGCTCGCCCAGGACGATCGCATGCTCGAGCTGGCGGCCGCGAGCGGCTGCACCATGCTGAGCATCGGCTTCGAATCGATCACGCGCTCCACCCTCACGAGCGTGCACAAGCACGTGAACCGGCCCGAGACCTTCGCGTCCCTCGTGGAGAAGGTCCACGGCTACGGCATCATGGTCTTCGGCCTGTTCATGTTCGGCTTCGACGGCGACGATACCACCGTGTTCAAGGAGACGTCGCGCTTCAACATCGACGCCGACTACGATGCCTGCGCGTACTCGGTGCTCACTCCCTATCCGGGCACCTTGACCTGGTACGAGCTGAAGAAGGCGGGCCGCATCGTCTCGTACGACTGGGAGAGGTACGACCAGGCCAATGTCGTCTATCGGCCGGCCCGCATGACCGGCGACCAGCTGCGGCTCGGCCAGACCGAAGCCTACGAGACGTTCTACTCGCCGTCCTCCATGGCGCGCCGCTTTCCGATTCGCGGCTCGCGACGCCGGATCCAGTGGGCCATCTACAATCTGTTCATGAAGAAGGGCGCCGCCACCGATCGCAAGGACGCCGTCGCGCCGCCAAGCGCGGAGCCCGAGATGGTGCCCATGCCGCCCATCCTTCCCCTGAAGCGGGAGTGGCGCGAGGCGGTTCTGGAGGCGACGGGAAGCCCATCAAGACCCTCGTGAGCTCCTCGCCGGAGCCGCTCACGGTCATGCTGGCCCTGCTCGCCGCACGCTAGGCCACTCTTCGATGGCAGACATCGTCGAGAAGGTCATACCGCAGTGCCGTCGGGCTCCTGAAAAGACTTCAACGGGAGGAGGGGAGCGGTGAAGATCGTCGACGCGATCGCGGAGATCCTGAAGCGCGAGGGCGTGGAATTTCTGAGCGCCTATCCCACCACGCCGGTGATCGACGCGGCGGCGGCCGCGGGGATCCAGCCCGTGGTGTGCCGCCAGGAGCGGGTCGGCGTCGGCATCGCGGACGGCTACAGCCGCACCACCAATGGACGGCGCCTCGGCGTGTTCGCCATGCAGTACGGCCCCGGCGCGGAGAACGCCTTTCCCGGAGTTGCCACGGCGTTCTCGGATTCGACGCCGGTGCTGATATTGCCGCTCGGGCACCAGAGGGATCGAGCGCAGGTCTTTCCCCTCTTCAGCTCGGCGCGGACGTATGCCTCGGTGACCAAGTGGGTCGAGACGCTGAACCAGGCGGAGCAGGTGTCCGAGGTCATGCGGCGGGCGTTCAACCTCTTGCGGATGGGCCGCCCGGGCCCGGTCATGGTCGAGATCCCTGCCGACGTGGCCGTCGCGGAGGTGCCGGAGGGGGCGCTCCAGTACAAGCGGGTGAAGGCGACGTGCCCGGCGGGCAACCCGAGTGATGTCGCCGCGGCCGCCCGCGTTCTGGCGGAGGCGCGCCGGCCCGTGATCCACGCGGGCCAGGGCGTGCTCTACGCCCAGGCGTGCGACGAGCTGCTGGAGCTGGCGGAGCTGCTGCAGGCGCCGGTGATGACGACGCTGGAGGGCAAGAGCGCGTTTCCGGAGAACCACCCGCTGTCGCTCGGGACGGGAGGTGGCGGCGTCATGTCGGGGCCCGTCTTCCAGCTCCTGCCGCGGGCGGACGTCGTCTTCGGCATCGGGTGCAGCTTCACGCGCCACGGCATGGCCACCAACATTCCGGCCGGCAAGGTCCTCATCCATGCCACCAACGACGAGCGTGACCTCAACAAGAACTACGCGGCGGACCATCCGATCCTGGGGGACGCAAAGCTCGTCCTGCGCCAGTTCATCGACGCCGTCACCGATGTCCTCGGCGCCCGACGGGAGCGCGCGGGCGCGGTGGCGAGCGAGGTGCAAGCGGCCCGAGCGGCGTGGCTCCAGGAGTGGATGCCGAAGCTCACGTCTGACGAGGTCCCCATCACCCCGTATCGCGTGATCTGGGAGTTCATGCAGGCGATCGACCCGAGCGCCGCGATCGTGACGCACGATTCCGGCAGCCCACGGAACCAGCTCGTCCCGTTCTACTGCGCCACGACGCCACGGGGCTACATGGGCTGGGGCAAGTCGCACGCCCTCGGCACGGGGCTGGGCCTGATCATGGGCGCCAAGCTCGCGGCGCCCGACAAGTTCTGCGTGAATTTCATGGGTGACGCCGCGTTCGGCATGACCGGGCTCGATTTCGAGACGGCCGTCCGCTGCGGCATCCCCATCACCACCATCGTCCTGAACAACTCCGCGATGGCCATCGAGCGGCACGCGCTGGTCGTCTCGCACGACCGCTATCGCACGCGGGACATCGGCGGGAGCTACGCGGACATGGGCCGCGCGATGGGCGGTCAGGCCGAGCGCGTGGAGAAGCCCGCAGAGATCGCCGCGGCCATCGAGCGCGCCCGGAAGATGAACGCGGAAGGGAAAGCCGTGCTGATCGAATTCATCACCAGCGAGGAGATCACGTTCTCTCACCGGCGCGGGTTCTGAAGCGCGGGCACCGCGCCAGAGCCACAGGAGGAGGCCGTCCATGGACGAGATGCGAGCCGTCGACCTCGGTCAGGTCATGACCACCATCCGCAGCTCCTCCCGGCCCAACTCCGTCCTCTGGCAGGCGCCCGACAGCATCGCCTTCGTGGCGCGGGGCCGCGAGCACCGCAGCGAGTTCCACAGCGACCCCAGCGACGAGGTCATGTTCATGATCAAGGGCGACATGAACCTCCACTACCGCACGCGCGAAGGCGAGGAGAAGGTGGCCGTGGTCCGCGAGGGTGAGATCATCTACTGCCCGGCGGGGACGCCGCATTCGCCGCGGTTCTCACCCGATTCCTTCGTGCTGGTCCTCGAGCGCAAGCGGCGCGAGGAGGAGCAGGATCGCTTCACCTGGTACTGCGAGAAGTGTGGCACCCAGCTCCACCAGAGCGTCAAGCACGTCGGGGACTATCGAGAGGACCCCGTCTCGCGCGCCTACGAGGAGTTCTACGGGAGCGAGACCCACCGCACCTGTGGAAAGTGCGGGCACGTGACGCCCCGCCCGCCCGCCAAGGCCTGAGCAGGCGAGGCCGACCGCTCGAGCCGCGGGCTCACGGAGCGCGCCGTGCTCGTGAGCGAGATAGCGCCGCCGATGAACTAAAGCGCTCTTGTCGCTTACCCTGTGCGCGGATGGATACACCAAGAGTCACAGACCCGCGCGTTTCCGCTTGACAGCTTCGTCGGGGTGGTTCGGTGGTGCGCTGGCAGCCTTCGGTCAGTGCCTGCCCAGCGGCACGCACGGACTCGTCGGTCTACGGCCCGACGCGACCGGATCAAAAATCATCACTCGTCCCAAGATCAGCCGTTCCTGACGCTTCCCGAAGGCGCAAAAACCAGGGTGTAGAGTCGCCTTGGCAAAAGGAGGGCTCTCGCCATGCACATTCACTCGTCATCTGTCCTTGCTCCTCGGCATCCCGTCACAGAGCTGGACCGGCTCGGTGACGAGATCGCCGAGCTGTCCGCCCACCTCGACGCGGCCACCGCGCGCCTGCTCGATCTGATTCGTGAGTTCGACGCCCGCGGGGGATGGAACACGGGTTTCCGTTCCTGCGCCGCCTGGCTCTCCTGGCGCGTGGGGCTCGACCTGGGCGCGGCCCGGGAGCGGGTCCGAATGGCCCGCGCTCTGGGTACACTGCCACTTCCCCCCCAGGCCCTGGGCCGCGGGGAGCTGTCCTACTCCAAGGTCCGTGGCCTGACCCGCGTGGCCACGCCGGAGACCGAAGCTCGGCTCCTGGCGGTGGGGCGCGCGGGCACGGCGGCCCACGTCGAGCGGATCGTGCGCGGGTGGCGGTGCGTGGACCGGCGTGCCGAGGCTCGGGAGACGAAGCGGCGGCACGCGAGCCGAGCCCTGCACGTGTATCACGACGAGGACGGCATGGTGATCCTCCGCGGGCGGCTCGAGCCGGAGGTGGGAGCGCTGCTCATGCAAGCCCTGGCCGCGGCCCGCGAGAGCCTCTATCAGCGGGCCCGGGAGCGCGCCAAGGCCTCGGCAGGTTTCGGGGACGTCTCCGCGGAAACGCCCCCGGTCTCCCAGCAGCAGGCGGATGCGCTGGCCCTGCTCGCGGAAACGGCCCTTCATCACGGGCTCGATCCCGGCGCCCCGGGCGAGCGCTACCAGGTGGTGGTCCACGTTGACGCCCAGGTGCTGGCCGATCCGGAGCAGCCGGGCCAGTCCGTCCTCGAAGGGGGTACTCACGTTTCCGCGGAAACGTCCCGGCGCCTGGCGTGCGACGTCGGGTGGTCATGCGCCACGACGGCGAGGGGCGCCTGCTGGAGATCGGGGCCCGGACGCGGACGATTCCTCCCGCTCTACGCCGTGCCCTCGACCATCGGGACCAAGGCTGCCGCTTCCCGGGGTGCGGCCTGCGCTTCACCCAGGGGCATCACCTCCGCCACTGGGCTCACGGGGGCCCGACCACGCTCTCGAACCTCGCCCTGCTCTGCCGCCGGCATCATCGGGCGGTGCACGAGGAGGGCTACCAGGTCGCGCGCTCACCCGACGGGGCGCTCCAATTCCGGCGGCCGGACGGCCGCCCGCTACCTGAGGTGCCGGCGCCTGCCAAAGTGCCCGCCGATCCGACCAAGGCGCTCCGCGCGTGTCACGACTCGCAAGGCCTGCGCATCGACGCGCGAACGGCGTGCGCCAGCTGGCTCGGGGAGGGACTGAACGTCGGGTGGGCGATTGACATCCTGCACCCCCTGGCCCAGAGATCCAGACCTACTTAGTTTCGTTAGGTCAGCCCAACACGAGCTCGCCCTCCCGCGTCGCCACGCCGACGCGGTGAAGCCCGGGCGCGCCTTCCGTGAGCCGCAGGGGCGCCTCTCCGCCCGAGAGCCAGCGATGGAGGCGCTCGGGATCGGGAGTCGACAGCTCGAGCCAGGCGATGGCATGGGCCCCGTTCGGGTGGCGGGCGGGGAGGGCACCGGGAAAGTCCGCCGCGTCCTCCCACTGCATGAAGAAGGGAAGCCAGCCATGCTCGGCGGCGGTCTGGAGCCCCGCGGCGCGCCAGTGAAGCGGTCGGCCGTCGGGCCGCATTCGCGAGCGCCGCTCGGGAATCAGCCCGAGCGGGCCCGCGATCTCCTCGATCCGATCGGTGCGGAGGGACCAGCGGACGAGGCGGTCTCCATCGGCGATGCGATCCAGGAGGGCGCGACCGTACCAGTTCGAGCTCGCGAGCGATTCGTCCACCACCCCGAGCAGCTCGAGGTACTGGCCACCCAGCGGGATGATGCGATTGGCGGTGCCCAGACCGGGATGCACGCCGCCGTCCTGCACCGCGAATCCCTCGGCCTCCATGTGGCGCGTGGCCGCCTCGAGGTCCCGCACCCCGAGGACGACCTGGCCCAGCTCGAGCACGCCCTTCAGCCCCGCTGATCTTGCCTCGTCGGCAGTGACCCGGTCGCGTACGTCCCCGCCATCCCACGCGTGTCCGGCTGGTAGGGGATGGCTCCGGCCGGATCGTCCGGCGACACGGGGATGCGCTCGCCCTCGCGCCGTCCCAGCGCCCGCTCGACGATCTCGAGGAGCGGCGCCTTGTCGTACTGCATGTAGAAGCCCGCGGTGAGGCGGATAGGGTCGCCGGAGTAGAAGCGCACGTACTGGGCCATGCGCTGGCCGAAGGTCTCCCCCGTCGCGTCCCACGCCAGCTTGAAGAGCGCGATGCGCTCCTCGGCGGAGATGCCCGCGCGCCCGCGCACGAATTTGTCGATCATGGGCCGCACCTCAGGATTGGCGAGGTCGGCCTCGCTCGGCGCATAGAAGAATCCGCCGGCGGCCAGCGTCTGCACGATCTCGACGAAGCGGCTGTAGATCTTGCCCGACTGCAGGTGAAAGGCGCGCAGGCCGTGCCCGCCCGGCACCCACACCCCGTTGTCGAGGCGCTGCGCCATGGCCTCGGCCCCGTAGAAGACGGCGCGGGCGATCTCCATCTGGCTCAGCATCTCGCCCAGCTTCTCCTGCACGTGCAGGAAGCCCGTGATGCCGATGGCGTCCGCCAGCCTCATGGCGAGGCCGCAGAAGAATTCCAGTTGACTCAACATGCGGGCGGACGTCTGCATGTTGAGGAGGGCGTTGAAGTCCGCCCCCAGCGTGTTGATGATCTCCCCGCTGCCCAGGCTGCCGTCGACCATGACGCGGTCCCAGGGGACGAGCACGTCCTCGAAGACGGCGATGCAGTCCATCTCCTCGAAGCGGCTGGAGAGCGGGTGGTCGAAGCGCGACCGCGGCAGCGGCGACACCGTCTCGCGGCAGATGAAGGTGAGGCCGGGTGTGCTCGTGGGAATGGCGAAGGCGAGGGCGTAGGCGTCGTCGCCCGGGGGCACCCCGCCGAAGGGAATCACCGCCACTTCCTCCGTGACGGGGGCCATGGTGCCCAGCATCTTCGCGCCGCGCACGACGATGCCGTCGCCGGTCTCCCCCACGCGGCCCAGGTGAAGGAACGGATCCTCTTGCTGGGCGGAGGTCTTGGAGCGGTCGATCTGCGGGTTGATGAGCATGTGCGTGAGGAAGAGGTCTCGCTCGCGCACGTGCTCGTAGTAACGGGTGGCGTTCTCGCCGAAGCGGGCCCCCGCGCGCGCGAACCGGCCGGCCATGAGATGCCAGCCCGTGACGAACTGGTTCATGAAGTCGGGGGCCCGGCCCATGAAGCCGAAGTTGTGGTCGGCGCGCAGCTTGAAGTGCTTGCGCTTCTTCACCAGCTCCTCGCGCGTGTGCGGGATCAGGAACGAGGTGGACACGGGATGTCCGGTGGTGGGCGACGGGTACGTCATCACCTCGCGGTAGGCGGGATCGAGCTGCATGTCGTACTGCTCCGCGGTGGCGCGGATCGGCTCCTGGAAGACGGGCTCGGCGGTGACGTCGACGACGCGGCGGCCTTCCAGGTAGACATTCGGGGCGCATTTCTTCAGGGACTCCACGTATTCCTGGCCGCTACGAGCTGGCATGTGGGCTATGTCCTCTCTCGTGCGCTGATCATTCCACGATGGACGGTAGGAGCGTGCTGATGGACCCGCGCAGGACGGCATCCCCCAGCTCGTCCATCTCCGTGGGTTCGGCATTGACGATGACGATGCGCGCGCGGGCCCGCTTGGCCACGGGGACCACCCCGGCAATCGGGTACACAGAGAGCTTGGTGCCCACCGCGAGCATGAGATCGCAGCGCGCGGCGGCCTGCTGGGCGCGCTGCAGGTCTTCGGGCACGAGCCCCTGGCCGAAGGAGATCGTGGCCGACTTGAGGATGCCTCGGCAGGAGCGGCAGGGCGGATCGGCCTCGCCGGCGCGCACGCGGGCGAGGGCCCGCTCCATGGGCGCGCGCTCGCCACAGTCGAGGCACACCACCTCGCGCATGGTGCCGTGGATCTCGATCACGCGGTCGGGCGAGGAGCCCGCCGCCTGGTGGAGCCCGTCGATGTTCTGGGTGATGAGGGTGTCGAGCTTGCCGCGGCGCTCGAGGGTGACGAGGGCGCGATGGCCGGCATTGGGCTGCGCCTTCCAGGCCGGCGACTCCAGGCGGCTCTGCCAGGCGCGCTTGCGCACCTCGGGATCGGCGACGTAGTTCTGCAGCGTGGACTGCTTCTCCGCCTCGGGATTCTTGGTCCAGACGCCCTGGGGGCCGCGAAAGTCGGGGATGCCCGAATCGGTGGAGATGCCCGCGCCCGTCAGCACCACGATGCGCTGGGCCGCGTCGATCCAGGCCCGGACCTCGCTCACAGGTCTCGTCCTCAGCCCGCCGACTCGCTGCCCGCGCCGCCGACGATGACGTGCTCCTGGGTGACGATGAAGGGAGGCTGCCCGGGCGCGAGGAAGCGCTCGCGGTCGGCCACCGCGGCCGCGTAGGCGGGGGACGAGGCCGCGGAGCGAAGGGCGTCGGAAGAGGCGAACCACATGCTCGTCACTCCGTCGTAGGCGGGCGCTCGCCCGGCCTCGTAGGCGGCGCGACGGGTCGCGCTCAGCACGCAGCGGCGGAGTCCGGGAATCCCCGCCAGGATCTTCGCGTGGCTCTCGCGCCAGTGACGCTGGAACTCGTCCACGGACGCCCCCGCCTTGCGCGAGAGGAACTCCACGGCCTTCACCGCCTCGGGCGCGCCGGCGCCCTCGACCACCACCTGCTCTTCGGTGACGAGGAAGCCCATGGCCGCGCGGTCGATGAACTGCGCCTCGTCCGCCTGCACCTTCGCGTTCTCGGGACTCCTCGTCATGGCCCGCAGCGCGTCGGTGTCCTCCGCCCACACCTCGGCGATGCCGTCGTAGACCGGCTCACCCTTGCGGTAGGCCGACGCGAGGGTGTGGGACTGGACATAGCGCCGCACGCCGGGCAGCCGCACCACGACCTCCGGGTGCCGCGTCCGCCAGTAGCGCTGGAAATCCTCCACCGACATCCCGGCCTTCCGCTTCAGGAACGTGACCACCTTGACCATGGATCACCTCGGAGGGTTGGCTGCCGAGAAGATAGCGTCCATGCGATCAAAACGCAACGGAGCCCTGACCATGGAGGTGCGTTGACGAAGATCCGACCGCCGGCCTACACTCGGCGCGCTCGCGCTGTGCACCCTCAACGCGGAGGTTCGCCGATGCGCCATGCCGCCCTGTCCGCGATCGCCTGCCTGCTCCTGATCGGCTCGCTCCCGGCTGCGGTTGCCGCCCACCGTCCGGGCGATCCGCCCCATCAGCTTTACCAGATCGGCGACTTCAAGCTGGAGAGCGGAGAGGTCATCAAGGACTTCGCCATCTCCTACGTGACGCACGGCACGCTCAACGCCAAGAAGTCGAACGCCATCCTGATGGTCACGGCGCTGACCGGGAACCACCATCGGCTCGACTTCCTGATCGGGCCCGGCAAGGCCCTGGACACCACGAAGTATTTCATCGTGGCCACGGACGCAATCGGCAACGGCCTGACCACGTCGCCCAGCAACAGCAAGGCGCAGCCGCGCATGAAGTTCCCGCGCTTCGCCATGCGGGACATGGTCCAGTCGCAGTACAAGCTGCTCAAGGACAAGCTGGGCATCGACCACGTGGTGACGGTGATCGGGCCGTCGATGGGTGGCATGCAGGCCCTGCAGTGGGGCGTCAGCTACCCGGAGTTCATGGACAGCCTGGTGGCCCTCGTGCCTCTCGCGCGCACGCCGGCGTGGAGCGTGGTCATCGTTGATGCGAGCCGCAAGGCGATCATGCTCGACCCCGCGTGGAAGGGAGGCGAGTACACGAGCCCGCCCCTCGAAGGCCTCCGACTCTTCCGCGACATCGTCGGGTTCGCCGCTGCCCGCTCACCGGAGCTGTACCGTTATCAGTTCGGCAAGCCGCTCGACGTGCTGCCCTGGCTCAAGACCCAGGAGGACGCGGCCCTCACCATCTTCGACGCCAACGACTACATCTATCAGACCTGGGCGTACGAGAGCCACGACGTGGGCACGACCCCGGGGATGA
This sequence comes from Candidatus Methylomirabilota bacterium, assembly GCA_035635755.1. Lineage (GTDB taxonomy): Bacteria > Methylomirabilota > Methylomirabilia > Rokubacteriales > CSP1-6 > AR37. The sequence goes on along the minus strand of DASQAK010000066.1, from coordinate 566 downwards.
ACGGCGACTACATCAAGGCCCTCCGATCCATCAAGGCCAAGACCCTGATCATGACCGGCGTGAAGGACCTCCTGAATCCGGAGTGGGAGCCGCTCGAGGCCGCCAAGTACATCCGCGACGTGCGCACGGTGACGATCAACCCCGACTCCGTCACCGGGCACTTCGCGGCGGGCGGGTTCTTGCCCGCGGACGTCGATCAGATCAACGGCGAGGTCGAGCGCATCCTGGACATCGTGACGCAGCGGGGCGCCCGGCTGAGGTAAAGTCGAGGCATGGGCAAGACGTTCCGGCAGCGGGTGCATGACGCCCGGGCGCACGTCAAGCTGCTGAGCCCGGTCGAGGCCAAGCGGATCATCGACGGGGGTGACGCCATGGTCATCGATGTGCGCGAGGCCTGGGAGGTCGCCGAGCACGGGACTGTTCCAGGCGCGCGCAACATCACGCGCGGCGAGCTCGACATCAAGGCCGACCTCGAGCTTCCTCGCCGCGACCCCGCGCTCCAGGATCGTGGCCAGCGAATTCTCCTCACGTGCGGGGCGGGCGGCAAGGCCACGCTGTGCGCGGTC
>DASQAK010000065.1:0-28671 GCA_035635755.1 Candidatus Methylomirabilota bacterium | reverse complement strand
CTGCCGAAGCGCCAGCGCGTTCTCGGGCAGATCTGGGGCACCGTGGGCGCCGTGGTGCTCCGCCTGGCCTTCGTGGGGATCGTGAGCCGGCTCCTCGAGCTTGCCTTTCTCAGGGTGGCGGGCGGCCTCGTGCTCCTCTGGATCGCCTACAAGCTCGTCCAGCCCGAGGGAGGGGAGCCGGAGACGGGCCGCCACGGCCGGTCGTTCTGGCATGCCGTGTGGCTCATCCTCGTGGCCGACGTGACCATGAGCCTCGACAACGTGCTGGCCATCGCGGGAGCCGCGCGGGGGGACATGATGCTCGTGGGCATCGGCATCGCGATGTCCGTCCCCATCGTCATCGTGGGCAGCGGCGTCCTCGCCACGCTCATGAATCGCTATCCCGCCATCATCTGGGTGGGTGGCGGAATCCTGGGCTTCGTCGCGGGAGAGATGCTGCTGGACGACCCCATGGTGCTCCGAGCGCTGGGCGAAGGCCTGGACGCCAGCCTCAAGCTGCCCGTGGCCATCGCCATGGCCGGCATCCTCACCGCCACAGGGTGGCGGCTCTCCGAGAAGCGGGCATGAGCTTCCTGCTGAGCCCGGAATTCTGGGCCCGTCTCCTCGGCATCGCGCTCATCGACATCTCCCTGGCCGGGGACAACGCGCTCGTGATCGCCCTCGCGGTGCGGGCCCTGCCGCCCCGCCAGCAGCTCGTCGGCCGCGTCTGGGGCACCCTCGGGGCCGTGGGGCTCCGCGTCACCTTCATCGCCGTCGTGAGCGTTCTCCTGCGTATTCCGCTCCTCCAGCTGATGGGCGGACTGGCCCTGATCTGGATTGCCATCAGGCTCGTGCGCCCCGGCCACATGGATCATGCGGGGACTCGACACGGCACGTCCCTCAGGGAGGCGATCTGGATCATCGTGGTGGCGGACGTGACCATGAGCCTCGACAATGTGCTGGGGGTGGCGGCCGCGGCCAGGGGGGACATGATCCTCGTCGTCTTCGGGATCGCCCTCTCCCTGCCGCTGGTGGTCTGGGGCAGTGGCTTTCTGGCTCGCCTCATGGCCCGCCACGAATGGATCATCTGGCTCGGAGGGGGCGTGCTGGGATATGTCGCGGGCGAGATGATCACGGATGACCCCATGGTCCGCCGCTCTCTCGGGGCGGGCGCGGCCGCCGCCGACATCTGGCTGTCCATCGTGCTCGCGGCGGCGGTGACGGCGCTCGGCTGGAGGCTGGCGAGATCCGCGCCCGCCCACGCCCGGAGAAGGGAAGGCCCCTGATGGAGCTCGAGCCCGTCAAGTCCATCCGCATCTACGAGGATATCGTGCGCCAGGTCAAGGCCCTGATCGCCGACGGCCGTCTGACCTCGGGCGATCGTCTTCCCCCGGAGCGCGAGCTCGCGGAGCGGTTCCGCGTCAGCCGCACCTCGGTGCGCGAGGCCCTGCGCTCGCTGCAGAGCCGCGGCCTCATCGAGATCCGGGCGGGCGAGGGCGCCTTCGTGCGCGACGTCTCGGTCGAGGCGCTGATCGAGCCGCTCGCCCTCGTCATCCTCCCGCATCGCGAGGCGGTGGGGGAGCTCTTCGAGGCGCGTCGCATCCTCGAGCCTGCCATCGCCGCCCTGGCCGCACGGCGGGCCACCCGCGAGGAGGTAGGCGAGATGGAGCGCATCCTCGAGGAGCAGGCGCGCGAGGTTGCCCAGGGGCGGACGGGGATGGCGCAGGACTCGGCCCTGCACGCCGCCATCGCCGCCGCCGCACACAACCGCGCCATCGTCCGCATCGTCAACGCATTGCTGGATCTCCTCGCGCAGAGCCGCGAGGAGAGCTTGCTCACGCCCGGCCGTCCCACGCGCTCGCATCACGACCACCGGCGCATGCTCCGGGCGATACGTCGCGGAGACGAGGCGGGGGCGTCTCGAGCAATGCGCACCCATCTGGCGGCTGTCGAGAAACTTGTCACAGGAAGCGAGAGCTTCACGCGCGCTCGTCCCGTCAAGGCACGGAGCAAGCGGCGTCGTAAAGTCTCGTAAGTGCCTGTCACGCAACATATTTGTTGACATTGAGAGTGCCCTCGCATACCATCACCGGATAACGCAGGCCTCTTCGGGGCCTGCCTTTCTTTCTCTGCAGACCGGGCGGCCCGACCGAGGGGGTCGACGAAATGGCACACGCCAGGGTACGCAAGGGCGCACGGACGGCGTCTCCGAGCATCGGTGCTCGCCGACACAAGTACGTGTACGCCTTCGCCGACGGCAAGGCGGAGGGGTCGAGCGCGCTGCGACACCTGCTCGGCGGAAAGGGCTGCGAGCTGGCCGAGATGACCAATCTCGGCGTCACGGTGCCGCCCGGCTTCACGATCACCACCGAGGCCTGGGCGGCGTACTCAGCGGGGGGGCGCAAGCACCCGGCGGGGCTCTGGGAGCAGGTGCTCGCCTCGCTCGCTCGCCTGGAGGCCGCCGTCGGTCTCAAGCTTGGAGACCCCGCGCGGCCCCTTCTCGTCTCCGTGCGCTCGGGCGCCCGCGCCTCCATGCCGGGCATGATGGACACCGTCCTCAACCTCGGTCTCAACGACCGGACAGTGCCGGGGCTTGCGCGCTGGACCAAGAACGAGCGCTTCGCCTGGGACTGCTATCGCCGCTTCATCACCATCTTCGGTGACGTGGTCCTCGGCATTGACCGCCACGCCTTCGACGAGCTTCTCGATCGCGCCAAGGCCCAGGCGGGGGCCCCGACCGATGCCGACCTGCGGCCCGAGCCGCTCAAGGCCCTCGTGGCGGAGTTCAAGCGGCTCGTCCAGGCCCGCACGGGCAAGGCTTTCCCCCAGGATCCGGTCGAGCAGCTGCGGCTGGCCGTGTCCGCGGTTTTCGACTCGTGGTTCGCGAAGAAGGCCGGCGACTATCGGCGCATTCACCGGCTGCCCGACGACTGGGGCACCGCGGTAACGGTGATGGCCATGGTCTTCGGCAATCTCGGCGAGACGTCGGGCACCGGGGTGTGCTTCACGCGCGATCCGTCGAGCGGCGAGCGTCGCTTCTTTGGAGAGTTCCTCGTCAACGCCCAGGGCGAAGACGTGGTGGCGGGCATCCGCACGCCGCAGCCCATCGCCGCCCTCAAAGGGAGCATGCCCAAGGTCTACGACGAGCTCGTGGCCATCAAGGACCGGCTCGAGCGCCACTACCGCGACATGCAGGACATCGAGTTCACGGTGCAGGAAGGCCGGCTCTTCATCTTGCAAACGCGCTCGGGCAAGCGGACGGCAGGCGCCGCCGTGCGCATCGCAGTGGAGATGCTGAAGGAAGGATTGTTCGACGACCGCCGGATAAAGAAGGCCTCCGAGCGGCGAGAGAAGTCCATTCACACGGCCCTCCTGCGCGTCGAGCCCTCCTCCCTCAACCAGCTCCTGGTGAAGACGGTGGATCCCAAGGCCAAGTACACGGCCATCGCCCAGGGTCTGGCCGCCACTCCGGCGGCGGCCGTCGGCAAGGTCGTCTTCGATCCCGAGAAGGCGGTGGAGATGGCGTTGCGCGAGGAGCATGTGATTCTCGTGCGCGCGGAGACGTCCCCCGAGGACGTGGCGGGCATGCACGCTGCACAGGGAGTGCTGACCTCGCGCGGCGGGCTCACCTCTCACGCGGCCGTCGTCGCGCGCGGCTGGGGCAAGAGCTGCGTGGTGGGTGCCGGTGACGTGGTGGTGGACGAGGAGAGCCGGCTCTTCCGCGCAGGGAGGACGGTGGTGCGCGAAGGGCAGGTGGTGACCCTGAATGGCGCGACGGGCGAGGTCGTCATGGGAGCCTTGCCCCTCGTGGACCCGACGCTCTCCTCGGAGTTCGAGAAGATCCTCGAGTGGGCAGGCAAGGTCAGCACGACAAAAGTGCGCGCCAACGCCGACACTCCGGAGGACGCCGCCAAGGCCCGGGAATTCAAGGCGGTCGGCATCGGCCTCGTGCGGACGGAGCACATGTTCTTCAAGGCTGACCGCATCGCCATCGTCCGCGAGATGATCATGGCCCGCGACGAGCAGGCTCGCCGCAAGGCCGTGGACAGCCTCCTCCCCTTCCAGCGGGAAGACTTCATCGGCATCTTCACGGCCATGCACGGCTTCCCCGTGACCATCCGGCTGCTGGACCCGCCGCTGCACGAGTTCCTCCCGAAGTACAAGGAGGTGCTCGAGGAGTACACGAGGCTCGACGCCCTCGGGATCAACCCGGCGCGCCACCAGGAGCTGGGAGCGATCAGGATGCGGATCGAGGCGCTCCTCGAGGCCAACCCCATGCTCGGCCACCGAGGCTGCCGGCTCGGCATCACCTTCCCCGAGATCTACGAGATGCAGGTGCGCGCCATCATGGAGGCGGCCTGCGAGGTGGCGAAGCGGGGCGTGCGGGTCGAGCCGCCCGAGATCATGATCCCGCTCACCGGCACCGTGGAGGAGATGAAGCTCACGCGCGAGATGACGGAGCGCATCGCCCGGCAGACCGTGGGCGACATGGGCGTCAAGGTCGGTTATTCGGTCGGCACCATGATCGAGGTGCCGCGGGCGGCCCTCATCGCCGACAAGCTCGCCCAGCACGCCGAGTTCTTCTCCTTCGGCACCAACGATCTGACCCAGATGACCTTCGGCTACAGCCGCGACGACATCGGCAAGTTCCTGCCCTTTTACCTGGAGCACAAGCTGCTCCCCAGCGATCCCTTCGCGGTGCTGGACCAGGAAGGGGTAGGGGAGATGATCGAGATCGGCATCCAACGGGGCCGCAAGACGGAGCCCAAGCTCAAGGTGGGCATCTGCGGGGAGCACGGGGGCGAGCCGTCCTCCGTCGAGTTCTGCCATCGCGTGGGCATGGACTACGTCTCGTGCTCTCCCTACATGGTGCCCATTGCGTGGCTCGCGTCCGCGCAGGCCCAGATCAAGCAGCCACGACGCGCGGGAGGACACACGTCCGGTCGCGCGCCCAGGGGCCGCCCGCGTGCGTGACTTCCACGGCGTGTACGTCCCCGTGCCCACGCCCTTCCGCGGCGACCAGGTCGCCACGGATCGGCTCAAGGCGAACCTGGCCAAGTGGAACGCCACGGACCTCGCGGGCTACGTCGTGCTGGGCTCCACGGGCGAATTCCCCATGCTCTCGGAGGCCGAACGCGACGTCGTGCTCGTGGCCGCTCGCGAGGCGATCCCGCGCGGCAAGGCCTTCCTGGCCGGGACGGGGGCGAACTCCACGCTGCACACGATTCGCCAGACGAAGCGCGCGGCGGAGATCGGGGCGGACGCGGCCATCGTGATCACTCCCCACTACTTCACCAAGGGCTTCGCCCAGGCGGGAGCGCAGGTGCGCCACTACGTCGCGGTGGCCGAGGCCTCGCCCATTCCCGTCATGCTCTACAACTTCCCGCTCAATACCGGAATCAATCTCGAGCCCGACACCGTCGCGCGCATCGCCGAGCACCCCAACGTGTGCGGGATCAAGGACTCCTCCGGCAACATTCCCCAGGCCGCCCACGTCATCCACCTGACGCCGAAGACTTTCCACGTGCTGGTGGGCTCGGCGGCGGCGCTTCTGCCCGCGCTGCCCATCGGGGCCTCGGGCGGCGTGCTCGCTCTCGGCGCCATCGCTCCCCGCGAGCTGTGCGAGGTGTACGGGCTCGCGCGCGACGGGCGATGGGAAGAGGCCAAGGCCATCGCCGCGCGCATGATGCTGGCGGACCGGGGTGTGGCCGGACGATTCGGCATCGGCGGGCTCAAGGCGGCCATGGATTTGCAGGGCTTCTATGGCGGGCCGTGCCGGGCGCCCCTGGGGACGCCGGACGGCGACGCCATCGAGGACATCAAGGAGTGCCTCGCCTCGGCGGGGCTCTTGTAAGAAAAGGTGTTTGACCGGAGGCTGGCTGGCGAGAATGGCTCAGATGCGAGGCGGCGAGCGAGCTCGCCGCACTCCCGCAGATGGGCCATTATCGGCAGCCAGCGAAGGAGGGTAACGCTGTGAAGCTTCCTGGAGCGAACATCGTGCTGGAGTCTTTGAAGCGTGAAGGCGTGGACATCGTGTTTGGTCTGCCCGGGGGGGCGGTACTACCGATCTACGACGCCCTGTACGACTTCGAGGGTCTCCGTCACATCCTGGTACGCCAGGAAGCGGCCGCCGGGCACGCGGCCGAGGGCTACGCGCGCACCACCGGCAAGGTGGGGGTGTGCCTGGTCACCTCGGGACCCGCGGCGACCAACCTCGTGACGGCGCTCCAGGACGCGCTCATGGACTCGATCCCCATCGTCGCCTTCACCGGACAGGTGCCCACCCACCTGATCGGCAACGACGCCTTCCAGGAGGCGGACAACGTCGGCATCACGCGCTCGGCGACGAAGCACAACTTCCTCGTCAAGGACGGCAACGATCTGGCCGCGACCATCAAGGAGGCCTTCCACATCGCCGCCACGGGCCGGCCGGGGCCGGTGCACGTCGATCTGCCCAAGGACATCCTCGTCAAGGAGTGGAGCTTCGAGTACCCGGACAGCGTGCACCTGCGCTCGTACAACCCCACCTACGAGGGACACCCCGGACAGATCAAGAAGGCCGCCCGGGCCATGATCCGGGCCAAGCGGCCCGTCCTCTACGTCGGGGGCGGCGCCATCTCCGCCGACGCCTCGCCCGAGCTCCGCGAGCTCGCGGAGCTGACCCAGATTCCCGTGACCCAGACCCTGATGGGGCTGGGGTCCTTTCCCATGGCCCACCCGCTCTCCCTCGACATGCTGGGCATGCACGGCACGTACTACGCCAACATGGCCGTGCACGACTCGGACTGTCTGGTGGCCGTGGGCGCGCGCTTCGACGACCGCGTCACCGGGCGCGTGGACGCCTTCGCGCCCAGCGCGGAGATCATCCACATCGACATCGACCCCTCGTCCATCTCCAAGAACATCAAGGTTGACATCCCCATCGTGGGCGACTGCAGGCGCGTGCTCGTCAAGCTCCTGGAGGCGGTGCGCGAGGAGATGAAGACGTATCCCCAGGGCGCCGTCAAGGAAGCGCGCCGCCAGTGGGCGGAGCAGATCGCGGAGTGGAAGCGCGACCAGCCCCTCCGCTACGAATGGTCGGACGACGTCATCAAGCCGCAGTACGTGATCGAGGAGATCTCCAACCTGACCAACGGCGAGGCCCTCGTGGTCACCGGGGTGGGTCAGCACCAGATGTGGGCGGCCCAGTACTACCGCTTCAAGCATCCGCGCTCGTGGTGCACGTCGGGGGGGCTGGGCACCATGGGCTATGGGCTGCCCACGTCCATGGGCGTGCAGGCCGGCCATCCCGACCGCCTCGTCATCAACATCGACGGCGACGGCTCCTTCGCCATGAACAGCCAGGAGCTCGCCACCTGCTTCGAGGAGCGGCTGCCCGTCAAGACCGTCATCATCAACAACGGCGGCCACGGCATGGTCCGGCAGTGGCAGCGCGTCATCTACAAGGAGCGGTTCTGCGCCATCGATCTCGGGCCGAGCCCGGACTTCGTGAAGCTCGCCGAGGCCTACGGGTGCACGGGCATCCGGGCCACCAAGCCCGCCGACGTGGTGCCCGCCCTCGAGAAGATGATCTCGACGCCGGGACCCGTGCTGCTCGACGTGTGGGTGAACAAGGACGAGTGCGTGTTCCCCATGGTGCCCGCGGGCGGCGCCAACACCGACATGATCCTCGCGCCGCCGAGCCGGGAGACCCGCGAGCGCGCCGCCAAGTCCCAGACGGGGTTCTAGCCGTGGCCGATGCGCCGGAGATCAAGAAGCACACCATCGCCGTTCTCGTGGAGAACCGCTTCGGCGTGCTCTCGCGGGTGGCCGGGCTCTTCTCCGCCCGGGGCTACAACATCGAGAGCCTGTCCGTGGGGGAGACGCTCGACCCCGCGGTGTCGCGCATGACCCTGGTTGTGCGGGGCGACGCCTTCGTCATCGAGCAGGTCATGAAGCAGCTCCACAAGCTCATCGACGTCATCAAGGTCATCGACCTCAGCGAGGAGACGCACGTGGAGCGCGAGATGCTCCTCGTCCGGGTCAACGCGGAGCCGAGCGCGCGGGCGGAGATCCTCCGCATCGCGGACATCTTCCGCGCCAAGGTCATCGACGTGACCGCGGCCAGCTACACCCTCGAGGTCACGGGCGAGGAGTCCAAGATCGAAGCCATGCTCGAGCTCCTCCGGGCCTTCGGCATCCAGGAAGTGGTGCGCACGGGTAAGGTCGCCATCGCTCGCAGCCCCAAGACGCGGCTTCGCCGCGCCGAGGAGAAGCTGGGCAAGACCGCCCCCGCGCGCCCGTCGAACCCCGCCGCCCAGGACCCGCGCGTGGTCGGGTTCGCGGACTAACCATCACAGGAGAGCACACGTCATGCCGGCGAAGATTTTCTACGACCAGGACTCGGACCTCGGGCTGCTCAAGGGCAAGAAGATCGCCATCATCGGCTACGGCAGCCAGGGGCACGCGCACGCCCTGAACCTCAAGGACTCGGGCCAGGACGTGGTGGTCGGGCTCTACAAGGGCTCCCCGAGCTGGCCCCGGGCGGAGAAGGACGGACTCAAGGTGATGACGGTGAACGACGCGGCCGCCGCCGCCGACGTCATCATGATCCTCCTGCCCGACCAGAGCCAGCGCCAGATCTACGAGGAGTCCATCAAGGGCACCCTCGGCAAGGGCAAGACCTTGATGTTCGCCCACGGCTTCAACATCCACTTCAACCAGGTGGTGCCCTCGCCCGACGTCGACGTGTCGATGATCGCGCCCAAGGCGCCGGGTCACGTGATGCGCGATCTCTTCACCGCGGGCCCGGGCGTGCCCGCCCTCGTGGCCGTGTACCAGGACGTGTCGGGCAAGGCGCGGGACACCGCCCTCGCCTATGGCAAGGGCGTGGGCTGCACCCGCGCCGGCGTGATCGAGACGACCTTCAAGGAAGAGACGGAGACGGATCTCTTCGGCGAGCAGACGACCCTGTGCGGCGGCGTCTCGCACCTGATCAAGGCCGCCTTCGAGACGCTCGTGGAAGCGGGCTACCAGCCCGAGGTCGCCTACTTCGAGTGCATGCACGAGATGAAGCTGATCGTGGATCTCTTCTACCAGGGCGGTCTCGCCTACATGCGCTACTCGGTGTCGGACACCGCGGAGTACGGCGACTACACGCGGGGGCCGCGGATCATCAGCGAGGAGACCAAGGCCGAGATGAAGAAGATCCTCGGGGAGATCCAGTCGGGCCAGTTCGCGCGCGAATGGGTGCTGGAGAACCAGGCCCACCGCGCGGGCTTTCTCGCCCAGAGGCGCCGCGACGCCGAGCATCCCATCGAGGAAGTGGGCGCGCGGCTGCGCAAGATGATGTCCTGGATCAAGCCGCCGCGGGTGTAGCGGGACGGAGAGCGCGTGCGCATCCCCGTCGCCGTCGAAGGCTGGCGCTTTATCGTCCCGGCCACGGCGGCCGCGTGTATCCTGGGCTCCATCGGGTGGTGGTGGGCGGCGGCGCCCTTCGCGCTCTTGGCGCTGGCCTGCCTCGGCTTCTTTCGCGATCCGGAGCGGACGCCGCCCGCGGTGACGGGAGCGGTCCTCGCCCCTGCCGACGGGCGCGTGATGGGCGTGGCAGACGTGGAGGACGGCTGGGTGGGGCGGGCGGTGCGGGTGTCCATATTCCTGTCGCCCCTCGACGTGCACGTCAACCGCTCACCCGTGGCGGGGCTGGTGCGAGACGTCCAGTACGCACAGGGACGCTTCCTCGCCGCGTACCGGGACGAGGCCTCGGAGCTGAACGAGCGCTGCACGGTGGCCCTGGAGGGAGACAGCGCGCGCGTGGGGGTGAGGCAGATCGCGGGGGTGCTTGCCCGGCGGATCGTGTGCCGGGTGCGGCCGGGTGACAAGCTCCAGGCGGGTGAGCGGTACGGGCTGATCCGGTTCGGCTCGCGGACGGACCTCATCGTTCCGCGAGGCGCCGAGCTGAGAGTGCGGGTGGGGGACAGGGTACGAGGCGGAGAGACGATCATGGGAGTGCTGCGGTGAGACGGAGACAGCATCAAAGCGGGGACGGCGCGCGCCATCCGCGGCGCCGGCGCTGGCAGGAGTTCCGCGAGCATCCGCGGCGGGGCATCTTCCTGCTTCCCAGCCTTCTCACCACCGGCAACCTCTTCTGCGGCTTCCTCGCCATCGTGCTCTCCGCGCAATCCCGCTTCGTCGAGGCGGCGGTGGCCGTCTTCGTGGGGATGATCCTCGACATCCTCGACGGCAAGGTCGCGCGGCTGACCCGGACCACCACCCAGTTCGGCGTGGAGTTCGACTCCCTCGCGGACGTGGTGTCCTTCTGCGTCGCCCCCGCCTTCATGCTCTACGCCCTCGCCCTCGCGCAGTTCGGCCGCGTGGCCTGGCTCGGGGCCTTCCTCTTCGTCATCTGCGGCGCCCTCCGGCTCGCGCGCTTCAACGTCTACCAGGGCGTGACGGACCGCCGCTACTTCGTGGGTCTGCCCACCCCCGCCGCCGCGGGCATCGTCGCCTCCACCGCGCTGCTCCTGGAAGGGACGGAGATCGGGCGCTGGCAGGCCGCCGCCATCAGCGTGGGCACGGTGGTGGTGGCCCTCCTCATGGTATCGACCTTCCGCTACTACAGCTTCAAGGAAGTGGACTTCGCGCGCCGCCGCCCCGCCCAGGTGCTCGTCCTCGTTGTCCTGGGCGTGCTCATCGTGGCCACGCATCCGCAGTGGTTCCTGTTCATCCTGTTCTCGCTGTACCTGCTGAGCGGTCCCACGCGCCCCGTGTGGGTGCGCCGCCGCTTGGATCAGCCGATGGTCAACGAGAAGGGAACCAGGGACGCGCACTAGCGCGATGGAGGATACGTAATGGACCGGATCATCATCTTCGACACGTCGCTCCGGGACGGCGAGCAGGCCCCCGGGTTTTCCATGAACACTCAGGAGAAGCTCGAGATGGCGCGGCAGCTCGCCCGCCTGAACGTCGACGTCATCGAGGCGGGCTTCCCCATCTCCTCGGACGAGGATTTCGAGGCGGTGCGCGAAGTGGCCAAGCAGGTGGGCACCCTGGAGGGGGCGCCCATCATCTGCGGGCTCAGCCGGGTGGGGCTCGGCGACATCGACCGGGCCTGGGAGGCGGTCAAGTACGCGAGGCGCTCCCGCATCCACACTTTCGTGGCCACCTCGGACATCCACCTCAAGTACAAGCTCAGGAAGAGCCGGGCGGAGGTCCTGAAGGCGGCCGTCGACGCGGTCAAGCACGCGAGGGCGTACTGCGAGGACGTGGAGTTCTCGCCCGAGGATGCCTCCCGCACGGACTTCGACTACATGTGCGAGGTGCTGGAGGCGGTCATCGATGCGGGCGCCCGCACCATCAACATCCCGGACACCGTGGGCTACGCCATTCCCGAGGAGTGGTTCAACCGGATCATGAAGATCCGGGAGCACGTCAAGAACAGCAGCAAGGCCGTGCTCTCCGTGCACTGCCACAACGACCTTGGCCAGGCCGTGGCCAACTCCCTCGCGGCCATCAGGGCGGGGGCGCGGCAGATCGAGTGCACCATCAACGGCATCGGGGAGCGGGCGGGCAACGCCTCCCTCGAGGAGGTCGTGATGGCGCTCAAGACGCGGAAGGACTTCTTCGAGATCGACACCCAGGTGCGCACGGAGGAGATCTTCAAGAGCTCGCGCCTCCTCTCCTCCATCACGGGCGTGCACGTGCAGCCCAACAAGGCCATCGTGGGCGAGAACGCCTTCGCCCACGAGGCGGGCATCCACCAGGACGGCGTGCTGAAGGAGAAGCTCACCTACGAGATCATGCGGCCGGAGGACATCGGCCGGGCCGCCAACAAGCTCGTCATGGGCAAGCACTCGGGCCGGGCCGCCCTCGCCGCGCGGTTGAGAGAGCTCGGCTTCGAGCTCGACGAGGGCGAGCTCGGCAAGGCCTTCAAGCGGTTCAAGGATCTCGCGGACAAGAAGAAGGAGATCTTCGACGACGACCTGATCTCCATCGTCAAGGACGAGATCGCCCAGGTGCCCGAGACGTACACGCTCGACTACCTGCACATGATCAGCGGGACGGGCATCATCCCCTCGGCCACCGTGCGGCTCAAGAAGGACACCGAGGTCTTCCAGGACTCGGGGGTGGGCGACGGACCGGTGGACGCGGTGCTGAACGCCATCGACGCCATCACCGGCCTCAAGGGGAAGCTCCAGGACTATCAGCTGCGCGCCGTCACCTCCGGCAAGGACGCCATCGGCGAGGTGTCGGTCAGGGTGGACTTCGACGGCACCGTGGTGCCGGGCAAGGGTAGCTCGACCGACGTGATCGAGGCGAGCGCGCGGGCGTACGTGAATGCGCTCAATCGCCTTGTGCACCCGGCGGGCGGTCAGAAGGTCAAGGAGATCGGGCCCTAGGCTTCCAGGGACGGCGACAATGGCCCATATGCTTCGTCGGCTCCGTCAGCGCTGCCCTCAACGCACAGAGAGTACGGCTCGGGCACTACTTCCGTCGCCGCCTCGCATCTGGACCATTCTCGCCGCCCTGGCAGGGGGTTGGTCGTGACGACGCACAAGATCGCGTTGCTCGGAGGCGACGGCATCGGGCAGGAGGTGACGCCGGAAGCCCGCAAGGTGCTCGAGGTGGTGGGCCGGGCCACCGGCGTCTCCTTCGAGTTCGAGGCCGCTCTCATCGGAGGTGCCGCCATCGACGCCACGGGCGAGCCGCTGCCCGCCTCCACCCTCCGGCTGTGCGAGCAGAGCGACGCCATCCTCTTCGGCGCGGTCGGCGGACCCAAGTGGGACGCTCTGCCGCAGGAGCAGAAGCCCGAGCGGGGACTCCTGGGCCTTCGCAAGGAGCTCGACCTCTTCGCCAATCTGCGACCGGCCAAGTGCTTCCCCATGGTGCTGGACGCCTCCCCCCTGAAGCGCGAGGTGGTCGAGGGCACCGACATCATGGTCATCCGGGAGCTGACGGGCGGGCTTTACTTCGGAGAGCCGCGGGGCCGGGAGGAGTTCGCCGACGGCGGCGCCCGGGCCGTGAACACGATGGCCTACACCTCACGCGAGGTGGAGCGAGTGGCCCGGGCCGCCTTCGACGTCGCCATGAAGCGGAAGAAGCGGCTGGCCTCGGTGGACAAGGCCAACGTCCTCGTGGTCTCGCAGCTCTGGCGCGAGGTGGTCACCCGCGTGGGCAAGGACTATCCGCAGGTGGCCCTCGAGCACGTCCTCGTGGACAACTGCGCCATGGCTCTTGTCCACAAGCCGACGCACTTCGACACCATCGTCACCGAGAACACCTTCGGCGACATCCTTTCCGACGAGGCGGCCATCCTGGCCGGCTCCATGGGCATGCTCCCGTCGGCGAGCATCGGGGGCCGCGTGGGGCTCTACGAGCCCGTGCACGGCACCGCGCCCGATATCGCGGGGCAGGGAGTCGCCAACCCCATCGCGGCCATCCTTTCCGCGGCCATGCTCCTGCGCTACTCGCTGAGCCTGGGCGCCGACGCCGATCGCATCGACGCCGCGGTGATCCGAGTGCTCGAGCAGGGGCACCGCACCCGCGACGTCCACGCCGCGGGAACCAAGCTGGTTGGTACGAAGGAGATGGGCGACCTCATCTCCGCCGAGGTCGAGAGGTCCTACTCATAGCGTTGAATAGCGGACGGGGGGACGGGGAACGGTGAAGACATGGCAACAGGCCTAACGATCGCTGTAGTCGGGGTGACGGGAGCCGTGGGACAGACCACGCTCAAGATCCTCGACGAGCGCAAGTTTCCCGTGAGGGAGCTCCGCGCCTTCGCCTCCGAACGTTCGGTGGGCAAGAGCGTCCCCTTCAAGGGCGAGTCGATTCGAGTGCAGAAGGTAGGACCCGAGGCCTTCAAGGGCGTCGACGTCGCATTTTTCTCGGCAGGCTCGGCCCAGTCCAGGGAGTACGCGCCGCTCGCGGTCAAGGCGGGCGCGGTCGTGGTCGACAAGTCCAGCGCCTTCCGGATGGACGCCAAGGTCCCCCTCGTGGTGCCGGAGGTCAATGCCCACGCCCTCCGCGGTCACCAGGGCATCGTGGCCTGTCCCAACTGCACGACCATCGTCACCGTCATGCCGCTCAAGCCTCTCCACGACGCCGGCCGTCTCACGCGCGTGATCGCCACCAGCTACCAGGCGGTGTCGGGGGCGGGCGTCAACGGCGTGGACGAGCTGCGGGAGCAGACGCTCGCCTGGGCCCGTGGCGAATCCATCACCCCGCGCTTCTTCGATCACCAGATCGCGTTCAACGTCATCCCGCACATCGACAAGTTCGTGGAGGGCGGCTACACGGGGGAAGAGATGAAGCTGGTCCACGAGGTCCGGAAAATCCTCGAGATCCCCGACCTTCCCATCTCGCCCACCACGGTGCGCGTCCCCGTGTTCACCGCGCACTCGGTGGCCGTCAATGCGGAGACGGGAGTGCCGGTGGGGCCAGAGCGGGCGCGCGAGCTCTTCTCGAGCTTTCCCGGGCTCACCCTCTGGGACGATCCCGCGCAGAAGCGCTATCCCATGCCCGTGCTCGTCGAGGGTCAGGACGACTGCTACGTCGGCCGCATCCGCCAGGATCTCAGCCGGGCCAATGCGCTGAACTTCTGGGTGGTGGGTGACCAGCTCCGCAAGGGCGCCGCGCTCAACGGGGTTCAGATCGCCGAGCTCCTCATCCGCTGAGCCTGCCTTGCGCGCCCTGCGCCTGACCCTGGCGTACGACGGCACGGACTTCCAGGGCTGGCAGGTGCAGCCCGGCCGCCCCACCGTGCAGGGGCTCGTAATGGCGGCCGCGGAGAGAATTCTCGGAGAGCCCGTCAAGGTCACCGGGGCCAGCCGCACCGACGCGGGGGTCCACGCTGTCGGTCAGGTGGTCAGCCTCGCCACCACGTCCCGGATAGCGCCGGACCGTCTGGCGCGCGGACTCAATGCCCTGCTGCCCGAGGCCATCCGCGTGCTCGCGGCCTCCGAGGCGCCTCCCGGCTTCGACGCGCGGCGCTGGGCCATGGGCAAGCGCTACCTCTATCTGATCGATCGGGGCGCGGTCGCGCATCCGCTCCTGCGCCGTCATGCCTGGCATCCGCGCTACCCGCTCGATGCCCGGCCCATGAGCGAGGCGCTTCGACTGCTGCGCGGCAAGCACGACTTCTCGGCCTTCTGTGCCGCGCAGGGGCGGGGCCGAACGCCGACCTGCACCATCCGCTCGGCGCGACTCGTGGGTCGCGGTGAGCGTCTGGTCATTCTCGTCTCGGCGGATTCCTTCCTGCACCACATGGTCCGCAACATCGTCGGCAGCCTGGTCGAGGTGGGACGGGGCGCGCGATCGGTTTCCTGGATGGCGGAGCTCCTCGCGGGTCGCGATCGCACCCGCTCGGGCCCGACGGCCCCAGGTCACGGACTGATTCTCTTGCGCGTTCTCTATGGCCGCGATGGCCTCTGACGAGCCTCCCAGGAACCGCGGCTTCAAAGAGCGCAAGCGAGAGGACCATGCGCTGGTGCTCATCGGCGAGCTCAAGGAGAATCTTGGAGACATAACCCAAGTACGCAGAATACTTTTGGAACTTGGCAGATATTACGACCCAGTTCTGGGGGGCGCCATCATGGAGGTGAGGCATCAGCGGGCCATCGTCGAGGCGCTGGAGCGAGGCAAGGTGGCGGAAGCACTGGCTCTCGTCGAGGAGCGCTACGAACTCTACATGAAGGACAGGGCCCACCTCGGCAGGGAAAGTTCGCCCTGACGCAGGGCGCTACGCGTCGGGTAGGTAATGTTGACACGGCTTCCCAGGAGGTCCCATAATCCGCGTAATTCCGCAGCACGAACGGCCGGCATGATGGACCGGCAAGCAGACCCAGAATGACCGCTCCAAAGAGGGAGGTTCGGTCATGAGCCTGTCACGCAGGGAGTTCTTCAGGCACGCGGGATCGGCCGGGGTCGGCGCGGCCGTCGGGGTGGCCACCCTCGGCCTCGAGCGCGTCGAGGCCGCGGCGACCACGCTCAGGATCAAGGAAGCCAAGGTCCACACGAGCGTCTGTCCTTATTGCTCGGTCGGCTGCAACCAGCTCGTGTACTCCAAGGGCGACAGCATCATCGACATCGAAGGGCATCCGGACACCCCCCACACGCTGGGCAAGCTCTGTCCCAAGGGCGCGGCGACCATCCAGCTCTCGAACAACCCGCTGCGACCCACCAAGGCGCTCTACCGCGCGCCGGGCTCGGAGAAGTGGGAAGAAAAGCCCATCGAGTGGATGTACGACCAGATCGCCAAGCGCTACTACGATACCCGCGAGAAGCACTTCATCGAGCAGGAGAAGGACAAGGAAGGAAAGGACGTCCCCGTCAACCGGCTCGAGGCCATCGCCTCCCTCGGCTCCGCCTGCATCGACAACGAGGAGTGCTATCTCCTCACCAAGTTCAACCGCGCCTTCGGCATCGTCTACCACGAGCATCAGGCCCGAGTCTGACACTCCGCCACGGTCCCAGCTCTGGGGACCACGTTCGGGCGGGGGGCGATGACGACCAACCTGATCGACATCCAGCACGCGGATGTCATCATGTGCACCAACAACATGGCCGAAAATCACCCCGTGGGCTTCCAGTGGGTGATGAAGGCCAAGGAGCGCGGGGCCAAGGTCATCCACGTCGACCCGCGCTTCACCCGGACGAGCGCCGTGTCGGACGTCCACGTCCCCCTGCGCTCCGGCACCAACATCGCCTTCTTCGGTGGGTTGATGAGCTACGCCATCCAGAACAACCTCTATTTCAAGGACTACGTCGTCTCCTTCACCAACGCCTCCTTCCTCATCGACCCCGCCTTCAAGACGCCCACGGACCTGGGCGGGCTCTTCGAGGGCCTGGAGCAGACGGGCAAGGGCGGCACCGATCCGCACGTGGCCCAGACGTACAACAAGACCTCGTGGAAGTACCAGCTGGACGCCGAGGGCAATCCGAAGCGTGACCTCACGCTGCAGGATCCGAACTGCGTCTTCCAGCTCCTGAAGCGTCACTACAGCCGCTACACCCCCGAGATGGTGGAGCGCATCTGCGGCATCCCCAAGGCCAAGTTCGTCGAGGTGGCCAAGCTCTACTGCGGCACCTCGGGGCGCGAGAAGACGGGCACCATCACCTACGCGCTCAACCTGACCCAGCACACCAACGGCGTGCAGAACATCCGGGCCCTCTGCATGCTCCAGCTCCTCCTCGGCAACATCGGGCGGCCGGGGGGCGGCGTCACCGCGCTGCGCGGCCACGCCAACGTCCAGGGAGCCACGGACCTCGAGGTGCTCTACCACGAGCTGCCGGGCTACCTGCCCATGCCCCTGCGCGACGCGCATCCCGATCTCAAGACGTATCTGGAGAAGGAGACGCCCAAGGGCGGGTTCTGGGTCAACCGGCCCAAGTTCATGGTCAGCCTGCTCAAGGCCTTCTACGGGAGCTCTGCCACCAAGGACAACGAGTTCGGCTACCAGTGGCTGCCCAAGCGCGCCTCCGCGGATGCCTACAGCCACCAGCACACCTTCGTGGACATGTACAAGGGCAAGATCAAGGGCTTCTTCTGCGACGGCCAGAACCCCGCGGTGGGCGGGCCCAACGCCAAGCTCGCGCGGGCGGCCATGCAGAAGCTCGACTGGCTGGTCGTGGTGGACATCTTCAACACCGAGACGGCCGAGGTGTGGAAGGCGCCGGGCACCAATCCCAAGGACGTCAAGACCGAGGTGTTCTTCGTTCCCGCCGCCCCCGCCGCGGAGAAGGACGGCTCGCTGACCAATACCATGCGGCTCATCCAGTGGCACGAGAAGTCGGTGAATCCTCCGGGAGACGTCCAGACCGACGCCCAGTTCGTCTGCACCCTCGCCCACCGGCTCCAGAAGATGTACGCGGGCTCGAAGAAGGATCGGGACAAGGGCTTCCTCGCCGCCGGCTTCAACTACGGCGAGAAGCCGGACCACCCGGACATGGAGCTGGTCCTCAAGGAGGTCAACGGCTTCGCCACCGAGGAGATCGCGGACAAGGACGGCAAGGTCCTCTACAAGAAGGGCCAAGCCATCGCGAGCTTCGCCCAGCTCACGGACGACGGCAAGACCGCCTCCGGCTGCTGGATCTACACGGGAGTGATCAACGAGGGGCCGGACGGCAAGCTCGTCAACAAGGCCAACGCCCACAAGCCGGGCGACGAGAAGGACTACCTCGCGCACGGCTGGGGCTTTGCGTGGCCGGCCAACCGGCGCATCCTCTACAACCGCGCCTCCGCCGACGCCGCGGGCAAGCCGTGGAGCGAGAAGAAGAAGCTCATCTGGTGGGATCCGGAGGCCCCGGGCCAGACGCCGGACAAGATGGGCAAGTGGGTCGGTCTCGACGTGCCGGACTTCAACGCCTTCCTCGCCCCCGACGCCAAGAACGGTGACAAGCCGTTCATCATGCGGGCCGACCTCGTGGGCGCCTTCTTCGGGCCCCTCAACGACGGCCCCTTCCCGGAGCACTACGAGCCGATCGAGTCGCCGACCAGGAACCTGCTCTCGAAGCAGCAGAACAATCCCGTGGCCAAGATCTGGAGCGTGCCCGACAAGCGGAACGACCTCGCGCCCATGGGCTCGAAGGACTACCCGTATGTCATCACCACGTACCGGCTGACCGAGCACCACCTCTCCGGCGTCATGTCGCGCTACCTGCCCATGCTCGCCGAGCTCTTCGAGTCCCACTTCGCGGAGATCAGCCACGAACTCGCCAAGGAGCTGGGCATCGTTAACGGCGACAAGGTCACGGTGTCGACGCCGCGAGGCAAGATCGTGGCCAAGGCCATGGTCACGCACCGGCTCAAGCCGTTCATGATCGACGGCAAGACGGTCCACGAAATCGGCGTGCCGTGGCACTGGGGATACAACGGCATCGCCAAGGGCGACATCACCAACGACCTCTCGGCCACGGTGGCCGATCCGACGGTGTACATCCAGGAGACGAAAGCCTTCATGTGCAACGTCAAGAAGGGGGAGGTGTAGCCATGGCCCGCACGCTGGCGATGTTCACGGACACCTCGCTGTGTATCGGCTGTCGCGCCTGCCAGGTCGCCTGCAAGCAGTGG
This sequence comes from Candidatus Methylomirabilota bacterium, assembly GCA_035635755.1. Taxonomy (GTDB): domain Bacteria; phylum Methylomirabilota; class Methylomirabilia; order Rokubacteriales; family CSP1-6; genus AR37. The sequence continues at coordinate 9,644 of DASQAK010000065.1, read as the reverse complement.
AACGAGCTGCCTGCCGAGCAGCCGGAGTGGACGGGCTCGTACCAGAACCACGCGACCTTCACGGACAAGACGTATCGCCTCGTCCGCTTCATGGAGAAGCCCCAGCCCAACGGCGAGCTCGCCTGGCTCCTCATGTCGGACGTCTGCAAGCACTGCGCCCAGGCCGGCTGCCTCGACGCCTGCCCCACGGGGGCCATCTATCGCACGGAGTTCGGCACCGTCAACATCAACCAGGACGTGTGCAACGGCTGCCGGTACTGTGTCAGCTCCTGCCCCTTCGGCGTGGTCTCCTTCAACCACGACACGGGACGCGCGAACAAGTGCACGTTCTGCAATGACCGGATCCACAACGGGCTCGGGCCCGCGTGCGCCAAGACCTGCCCCACCGACTCCATCCAGTTCGGCTTTCGCGACGAGCTCGTGCCCAAGGCGCAGAAGCGCGTGGCCGCTCTCAAGGAGCTGGGCTACAAGGACGCGCAGCTGTACGGCGCCGACTCGAACGGGCCGCTGGGAGGTCTCAACGCCTTCTTCCTGCTTCTCGACCGGCCCGCGGCGTACGCGCTCCCGGAGAAGCCGCTCCTGCCTCAGCGCAACGTGAAGGTGGACTCGCTCCTCGCGGTGGGCTCGGCGCTCCTGGTGGGCGTGGGCGCCCTCGTGGCGTTCCGCGAGCGCGGTGGTGCCACCAAGGACGGCGGCAATGCTTAAGTCACCAGACTGGCACCTGCTCATCGTCTGGTATTTCTTTCTCGGCGGCATCGCGGGCGGGGCGTACTTCACCGCGGCCATCGCCGACAACTTCGGGGGGCCGCGGGACAAGAGCGTGATCCGGATCGGCTATGTCCTGGCCCTTCTCCTCATCGGGCTCTGCGGCATCCTCCTCATTCTCGACCTCGGCACGCCGAGCCGCTTCATGAACATGATGCTGCACTTCAAGTTCTGGGATCCGATGTCCATCGGGGCCTGGATGCTCGGCGTCTTCGGCCTCTTCGCCTTCGTCTCCTCCGTCCTCTCCCTGGTGGGAGGAGAAGGCGTGGCGCCCGCCCGCCGGGCGGTGAGCCTGGTGGGGACGATCGCGGGGTTCTTCATCGCCGCCTATACCGGCGTGCTCCTGAGCGCGACGGCCCTGCCCCTCTGGCGCGAGGCGCGGCTCATGGGCGCCCTCTTCCTCGCCTCCGGCGCCTCCACGGGCATGGCCGCCATCTCCCTCCTGCTCTATCTGGCCGGCGAATCCGCGGGGGAGGGGTTCAAGAAGGTCAAGCGCGCGGACCGCTATGCCATCATGTTCGAGATCCTCGTGCTCGCGGCCTTCGTCGTCCTCCTGGGCGGCGCCGCGGGACCGCTCGTGACGGGCCAGCTCGCCCCCCTCTTCTGGGGAGGGCTCGTGGCGGTGGGGCTCGTGCTTCCGCTTCTCGTCGATCTCACGGGCCTCAAGGTGCCCGGGGCGATCCCCGCCGCCCTCGTGCTCGTGGGCGGTTTCATCCTCCGCTATGTCATCGTGATGGCCAACGCCTGATCATTTGGATCCGGGGGGGAGCGACCGCCGCTCCTCCCCCGGGCCCCCCCACCGGTTTCCGCGTCAGATCTTGGGATAGAGCAAGGGCTCCAAGCCGGGGCCCTTTGCCTTTCCCGATCGGCGTGGCACGATAGGGACGATGCGGACGTACTTCCAGCTCAAGGGCGGCCGCTTCCAGGAAGTCAAGGCCGAGGTAGTCCGCGAGCAGCCGCTGACCGTGTACGTCAACGGCGAGCGCTTCCTCACCCTCCTGTGCTCGCCCTTCGATCTCGAGCCCCTCGTCCTGGGCTACCTCTGGATGGAGAAGGTGATCGCGGGCCTCGACGAGGTTGCCGCGATCGAAGTCTCCGAGGTGGACGGGCGCGCGGAGGTGACGCTGACGCGGCCCGTGACGCTCCCCACCGAGCGCATCCTCACCTCGGGGTGCGGGGGCGGGATCACCTTCCGCATCGATCCGCGGCTCTTCCCGCGCGTGCGCTCCACCCTCAAGGTGAAGCCCGAGGCGCTCGCGGCCCGGCTGCACGACCTGCTCCGCGACGCCCGGCACTACCACGCCTCGCGCGGCATTCACGGGGCGGCGCTCGCCGATGCCGATCGGGTGCTGCTCCTCGCCGAGGACGTGGGCCGTCACAACGCCGTCGACAAGCTCAAGGGCTTGGCCCTGCTGCGGGGCCTGCCCACGGACGATCGTATCTTGCTCTCCACCGGCCGCGTCTCCTCCGAGATGCTGCTCAAGGCCGCGCGGATGGGCGTGCCCCTCATCGCCTCGCGCACGTCACCCACCGAGATGGCGGTGGCCCTCGCCGAGCAGCTCGGCATCACGGTGGCGGGCTATGTCCGCGGCGACGGGCTGAACCTGTACGCGGGCGAAGCCCTCGACGTCTCGGAGCTCGCCTGAGCCATGCCTGACTACACCGCGCTCCTCGCGGAGTGGGAGGCCGCCCTCGAGCGGCGCCGCGAGCTCGGCCAGGCCCTGGACTTCTGGACGGCCGTGCTCGAAGGGTGGCGGAGCTGGGACGACGGCGCCGTCGAGGCGCTCGTCTGGCGCCCGGAGGAATGCCTTTCGCGCTGGACGCGCGGGGTCCCTCTCATGGCCGATGCCGTCCTGGAGCTGGAGCCCGCATCGCTCGAGGACCTCCTGGGGCCGATCATGGAGCGGCTGGCCGTGGGCAGCCCGGGGGACGCGGAGGCGCTGCGGCGATTCGCGGAGGCCTGGGACGGCGGACGTCTCGGGCCCACCGCGCTGCTGCCGACGTCCAGCAAGGACGGCGTCGCCGTCCTCCAGGAGGAGGTCGGGCTGCCCGCGCACCTCACGGGCTTCCTGTCGCATGCCGGTCTTCGTCCCGCCCTCGAGCGCTTCCTGTCCGGTACGCGGGCGCTGCCCGAGGGCGCCTGGGACCGCGGCAGCTGCCCCTGGTGCGGTGGCCTGCCCGCCTGGGGTGATGTCGGCGAAGACGGCCGCCGGCGTCTCTCCTGTCACCTCTGCGGCGGCACCTGGATAGCGCCGCGGCTCCGCTGCCCATTCTGCGAGACGTGGCACTCCGGCGACATGGTGCGCCTCGTGGCCGAGGGCGCCGAGGAGGGCTATTTCGTGGAGGCGTGCCGGAGCTGCCGCGGGTATCTCAAGGGCGTGGACCGCCGGCAGCGGTGGAACGCGGGAGCACCGGTCGTCGAGGACTGGGCCTCGCCGCATCTCGACGTGTACGCCACGCGGCAAGGGTACTGGCGGGCCACGCCCTCGCTCGTGCACCTGCTCCCCCCGGAAGGCGGCTCCGCGGCGTGAACGCCGTCGTCTTCGACGTGGCGCTCACCGCGTACATCCTGGCCGCCGTCGCCGCATTGTCCTCGCTCATCTGGCGCCGGGACGATCTCGGGCGCGCGGCGCGCGTGCTGACCCTGGCGGGCTGGATCTGTCACACCGCGGCGGTGGCGCTCCGCGGCGTGGAGCTGGGGCGCCCGCCCGTCCTCACTCTTGCCGAGGTCGTCTCCGTGGTGATCTGGGTGGCCGTCCTCGTCGATCTCGTGGTCGAGCGCCGCTACGGCATCACGGCCTTCGGCGCCTTCCTGCTCCCCGTGGTCCTCGCCCTCGGACTTGGTCTGCCCACGGGGTTGCGAGATCTCGCCCTCGAGCCGCAGGCCTCGAGCGCGTGGATCCTCGTCCACGTCGCCCTCGTCCTCGTGGGGCTGGCTGCGCTCGTCCTCAACTTCGGCAGCGCGCTCATGTACGTGCTCCAGGAGCGCCAGCTCAAGGCGAAGCGGCCCGGCGTCTTCTACTACCGTATGCCCTCGCTGCAGACGCTCGATCGCCTGACCCTCGTGACCCTGACCGTGGCCTTTCCCTTTCTCACCGTGGGCCTGGGGCTGGGCGTGGTCAGGGCCGGGCGCGCGTGGGGACGGGACCTCGTGCTCGATCCCTTGGCGCTCTTTTCCATCGTGATGTGGCTCGTCTACGCGGCGACCCTGTCCGGGCGCGTCGTCGGCCGCTGGGGCGGGCGGCGGGCCGCCTACTTCGCCATCGTGGGCTTCTGCGTGCTGCTCGCCACGCTGGGCGCGGGCGTGATCTTCCAGGGACGGCACGGCTCATGATGGAGCGTCTCTTCGTGGCCGGGCTCTCCCACCACACGGCGCCCCTCGCCGTGCGCGAGCAGCTCGCCCTCGACGAGGACAAGCTGCGCGAGATCGTGAGCGATCTCGCGGGCCGCGGGACGTGCGCGGAGATCATGATCCTTTCCACCTGCAACCGCGTCGAGGTCTACGGCGTGGCCGACGTGCCGGGCGAGGCGCGGAGCGTGGCCTTCCGCCAGATGGGCGCGCAGCGGGGCATCGGGCTCCCCACCCTCGAGCCGCTGCTCTACACGCATGGCGGGGTGGAGGCGGTGCAGCACGCCTTCCGGGTCGCCTCCAGCCTCGACTCCATGGTCCTGGGCGAGCCGCAGATCCTCGGCCAGGTCAAGGACGCGTTCGCCCTCGCCCAGGCCTGCCGGACCGTGGGCCCCGTGCTCCACTCGCTCATGAGCCAGGCCTTCGCCGTCGCCAAGCGCGTGCGCACGGACACCGAGGTGGGGCGCCACGCCGTGTCCGTGTCCTTCGCTGCGGTGGAGCTGGCCCGCAAGATCTTCGGCGGCCTCGGCGGGCGCTCGGTGCTGCTCGTGGGAGCGGGCGAGATGGGTGAGCTGGCCGCGCGGCATCTGGTGGAGGAGGGGACGCTCCCCGTCTACGTCGCCAATCGCACCTGGGCGCGCGCGGAGTCCCTCGCGCGGGACCTCGCGGGCACCGCCGTGCCCTTCGAGGAGCTCCTCCCCGTGCTCGCGCAGGTCGACATCGTCATCACGTCGACGGCGGCGCCCGAGCCCATCATCCGGGCCGCCGAGGTTGAGCGCGTCCTCCACGCCCGCCGCGGGCGGCCGCTCTTCCTCATCGACATCGCGGTGCCGCGCAACGTCGAGCCCGCCGTCAACGCGCTCGACGGCGTCTTCGTCTACGACGTGGACGACCTGCGCTCGGTGGTCGAGGCCAACCTGCGCGAGCGCCAGCGACAGGCCCAGCGGGCCGAGGCCCTCGTGGAGCGCGAGGTGACCAAGTTCGCCGCGCGCCTGCGCGACCTGGAGGTGGTCCCCACCATCGTCTCCCTGCGCGAGAAGCTCGAGGAGATCCGCCGCGCCGAGGTTGCCCGGGCCCTCGCCCGGCTCCCCGGGGCCGACCCTGCCACGCGCGAGGCGCTCGAGGCCCTCTCCCAGGGGCTCATCAACAAGGTCCTGCACGGCCCCACCGTGAAGCTCCGCGACTCGTCGCGCGCGGGCCACCATCGTCGCTGGATCGAGTTCATCTCCGAGCTGTTCGGCCTTCACCCGAGGGGCGGCGCCGGGCGCGAGCCGTGAGGCTCACCCTCGGGAGCCGGGGGAGCCGTCTCGCCCTCGCCCAGACGGAGCTGGTGGCCGAGCGCCTGCGCGCCCGCGGCCTCGAGGTCGACGTCTCGCTCATCACCACCACCGGCGACCGGCTGGCCGACGTCGCCCTCGCGGACTTCGGGGGCAAGGCGCTCTTCGTCAAGGAGATCGAGGAGGCGCTCCTGGAAAGGCGCGTGGACGCGGCCGTCCACAGCCTGAAGGACATGCCCGCGCTCCTCCCCGACGGTCTCGCGCTCGTCGCCTACGCGCCGAGGGCGGATCCCCGCGACGTCCTCGTCACCCGCGACGGGGCAGGGCTCGACGATCTGCCGCCGGGCGCGCGCGTCGGCACCTCGAGTCTCCGCCGGCGCGCCCTGCTCCTTCATCGACGCCCCGATCTTCGCGCCGAGCCCATTCGCGGCAATGTCGACACGCGGCTCCGCAAGCTGGCGGAGGGTCAGTACGAGGCGATCATCCTGGCGCAGGCGGGGCTCGACCGTCTCGGCGCGCGACCGAGCCACGCGCGGACGCTGTCCGCCGACGAGTTCCTCCCGGCCGTGGGGCAGGGGATCCTGGGCATCGAGGCACGGGTCGCCGACGGCCCGATGCTTGAAGTTCTGGGGGCCGTGGACGACACTGGGACGAGAATGGCGGCGCTCGCGGAGCGGGCATTTCTCGAGAGGCTCGGGGCGGGATGTCACACCCCGGTGGCGGGCCATGCCCGGCTCGACGGCGCCACGCTTCATCTGGACGGCCTCGTGGCGAGTCCCGACGGCAAGACCATGGTCAGGGGACGCACGCAGGGCGCTTCTGCGCGAGCCGCGGCGCTCGGCCGGGCCCTGGCCGAGGACCTCCTCTCGCGCGGGGCGGCCGAGCTCCTGGACGCAAGCGCGGGGGGCCCGGCATGATGGCGTCCGTGGAGACAGCGCGGCCGCTCGCGGGCAGGCTGGTCGTCATCACGCGCGCCAAGACGCAGGCGGCGAGCTTCGCGGCGCTGCTCGAGGCCGCGGGGGCGCGCGTGCTCGTGGCGCCCACGATTGCCATCGAGCCGCCTCCGTCCTGGGCGCCGCTGGATGCCGCCCTCCGGCGGGGCGGCGAGTACGACTGGGCCGTTTTCACGAGCGTCAATGGGGTGGAGATGGTGAAGGCTCGGCTGTCCGCCCTCGGCCTCGACGCGGCCGCCCTCGGGAGCTGCCGTGTCGCCGCCATCGGGCCCGCCACCGCCGACGCGCTCTCGTCCGTGGGCCTTCCCGCCACGGTCGTCCCCGAGGAATACGTCGCCGAGGGGCTCGCGCGCGCGCTCGCCGCCCTGGTGCGGCCGGGCCAGCGCGTCCTGCTCGCGCGGGCCGCCGAGACGCGCGATCTCCTCGTGCGCGAGCTCGAGAGGCTGGGCGCGCGCGTCGAGGAAGTGGCGGCGTACCGGACGCGCCCCGCCTCGGAGGACATGGCGGAGCTCAAGCGCGCCCTGGGAGCGGGCGCGGTCGACGCGGTGACGTTCACCAGCTCCTCGACGGTGCGCCACTTCGTGTCGATTTTCGCGCCGGGCGAGCTCGAGCGGCTCATGGCCGGCGTCACCGTCGCCTGCATCGGGCCCATCACGCGGGCCACCGCCGCCGCCGCGGGGCTCGCGCCTGAGGTAGTGGCGGAGGAGTACACCATCGCCGGCCTCGCCGTTGCGCTCGAAAAGCACTACAAGTCGAAGGGCGCCCCGCGCCACTGACCCAGGCGCCCAGAGAAGAGAGAAGGAGAGACCAGCTATGCCGTCCCCCCTGTACCGACCGCGTCGTCTTCGCGAGCTGCCGCTCCTGCGCAAGATGGTCCGCGAGACCCACCTCAAGGTGGACGATTTCGTCTACCCGCTCTTCGTGGCCCATGGCCGCGGAGTGCGCGAGCCCATCGGCTCCATGCCGGGGCAGAGCCGCCTCTCCGTGGACGAGCTGCTGAAGGAGTGCAAGGACGCGGCGTCCATGGGCATCCCCGCCGTGCTCCTCTTCGGCCTGCCCGCGGAGAAGGACCCCCGAGGCAGCGAAGCCTATGCCGAGGACGGCATCATCCAGCAGGCGGTCCGCGCCGTGAAGGATACGATTCCCGACCTCCTCGTCATCACCGACGTGTGCCTCTGCGAGTACACGAGCCACGGCCACTGCGGCGTGGTCGAGGACGGCCGCGTCAAGAACGATCCCACCCTCGATCTGCTCGCGCGCACCGCGCTCTCCCACGTGGAGGCGGGGGCGGATCTCGTGGCTCCCTCCGACATGATGGACGGGCGCGTGGCTGCCATTCGCGAGGTGCTCGACGAGAGCGGGTACCAGGAGACGCCGATCATGGCCTACTCCGCCAAGTACGCCTCGGCCTTCTACGGGCCGTTTCGCGAGGCGGCGGACTCCATCCCCCAGTTCGGCGACCGGCGCGCGTACCAGATGGATCCCGCCAACGCCATGGAGGCCATGCGCGAGGTCGCCCTCGACGTCGACGAGGGCGCGGACATCGTGATGGTCAAGCCCGCGCTGCCGTACCTGGACGTGCTCTCGCGGGTGAAGGCGGAGTTCGGTTTGCCCGTGGCCGCCTATTCCGTGTCGGGCGAGTACGCGATGATCCGCGCCGCCGGCCAGCTCGGCTGGCTCGACGAAGAGGCAGCCATGATGGAGGCGCTGACGTGCATCCGGCGGGCAGGGGCCGACATCGTGATCACGTACTTCGCCAAGGAGGCGGCACGCGTGCTGGAGCGGCGCCGGCCGTGAGGATATCCGCCAAGGGCGAGTACGCCATCAAGGCCATGCTCGACCTCGCCCTTCGAGATCCCGACACGCTCGAGCCCATCCAGGACATCGCGAAGCGCCAGAGCATTCCCCAGCGCTATCTCGAGCAGGTGCTGCTCGGGCTCAAGCGGGCGGGGTTTCTCCACTCGCGCCGCGGCTCCTCCGGCGGCTATCGGCTGGCCAAGCCGCCCGCCCAGATCACCGTGGGCGCCGTGCTGCGCGCCGTCGAGGGTCCCTCGGGCGTGGGCGGCGCGGGACGGTCGGGGCGGGCGATGCCGGGAGACGCCGCCGGCGATCTCGTGGCGCTGTGGCGCGCCGTCTCGGAGGCCGTGGATTCCGTCGTCGACGGCACCACGCTCGAGGATCTCCGGCGTCAAGCGTTCGAGCGTCGCGCCTTGGCCAAACCGATGTATCACATCTGACCCTTTTTTTGGCGGGGAACTGACGTTCCCGATAGGATTGGTGGCCATGACTCAGCGAAGACTGGCAGCCACGGGCCGACCGAAGATCGCGGCCTCGGTGCTCGACGTGGTCGGCGGAACGCCGCTCGTGAAGCTCAACCGGCTGCCCAAGAGCGACGGCGCGACCGTGCTGGCGAAGATGGAGTCGCTGAATCCGGGGGGCAGCGTCAAGGACCGCATCGCCGTGGCCATGATCGAGGACGCCGAGCGCCGCGGGGCGCTCAAGCCCGGCGCCACCGTGGTCGAGCCCACGAGCGGCAACACGGGCATCGGCCTCGCGATGGTCTGCGCGGTTCGCGGCTACCGGCTCATCCTGACCATGCCGGATGACATGAGCGTCGAGCGCCAGCGCCTCCTCGCGCGCTACGGGGCGGAGATCCATCTCACCCCGGCCATCGAGGGGATGTCCGGATCCGTGTTCGCGGCCCAGGAGCTCCAGCGCGAGCACCCGGACTATTTCATGCCCCAGCAGTTCGAGAACCCCGCCAATCCAGAGGCGCATCGGCGCGCCACCGCGCTGGAGATCCTGGAGGCTACCGAGGAGCGCATCCACGCTTTCGTGGCGGGAGTGGGGACGGGGGGCACGGTCACGGGCGTGGGAGAAGTTCTCAAGGATCGCGTGCCCGGTGTGCGCGTGATCGGCGTCGAGCCGGCGCGCTCGCCCGTGCTGTCGGGCGGGCGAGCGCGTCCCCACGGCATCCAGGGCATCGGCGCATCCTTCGTGCCCGGCGTCTTGAATCGGGACGTGCTCGACGAGGTGATCGTGGTGCGCGACGAGGACGCCACCGCGACCTCGCGGAGACTGGCGCGCGAGGAAGGGCTGCTCGTGGGCATCTCGGCGGGGGCGAATGTCTGGGCGGCCTGTCGAGTGGCCGAGGCGCTCCCCGCCGACCGGGTGGTGGTCACCGTGCTGTGCGATACTGGTGAGCGCTATCTCAGCGTGCAGTTCTGAAGGCGTCTCGTTCCGAACGGCAAGGAGAGCAATGATGAGCGTCGAGGTGTACATACCCACGCCCTTTCGCCG
>DASQAK010000064.1:0-27937 GCA_035635755.1 Candidatus Methylomirabilota bacterium | reverse complement strand
TAAGCAATCATTCTCACTCAACCGGTGGTGTGGGGAGCGCCGGAAGGTTCTAGGGGTAGATACGGTAAGCACCGCCACGTCCCCCCTGCCGGTGCGCCGCAACGGGGTGGCGGCACACTGGTGTCATGTGATCGTCAGGAGACGCTTCGCAGGCGACAGGGAGGTGTCATCAGCGCCGCCGGCACGCTGTCTCTCGCAGCGGGCAGAGTTTCCCGGGCGATGAAATTCTTGACTTATGCGCTCGATCATCTAGGCTGCCCTTGACGATGGCCGACGCCGTGACTTCGACGTCCGGTTCTCGCGAGAGGACCCTCCGCGCTTTCGCCGTGCTCGTTCCCTCAAAAGGGGCCCACATCCGCTGCACCGGGCCATGACCCGCCGGTGATCGAGCCCGCGTACCGCTGGAAACCTCGGGAGCTTCGGTGCCTGCCATATCTCGACAGGTGATCTCGGCCGTCGTCGAGGCCGGCCTTCAAGCCCCCTCGGGCGACAACTGTCAGCCCTGGCGCTTCGGATGGGATGAGACATGCCTCCGTGTTTTCTTCCTCGCGGATCGGGCGGAGTCCATGTACGACGTCCGCTCGACAGCTTCCTGGGTTTCCCTGGGAGCCGTCCTCACCAACATGACGCTCGCCTCAGCTCAGCTCGGCCTCAAGCCGATCGTGGACCTATTTCCGCCAGGCGAGATGCCAGGCGTCGTCGCCCGGATGCGCTTCGAGGCGGAGCCCGGCGCGGCTGACCCCCTCGCCCACGCCATTCCCGCCCGATGTGTGAACCGCCGCCCTTACCGGGCAGAGCCCCTACCCGTGCGCATCCGCGAGGAGTTGCAGTCCCTCCCCGCGCTCTTTGCTGGCACGCGACTCTCATGGATCGACACGGAGCCAGCGAAGGGTCGGGTCGCCACCCTTGCCGCTCGAAATGATCAGATCCTCTTCGAGAATCGCGCCCTGCATGATGGTTTGTATCGCTGGATTCGTTGGACGCCTCTCGAGGTCCAGCGGCATCGCGACGGCATGCCGGCGGAAACCCTCGAACTGGCCGCCTTCGAGCGTCCAGGCATCCGTCTCCTCGGGTCGTGGCGATGGGCCCGCGTCGCGTCCGGGCTGGGTCTCACACGCCTCCTCCCGTACCGCGCCCGCGCCATCTACCGGCGCTCGGCGGCAATCGCGCTCCTGAGCGTGCAGGGCGATCAGCGGGAAGATTTCGTGCGAGGCGGCCAGGTCCTGGAGCGACTCTGGCTCACCGCGACGCGCCACGACGTCGCCTTCCAGCCGATTACCGGTACCACATTTCTCCTGCTGCGACGGCGCCTGATTGGTGGCGAGGGGTTGAGCGCCCGCCATCGGAGGCTGCTCGATCGGCTCGACGGCGAGCTCAAGCAGGCCTTTCCCGAGTGCGTGGCCGACAGCCCAATCATGCTCTTCCGCCTCGGATTGGCGTCTTCCCCGTCCGGGCGAGCACCGCGCCTGCCTCTCGAGCGCGTGCTCGACGTTGCCTCCACGGCGCCCGCCCGCCCCCCGCACCCAGGAGGGGGAATATCTGAATGAGGCAGTACGTGGAAGGCGTCCTGCGGTTCCGACTCGTCGTCATCGGGCTGGCCCTGCTCGTGTCCGGCGTTCTCGGATTCCAGATCAGGAATCTCCGGGTCGTCGTCGATCCCAACGCGACGCTGCCCCAGAAGCATCCGTACGTTTCCGCCACCCGAGATGCGGAGCGCTTGTTCCGCTTGAAGCATCAGGTGCTCATCGGGATCACATCGAGAGCGGGCGACGCCTTCGACCCAGCCGTCTTGCGCAAGGTTCAACAGGTCACGTCTTCCCTGGTCGCCCTGCCCGGCGTGGAGAGGGGCAGCGTCTTCAGTCTTGCTCGTCGCGCCAAGAACATCATTGGGACAGCCGACGGGCTCGAAGTCCTACCCCTCATGGATTCGGTACCGGAGGGGGACCCGGAAATCGCAGCGATGCGCCAAGCCGTCCACAACAATCCCGTCTACATCGACGCGATCATTTCGCGTGATGCCCGCACCGCGGCGGTCCTGGCGGACTTCGCCACGGACCCCGCCGGCTTTCAGGGAATTGTGGGCAAGGTCAAGCCCATCGTCGAGCGGGCGCGCGACGCGTCCGTGGAGGTGGCGGTGGGCGGACGTCCTATCTTCCTGGCCGAGCTCGAGCGTTATTCCGAGCGCGCCCAGCTCCTCTTCCCGCTCGCCATTATCGTGGTCGGGCTCATCCACTACGAGGCCTTTCGCACCCTCCAGGGACTGATCCTTCCTTTGTTGACCGCGCTCCTCGCCGTCATCTGGGGTCTCGGTGCCATGGGGCTGTTCAAAACGCCCATGGACGCCTTCAACGTGACCACGCCCATCCTGATATTCGCGGTGGCGGCGGGGCACGCCGTCCAGATCCTCAAGCGCTACTACGAGGAATACCATCGTCTCGCGCGGAGCGGGACCATGCCCGCCTCCGCGGTGAGCCGGCAGGCGGTGGTGGAATCGCTGACGCGGGTCGGTCCGGTGATGCTGGCCGCGGGAATCGTCGCGGGCCTGGGCTTTCTCTCGCTCGTCGTCTTCGAGGTCGCGACCATCCGAACCTTCGGGGTGTTCACCGCGCTGGGAATTTTCAGCGCCCTCGTCCTCGAGCTGACCTTCATCCCGGCGCTCCGATCCCTCCTTCCCCCGCCCGGACCGCGCGAAAGCCGCCGTGAGAGCGAACATCGGGTTTGGGATCGCCTCACGGAGACGATCGCCGAGTGGGTGCTCGGCCCCCGGCGGCGTCGAGTCTACGCGGTCGTGACCGTCCTGCTTGTCATCTGGGCCGTTGCGGCGACCCGCGTAACCGTGGACACGCCGCTCCGAAGCTATTTCTTCGAGAGCCTGGCATTTCAACGGGACGACCGCATCTTGAACGAAAGGCTGGGAGGGACAAACCGGCTGTACGTCCTGATCGAAGGGGACGAGGAGGGAGCGATCAAAGAGCCGCGCGTCCTCAGCGCCATGGAGGCGACGCAGCGCTTCCTCGAAGCGCAACCCCACGTCGGCAAGACCCTTTCCCTGGCCGATTTCATCCGGCGGATGAATCGGGCGATGCACGCTGATGATCCAGGCTACGATCGGATCCCCGAGAGCCGCGACCTCGTCGCCCAGTACCTTCTCGCGTATTCGTTGTCCGGCGATCTGGAGGACCTCGAATCGTATGTCGATGATCGGTACCGGGCCGCGAACATCCTCGTGCTCCTGAAGACCGACAGCACCGCATATACCCAGGAGCTCATCAGCAAGCTCAGCGCCGTCCTCCCGGAAACGTTCGGGGCGCGTATCAAGGTTCGCTTCGGGGGGGATCTGGCCGAGACGGCCGCCCTCACCGAGACCATCGTCCACGAGAAGCTTCTCAACATCGTCCAGATCTCGGCCGTGATCCTGGTGATCACCTCTCTGGTATTCCGCTCACTGACCGCGGGCGTTCTCGTCCTCGTCCCACTGGCCGTGGCCGTGCTCGCTAATTTCGGCGTGATGGGCTTGCTGGGCATCCGCCTCAACATCGCCACGTCGGTCATCTCGGCCATGGTGGTGGGCCTGGGAGCCGACTACGCCATCTATCTCGTGTATCGGCTCAGGGAAGAGTTGCAGCAGGGCCGCGACGAGGCCATGGCCGTCCGCGTCACCCTAACCACTGCGGGCAAGGCGACGCTGTTCGTGGCGAGCGCGGTGGCAGGGGGCTACGGCCTGCTCGCCTTATCCTGGGGCTTCAACATTCATATCTGGTTTGCTATCCTGATCGTGTCGGCGACGCTGACGAGCTGCCTCGCCGCCCTCACGCTTCTTCCGAGTTTGATCCTCACCTTTCGTCCCCGCTTCATTTTCAGAGAGGTCTCCAAGAATCAGGAGCTGGCCGACATCTCGCGGGACGATTTGGCCGCTAGCCACCGAGATCCTTGATCGCTTGGGTGATGTTCTCGCGTTCGGCCACCTTGGCCTTGACGATGGCGAGGGCTTCGTGAAGCTTGCCCCTGCCGAGCAGAGCCCCGGCCCGGATCGTCATGGCCTGAGGACTCTGCGGATCCTGGGCCTCGATTCGCGCGGCCTGATTCTCGGCTTCGTTCCATTCGCCGAGCTCGAGAAGCACGTTCCCGAGAGCGATGGCGATCGGGAGAGAATCCGGCAAGATCCGCTGGGCCCTGGTCAGCTCTCGCTAGGTCAACCTGCAGGGCGCTCCGTATTTCGATGGTCGCTTCGTTGAGCTTGTTTTCTTTGAGGTAACGCTCCCCGCGCTCCAGAGCCTTTTGCTTCCTTACCTCGGGACTCTGCGAACACGGCGAGGATCCTAGCAGCGTCACCACGGCGAGGAGCGCGACTACAGAAAGGTGGCGAGGGACCCTCCTGGCGGACCGGCATCCCGGGGGAGAAGGCGACGGTTGATGGCTGCTCATCGCGAATGACCTGGGCCCGCTTGGGGTCTTGATGCCATGGTTCCGGTGGCTTAACACGCGGCCAGAGAGTCTCATCTGCAACGCGGCCGTCGCGACCCACCCGCTGAGCTTGCTGGTCCCGAGGGGCCGGGTGTAAGCTCCGTCTATTGCGTAGTTTTCCACCTTCGCTGTCTGGAGGAGCGAGCATGCGTAGCCTCGGACTATTGGCGGCTCTATTGGTACTCTTGGCCGCCGCGCCCGCGGGCGCGCAACCCAAGACGGCTATCGAGAAGGGCTCTACCGTCAAGATCGACTACACCCTCAAGGACGACAAAGGTGAAGTCCTCGACAGCAGCACGGGCAAGGAGCCCCTGGCCTTCAAGCAGGGCGCCCAGCAAATCATTCCCGGGCTCGACAGGGCGCTCCTTGGCATGAAGGTCGGCGATACCAAGAAGGTCGTGGTCAAGCCGGAGGAAGCCTATGGCAAGGTGGATCCCAAGGCCGAGGCCGAGGTGCCCAAGGAAGCGCTGCCGGAGGGCGCCGCCGTCGTCGGCACGCGGCTCATGGCCCGAGGGCAGGACGGCAATCCCCACCCGGTGACGGTCAAGGTGATCAAGGACAAGACCGTTGTCCTCGACCTCAACCATCCGCTCGCCGGCAAGACGCTCGTCTTCGACATCAAGGTTGTCTCGATCGAGCCGCCGGGGGCTGCTCCGGTTCCTGCGCCGGCTCCCGCTCCTGCTCCGGCTCCCACCACCGCTCCAAAGTAGGGTGTCATCGGCAGGCGACGCCGACGCCCCACCCCTCGGCGCCGAGAGGCTTCGTTGGCCGACACCCCCCTGCCTGCAGGAGGAGATCAGAGAGGCTTGAGCGCGTCCATCAAGTCGGGGGCGAAGGTGCCCGTGAAGACTTCTTCCACGGGCCCCTTGAGGCGGATGGACCAGTCGGCACGAACGTCGATCTCGAGCGTGCCGCCCGGCATGCGCACTGTGACGAGGCCGTGATCGCAGAAGCCGTTCTTGACCGCCGCGCAGGCAACCGCCGATGACGAGGATCCCGAGGCCAGGGTATAGCCTGCCCCGCGCTCCCAGATCAGGATGTCCACCTGCGCGCGGGACATGACCTTGGCGAACTGGACATTGGTGCGGTTGGGAAAGGCCGGGTGATGCTCGATCTGCGGGCCGAGGGCCCGGCAGCGCGCCTCGTCGAGCTGATCCACGAAGACCACGCAGTGGGGATTGCCCACCGACACCGCGGTGACGAGCAGCGTCTCCCCCCCCACCTGGAGCGGCACCCTCACCACCTCGCGGGCGGGGCCGTTCATGGGGATCTCGGGCGCCACGAACGTGCACGTGCCCATCTCCACCGTCACGAGGTTCATGTGGCCGTCGCTGACGTGACAGTGGCACTCGACGCGCCCGCCCTTGGTGTCCACCGTGAAGACCGGCGCCTTGGTATGCCCGTGCTCCCAGAGATACTTGGCGAAGATGCGCAGGCCGTTGCCGGATTTCTCGGCTTCGCTGCCGTCGGGATTGAGGATGCGCATGCCGAAGTCGGCGCCCGCCCAGGCCGGCACCTTGAGGAGAATGCCGTCCGAGCCCACGCCCCAGTTGCGGTCGCAGATGCGCACGATGTGCGGCACCGTGAGGGGCGCCGCCAAGTCCTTGCCGTCGATCACGATGTAGTCGTTGCCGAGCCCGTGTCCCTTCGCGAATGGAATCATGCCGGTGCTTTTTCGCCTCGAGGGTCGAAGTAGCTGGCGATGCGCTCGCGTATCCCCCGCACGTCACTGGGGAGTCGATGACTCCATTTGTGGGCGAAGCGCGCCATGGCCTCGCGGCGCTGGATGATGTCTTCGGAGGCGGCCACGGGGGCCCCTTCGCCCGACCGGGTGCCGCCGCCCCGGTGGACGAAGGGCGCGTCCACGACCAGGCAACGGCGTCCCCGCTCGCGCACGGCGAAGGAGAGATCGCGGTCATAGCCGTGAAAGAAGCCGTAGCTCTCGTCGAAGCCGCCCACCTCCCTGAACAGCGAGCGGAGCAGGGCCAGGCAGACGCCGTCCACCGCTGCCACCTCGACCATGGGCGCGGGCATGCGGGGGGCGCCCACGAGGCAGTGAACGATGGTGCGCCCGACATAGCGCCCGTCGCGGCGGAGCCGGCGCGCGCCATAGAGGCCCGCCAGTCCCACGCCACCTCCGTCGCGCAGCGCGGCCATCAGGCGCTCGAGCCATGTGGGCTCGAGCATCTCGGTGTCGTTGTGAAGGAAGCAGAGGGTCTCGCCCGTGGCCAGGGTCGCTCCCTGGTTGAGCGCGCGTATCAAGCCGACGTTGCCGTCATTGCGCTGATAGCGAAGCGGATAGGGTAGAGGGAAGGCGCGGAAATAGGCCTCGGTGCCGTCGGTCGAGCCGTTGTCCACCACGCAGAGCTCGAAGGGCACGGTGGTGGAGCGGAGGCTGTCGAGACAGGCCTGGGTCAGCGCCTCCTGGTTGTGGACAACCAGGACCACGCTGGCCGCGGGTCTAGCGCTCGGCGAGGGGGACGTACTTGGCGTCCGTGGCCCCCGTGTAGTCGGAGCGCGGCCGGATGAGCCGGTTGTTCCCGTGCTGCTCGAGGATGTGGGCGGCCCAGCCCGCCACGCGGCTCATCGCGAAGATGGGCGTGAACTGGTCCGTCGAGATTCCCATCGACGCGTAGGCTGCTCCCGAATACAGGTCCACGTTGGGGAAGATGTGCTTGGCCGCCGAGACCACGCCGGCCATGATGTCGAGGATCTGGATGTTGACGGTGCTCCCCGCCTGCTGCCCGAGCTCGAGGGCCAGGCGCTTCAAGTGCTTGGCCCTCGGGTCCTCCACGCGATAGACGCGGTGGCCGAAGCCCATGATGCGCGCCTTGTCGGCCAGGGCCTGACGGATCCAGGCATCAGCCTTGGCGGGGTCCTTGATCTTCTGGACCATGAGCATGACCTGCTCGTTGGCGCCGCCATGCAGCGGGCCCTTGAGGGCGCCGATGCCCGAGACCACCCCGGAGTGCACGTCGGACAGGGTGGCCGCCGTCACCCGGGCCGCGAAGGTCGAGGCATTGAACTCGTGGTCGGCGTGAAGGATGAGGGCGACGTCGAATGTCCTGGTGGCGAGCTCGGTCGGCTTCTTCCCCGTCATCATGTAGAGGAAATTGCCGGAGAGGGAGAGCTTGGGGTTGGGGGCCACCACGGGCTTCCCGCGCCGGATCCGCTCCCAGGCCGCCACCAGGGTCGGCATCTGCGCCGTCAGGCGGATGCTTTTCCTCAATGTCGCCTCACGCGAGTTGTCGGCGGCGTCGGCATCGAAGGCGGACAGGGCCGAGACGCCCGTGCGGAGGACCTCCATGGGCGTGGTCTTCTTGGGCAGCTGCCGGAGCATGGTGATCAGCTTGGGTGGCAGCTTCCGATTCGCCGTCGAGGAAAGGGCCTTGACGTGGGCGTCCAGCTCCTTGCGGCTCGGCAGCTTGCCGTACCAGAGGAGGTACGTCACCTCCTCGAAGGTCGATTGCGCGACGAGGTCGTCGACATCGAAGCCCCGATAGAGGAGGCGGCCCTTGTGGCCGTCGATGAAGCAGATGTCCGACGTCGAGACGACAACGTCCTCGAGACCAGCCTTCAGGGGATTCGCGGCGGCGTCACTCATGGCGTGCCTGATCTCCTCGGAGCACAGGGTGGAAACGCCCCCTGTAGTATCACAGGCCCCTACCCGGTTCAAGGCGGCACAGGCCCAACTGACCCTCGACTAGTCCCGGTTCACTGAGGCGTGCAGACGACGTAGACTCTCCGTCATGAATCGCGCCGTGTCCGCCGCCGAGCTCTTCTACCGGCAGCATCCCATCAGCGAAGACCAGGTGCTCGACGCGCTGCGCCTCCAGGGCAAGGACCTGGAAAGGCTTTCCCCCGAAGATCTCTACGAATGGGACCAGGATCACTACGGGGGGCTGGCCGCGGTGGAGGCCCTGACGCGCCGGGCCGCCATCTCGGCGGAAAGCCACGTGCTCGACGTCTGCGCGGGGCTGGCCGGCCCGGCCCGCTTCATCGCCGCCCGGTGCGTGGCCCGCGTCACCTGCGTCGATCTCTCGCCTGAGCGCGCGGCCGGCGCGCGGCGTCTCACGGCGCTCGTCGGACTCGGCCGTCTCGTGCGGGTGGTCCGCGCCGATGCCCAGTCGCTCCCCTTCCCGCGCTTCGCCTTCACGGCCGTGATCAGCCAGGAAGGGCTGCTGCACGTTCCCGACAAGGCACGCGTCCTCGATGAGTGCGCCCGTGTGCTCCGACCGGAGGGACGCCTGGCCTTCAGCGATTGGGTCGCCACCCCGCGCCTGTCGCTCAACGAGCGGTGTCGGCTGGAGGAGTGGATGGCCGCGGTGAGCATCCAGAGCCAGGACAGCTACCGCGCGCTCCTCGCGCGCGCCGGCTTCACGAGCATCCTCGCCGAAGACCTCTCCGAGGAGTGGATGGGTGTTCTCCGGCGCCGGCTCGAGATGTTCCGGGGCCTTCGTGCCCAGACCGTGGCCCGGCTCGGGCCGCGACGCTACGAGGAGTACAACCAGCTCTACGCGTTCTTCGTGGGTCTCGTCGAGTCGCGCAAGCTCGGGGGCGCGCGCTTCAGCGCAGGAGCCGGTCCAGGAATCTCTTGACGGCGTCCGGGTCCCTGACCTGGACGCCCACGGGCACGGCGC
This sequence comes from Candidatus Methylomirabilota bacterium, assembly GCA_035635755.1. Classification (GTDB taxonomy): domain Bacteria; phylum Methylomirabilota; class Methylomirabilia; order Rokubacteriales; family CSP1-6; genus AR37. The sequence goes on along the minus strand of DASQAK010000064.1, from coordinate 18,833 downwards.
GAAACGATCCCGCGCTCCCCGTGACGTGGGCGCGGAACTGTCCGGCGCTCTGGCTGATCAGCACCATCATGTCCGTGCGCCCGTCGGCGAGGCCATAGGTTCCCATTGTGCTCATGGCCAACCCCTTGGTCTGGTACACGGTGTCGTCGGTCCGGAGGACTCCGTTGGTGATCTTGTAGCTGCCCTTGATCGACGTGAACTCCAGGGGCGTGGTGCCGAGACCTCTCACGTCCCCCTGGAGCGCGGAGCTGATGACGCCCTGGGCGAGGAGCACCTCGCGCACGAGCTTGAGGGCGCCCTCTCCGACCACCTTCCCCGCTCCGATCTTGAACTCGCCCGCGCCGTTCATGCTGCGCCACATGTCCGCCGTCCGCATCGAGAGGGCGCCCGTGAGATCGAGCGGGCCCGAGATCGCATAGCCCTGGCAGAGATACTCATGGAGCACGGGCAAGAGCTGCACGCCCGAGATCTTGATGTCCCGGAGATTGACGAGCGAGGAAGGCTCGTCGAGCGTCGCCGTCACGGTGAGGCCCACCGTGCCCTGGGCGAGCTTGGCTCGGAACGGCACGCTCTCGAATCCGGTCGCCTTGAGGAGGACGGGCACCCGTACCTCGTCGAAGACGAGCTGGCGTCGCGCGGGCGGCGGGCACTGGGGGCGATCCTGGCTGAGGGTCACCCGGGCGAGATCGAGCTGCCCGGTGGCGCCCAGCCGCGCCGAGGTGCCGGAGAGCTGGAGCGTGCCCTTGATCGGACCCGACAGCGCCGGCGAGGCGAGGGCGAGGGCGCGCGCGAGGGGCGCGATGTCCGCCCCCTCGAGGCCGAGGGTCGCCTTGATGGGGATCTCGGGGCTCCGGATCCCGACGGTCGCGCGGATGTCGCGGAGCCTGAGGCCGCCCGGCTCCACGCGCGCGTCGCCACGGATGTCGAAATCGGAGCCGCCCACGCCGGCAACCGTGGCGTTGAGGCCTTCGATCCGCAGATCCCGTCCGGGAGTGCCGCGTCGAGTGACGTGGATGACGCCCTCCTTGAAGGCGACCCGCGAGACCATGATGCTGCCCACGGCGGCGCTCCCGGGGATGCCGGGAACGCTGCGGGTCGCCGGCTTGGGCTGAGCGGGAGGCGCGGCCAGCGAGGCCGCGTTCCAGCGGCCGCCGCTTTCCACCAGCTCCACGCGCGCTCCGTCGAGCGTGAGGCTGGCCAGCTCGATCCGGAGCGAGAGCAAGGGCCTGACCCGAAGGCCTACCCTCACCTCGTCGACGTTGAGGAAGGGCGCCGTGCCGAATCGCGGATCGTCGGCGACCTGGAGCCCCTTGAGGATGACACTGGGCGGCAGGAGAGAGACGGCGAGCGAGGTGAACTTGACGGGCCGGCCCACCGCCTGCCCCGCGAGCTGGGTGATGTACGCGTGCATGGCGGGCGTGTCGATCCAGCGGGGAAGTAGGAGCAGCGCCCCCACCGCGATGACGAGAAGGGCGAGGGCGACGAGAAGGGAGACGCGCAGCCAGCGACGAAGGGCCATGGCGGGCCGCCGCCCTCAGCGACCCCGGGCGGCCCGCGCCGCGGGCCGGCGCGCGGACCGCTCGAGGCTCGAGAAGGAAATCATGCAGCTCCGCCGAGGCTACGGGATGAGAAGGATCTTGCCCGTGGTCTTCCGGCCCTCGAGCGCGCGATGCGCCTCGGCGGCCTGCGCCAACGGGAACTGGTGCTCGATACGCAGCTTGACCTTCCCGTCCTTGATCCAGCCCAGGACTTCACCCGCCCGCTGGACCAGCTCCTCGCGCGAGCCGATGTGGTGGTTGAGGCTCGGCCGCTGCAAGAAGAGCGAGCCGCGCACGTTGATGACCTGGAGGTCGAGGGGCGGCACGGGACCGCTGGCCGCGCCGAAGAGGATCATGTAGCCGCGCGGTCGCAGGCAGCTCAGGCTCTTGTCGAACGTCGAGGCGCCCACGCCGTCGTACACCACGTCCACTCCGCGTCCTTCCGTGATCCGCTTCACCTCGGGCTCGAAGTCCTGCTTCGCGTAGAGGATCACGTGGTCGGCGCCCGCGGACTTGGCGAGGGCGGCCTTCTCCTCCGTGGACACGGTCCCGATCACCGTGGCGCCCAGCATCTTGGCCATCTGGCACAGCAGCAGGCCCATGCCCCCCGCCGCCGCGTGCACGAGACAGGTGTCCCCCTTCTTCAACGGATAGCTCGATTTCACGAGGTAGTGCGCGGTCATGCCCTGGAGCATGGCGGCCGCGCCATCCTTGGCAGAAACGCCGGCGGGGAGCTTCACGAGCCGGTCGGCGGGCACGACGTTCATCTGGGCGTAGGAGCCGGGCACGCCCGTCCACGCGACGTTGTCGCCCGCCTTCACGTCGCTGACGCCCGACCCCACCGCGGTCACGGTCCCCGCGCCTTCCAGGCCCAGGGTCAGGGGGAGCTGGGCTTTGTATTGTCCGGTGCGGAAGTAGACGTCGATGTAGTTGACGCCGGCCGCGGCCAGCTTGACCGCGGCTTGACCGCTGCCCGGGGAGGGATCGGCCACGTCGTCGAGCTGCAGAGCTTCCGGGCCGCCGGGCTGATGGATGCGAATGGCTTTCATGGGTGCCCCCTAGGCCTTGAGCAGGCCGCGGATCTCGTTCACGACATCCTGGCGCCACGGCTCCAGCTTCTCGGCCCGCAGCGCCTTGCGCACTTCGAGCATCTTGGCCTCGAGCTCTTCCGTCATCTTGCTCGGCCGCTCGAGGAGACGCGCCATCTCGTTCATGTTGTCGTCGAAGAAGGCAAAGACCGGAATGGACCGGAACATGCCCTTGTTCAGGTACTGGTCCATGAGATCGGGGTTCTTGTCGCGGAGGAACACGCGCGTCTCGATGCCCGGATTCCCCTCGGTCAGCTTGAAGAGCACCGGCACGTTGTAGAGGGCGTCACCGCACCAGTCCTCGGTGATGACCATGAGCTTGAGCTTGCCGAGGGACTCGAGGGCCTTCTTGTCCTCGGGCCTGATCTTGATGTCCCCGAGAAACTTCACGAAGGTGTCCTTGTTGGTGCCCATCTGGTCGAGATACTGCTGGGGCGTCATGCCCTGTGCGAACCGCTCCTTGGTGACCATGCAGTCTCCCTGGGCCGCCCTTACCGCATGGCGGCGAGATCAACGGTGAACTTCGCGACTTCCCGCTCCTCGGCATCGCGCACCACGAGGGTGACCCGGCCCTTGGGATCGAGCCCGTCGGCGGGGAAGACATAGATGCATCGCGCGGCGTACTTGCCATCCTCCTCGCGGAGGGCGGTCCGCTCGTTCTGCACGAAGCTGGCCTTGACGGCGAGGGATCCGGCCATCAGCGTGGGCGTATAGAACCGGGCAAAGTCGACCTTGTTCCCCCGGAGGGTGGCCCAGAAGGAGAGCACGCCGGTGTGGTCCTTGAGCACGGACTCGATGTCACGCGGCTTGATCTCTTCCCCGCGAAAGGCCGAGTTGCGAGCGGCGAGGGCGAGACGGTGAAAGGGCGTCATGACCACGAGGGCCTGGCCCGACGCGTCGCGGAGGCGCCACTCCGCTCCGAATTCCTCGAGCACGATGCTCTTCTTGCCCGCGCGGATGGCCTGCTCGCGGTCGCGATCGGCCAGGACGAACGAGACAGCCTCGCCCGGAGCCACCCCCAGCAGCGCGACCACGAGCACCAGGAGCGGAAGAAACCCGTAGTGCGAGGTTTTCCGGCTCATGTGAAGGCGTATTGTAACGGATTCTTGATGTCTCCGCCGCCTGACCTCGGGGCGCGGCATTGCCACGGGCAATCCTGCGCGGTAGCGTGGGAGGCATGTGGCGGCGATCCCTCACCGGCGCGCTCGTGGCCTTCTCGTTGGCGGGATGCGCCTCCGCGCCGTTCCCCGACGAGACGCTCCGCGGAGTCGACCGCTCCCTCAGGCTGGACGCGCTTCGATCCCGCCCCGCCGCCTCCCGGGGCGCGCGCGTGATGCTCGGCGGCCAGATCATCGCCACGATGCCGAAGCCCGGCGTCACCGAGATCGAGATCCTCTCCCGGCGCCTGCGCGACAGTGGCGCGCCCGAGTCTGACGACCGATCGGACGGCCGATTCCTCGCGCGCACCGCCGAGTTCCTGGATCCCGCCATCTACGCGCCGGGCCGACGCCTCACCGTACTCGGCACCGTCAAGGGCACCGAGGAACGGCCCATCGGCACCGTGCCCTACACCTATGTCGTTGTCGAGGCGGAGCGCCTCAAGCTCTGGCCCAGGGAAGAGAACTGGGTCGGCAACCCGAGCTATCCACCCCTGCCCCTCGACGCGCCCATCCTGCCGTACCCGCGCTAGAAAGCTCGGAGGGGGGCTCCGCCCCCCTTCCGAAGCCTCCCCCCGAACAGATTGCGACGGCGAAGCCGGCGCTCGAAACTGAACATTCCTCTCGTGAGGGCATGGAGATCACTCAGACGGAGGCCCTAGTCGAAGGGGGCCCGGCCCTCACTTGCCGACGATCACGGAGGAGAAAGTCGCGGGGTCGAAGTAGATCGCGGCCACGCGCGTGACGTCGGCCGCGGTCACCCGCGCCACGCCGGCCTTGAAACGGTCCGGCCAGTCGAGGCCGAGCTGGTTCTCCTCGATGGCGGTGAGGAGCCCCGCCATCTTGCCCGAGGTATCCGTGCGAAGCGGATAGCTCCCGATGAGATACGACTTGGCCAGCCCCAGCTCACGCGCCGTCACCGGCTCACGCCCCAGGCGCGCCATCTCGGCCTTGACGAGCCCGACCGCCTCGTCCACCGCCTCGAGCCGCGTCTGCAGCCCGACGAAATAGGCCGGACCGTGACGGGCGGGGCTCACGAAGCTGTAGACCGAGTACGCGAGGCCGCGCTCTTCGCGCACGCGGCTGTAGAGCCGGGAGGCCGAGCCGCCGCCGAGAATGTAGTTGGCCACGACGAGCGGGAAATAGTCCGGGTGGTCCTGGCGAATGGCGGGCCGTCCCAGGGACACCGTGGCCTGCGTCAAGGCCCGCGTGATCCTCCGGTGCTCGACGGGCGGGCTCGAAGGCGCCATGGGGATGTCGGGGCGCGCGGCGCCGGGAGCGCTCCATCCGCCGAGGCGGCTCAGGAGCCCGCGGCGGATCTCGTCGACGGTGACGTCTCCGACCACGCTGATCACCGCGCCGTCGGGACGGTAGTTGTCCCGATGAAAAACCGTCACCTGCTCTCGCGTGATCCGGCGGACGGATTCGGCCGTGCCCGGCACCGGGCGACGGTACGGATGCCCCGGGTAGAGCAGCTCGGCCATGGCCTTCGAGGTCACGGTGCCGGGGTCCTGCTCCGATCGCAGAATGTAGGCGGCGATATCCTCGGAGCGCCGCGCCAGCTCGGCCGGCGGAAATGCCGGCTGGAGGAGCACCTCGGCCAGGAGATCGAGGCCCAGAGCCAAATCCTTCTTGAGCACGGAGAGCGAGATCGTGGCGCCGTCGTGGCCGGCCTCGCCCTCGAGGCTGCCGCCCACGAACTCGATGGCCCGGTCGAGCTCGGGGCCCGTCCGCTTCGCCGTGCCCCGGGTCAAGAGATCGGCGGTGAGATTTGCCAGGCCCGCCGCGTCCGGCGGATCGAAGGCCGCGCCCGCCCGCACGGAGAGGCGGACCACCACGATGGGGATGGCCGGGCGCTCCGCCACCAGGAGCACGGCGCCATTGGCGAGAACCTCGCGGTGAGCGAGCGGGGCCGCCTCGACGCCCGTTGTCGCGAGCATCCAGAGCGCCACGCCGACCGTCGCGTGGAAGGGGCGCGAGGAGGCTCTTCCGTGAAGGGCCGTCACTTCGCCTCCGCAGGCGCCGCGCCGGGCAGGAGAACGCCGACGGTGCGCCGGTCGATCTGGAAGTAGGCGCGCGCCACGCGCTGGAGATCCGCGGCCGTGACCTGACGGATCAGGGGCACGAAGCTCTCGCTGTCGCGCCATGAGCGCGCCAGCTCGAAGCGCGCGAGGGTCGACGCGCGCGAGTGGATGGAATCCTGGCGCCAGATGAACCCCGCCTCGATCTGGTTCTTGGCCCGCTCGAGCTCTTCCTCGGGCACGGGCTCGCCCTTCACCCGCTCGATCTCGTCCATCATCCCCTGCTCGAGGGCCTCGGGAGTCTGGCCGGGCAGCGGCGTTCCGGAGAACCAGAAGAGGTTCGGATCGAAGGAGAAATAGGAGTAGTCCCCGCCCACGCTCAAGGCCATGCGCCGCTCGTAGACGAGCCGGCGGTAGAGCCGGGAGGTCCGGCCGTCCTGCAGGATGCTCGAGAGCACCTCGAGCGCGGGGGCATCCGCGCTCTGGTAGTTGGGGACGTGGAAGCCGATGTACACGATGGGCGAGCGGGCGTCCGCCTTGCGGACGAGGACCCGGCGCTCTCCCGGCTGGGGCGGTTCCACGGCCTGCATTGCAGGCGGCGAGGGCGCGCGGGGGATCCGGCCGAAGACCTCGCGCACACGGCCCACGATGCGCCGCGCGTCCACGTCTCCCACGATCACCAGGATGGCGTTGCTGGGCTGATAGTAGCGATCGTAGAAGGCGCGGAGCTCGACGGGAGTGATGCGGGCGATGTCCTCCATCCACCCGATGACGGGCCAGCCGTATGGATGCGCCTTGTACGCAGCGGCGAGAAACTCCTCCGAGAGATAGCCGTCCGGATCGTCTTCCGTGCGCGTGCGCCGCTCTTCCATGACCACCTGTCGCTCCGACTCGATCTCCTTGGGATCGAGGAGGAGGTGGTGCATGCGGTCGGCCTCGAGGCCCAGCACCATGTCGACGCGATCGGCCGCGATGTTGACGTAGTACGAGGTGACGTCGTGGGAGGTGAAGGCATTGTCCTGCCCGCCGTTCTGCTCGACGACGCGGGCGAACTGTCCCTTGCCGTGCGTGGGCGTCCCCTTGAACATCAGGTGCTCGAGGAAGTGGGCGAGCCCCGTCTTTCCCGGCACCTCGTTGCGGGAGCCCACGCGGTACCACGTCTGCACGGTAACGATGGAAGTGCGGTGATCCTCGAGCACGAGGACGCGCAGTCCGTTGTCGAGCGTGACCTCGGTGACGGGCGACGGGGGGGCGGCGGAAGCGCCGGACGCGACGGCGAGGGCCCATGCCAGCGCAAGAGCCCGCGCCAGGTTTCGAGGACGCATTACGCGGCTATGCTACCACGCGGGCAGGCGCCGACCTACGGGCTAGGAGAGACGGGAAAGCCGCTGGGCCGTCATGAACACTCGCTTCAGCATCGGCCGGGTCAGCTTGCCCGTGAAGGTATTCTGCTGGCTCGGATGGAAGCAGCCGATGAGGGTCGTCCCATCGGGCATGGGAGCGCGCGCGCCGTGGCCGAAGCGCGGGAGCGGGCGCGGCACCAGTCCTCCGGCCGCGCGCCGCGCGCGCAGGTAGGCGTCCCAGCCAATCTTGCCGAGGGCGACCACCACCCGCACGCGTGCGAGAAGCTGCATCTCCTCGAGCAGGTAGGGCTGGCAGCGGCATATCTCGGCGGGAGAGGGCTTGTTGGCCGGAGGCGCGCAGCGAACGGCGGCCGTGATGTACGCCCCCGTCAGCCGGAGACCGTCGGCGGCGTCGCGTGAGTCGGGCTGGTTGGCGAAGCCCGCCTCGTGGAGCGCCCGGAACAGCCAATCGCCGCTCCGGTCGCCCGTGAACATGCGGCCCGTGCGGTTGCCTCCGTGGGCGGCCGGAGCGAGCCCAACCAGGAGCACGCGCGCGTCGGGATCGCCAAAGCCCGGCAGCGGCCGACCCCAGTAGCTCTCGCCTCGATACCGTCGGGGCGGCGTCGCGGCCGCCGCCTCACGGCAGCGCACGAGGCGGGGGCAGAGCCGGCAGGCGATGATCCGGCGCGCGAGGAGCCCGAGTAAGGGCCCGCGCGGCACGTTGTCCTCGGCGACGACTTCGCGCACAATCACGCCCATGATGCTAGCCGCGGGCACCCTGTTGTGACAAGCCGCGTGCCCGCGCTCATCGTCCACGGCGGAGCGGGCGCCGATCCTGCCGACGACCCCGACGAGCTGCGCGACGGCATCCGTCAGGCCGTGGCCGCGGGCTGGGCCGTCCTGCGCGACGGCGGGAGCGCCGTGCTGGCGGTGGAAGCGGCCGTGTGCGCGCTCGAGGACCACCCGCGCTTCAATGCGGGCCGCGGCTCCGTGCTCACCGCCGACGGCACCGTCGAGATGGACGCGTCCATCATGGAAGGCGACGGCCTCATGAACGGCGCGGTCGCCTGCGTCACGGGCATCCGCCATCCCGTCTCGCTCGCGCGCCGCATCATGGACGACGGGCGCCACTCCCTCTTCGTCGGCGAGGGGGCGCGAGCCCGGGCCCGCGCGCTCGGCGTGCCCCTCTGCGACCCCGCCGAGCTCATCACCGAGCGCCAGCGGCGACGCCTGGAGAGCATCCAGGCGGGGACGGTGGGTGCGGTGGCGCTGGATCGGCGCGGGCTGATCGCCGCCGCCACCTCTACTGGAGGCATTCCGGGGAAGCTGCCCGGGCGCGTCGGCGACTCGCCGCTCATCGGGTGCGGCACCTATGCGGAGAGCACGCTGGGGGGCGTCTCCTGTACGGGTGACGGCGAGGCCATCATCCGCGTGGTGCTCGCGCGGCGCGCCCTCGACATCCTCAAGGCGACCACGGAGCCTCGCCATGCCTGCCAGGTCGCCGTGGACGTTCTCGTGGAGGAGGGCCGCGGTGGAGGCGGCCTCATCTGCATCGACTGGAAAGGGCGGGTCGGCTGGGCTCAGTCGACGTCTCTCATGCCCGTGGGCCTGATGTCCCCGGGCCACTCGGCGCCCTTCCTCTCGTTTTGAACGGCCCGACGTTCGACGACATCCGCGCCGCGCGCAAGCGCCTCGAGGGGCTCGTGGCCGTCACGCCCTGCCCGCACTCGGAGACGCTCTCGCGCCTCACGGGCGCGCGCGTCTTCGTCAAGCTCGAGAACCTCCAGATGACGGGCTCCTTCAAGGAGCGGGGCGCGGCCAACATGCTCCTGCAGCTCTCCCCGGAGGAGCAGCGGCGCGGAGTGGTAGCCGCCTCCGCCGGCAATCACGGCCTCGCCGTCGCCCATCATGCCGACCGCCTCGGCATGACGGCGGTCATCGTCATGCCGGAGTGGGCGCCCTTGACCAAGGTCACGGCGGCGCGGCATCACGGCGCCCAGGTGCTCCTCCACGGCGACAACTACGACGCGGCCTACGCCCGCGCGCGCGAAATCGAGGCGGAGCGCCGCCTCGTCTTCGTCCACCCTTTCGACGATCCGCGCGTCATCGCCGGGCAAGGCACCATCGGCCTCGAGCTCGTCGAGCAGGTGCCGGATCTCGAGGCGGTGGTGGTGCCGGTGGGCGGGGGCGGCCTCATCGGCGGGGTCGCCCTCGCCCTCGAGCAGCTCAAGCCCGACGTGCGCGTCATCGGAGTGCAGAGCGAAGAGATGCCCGGCATGAAGGCGGCCCTCGCGGCGGGAGCGCGGGTGACGGTGCCCGCGGCCGCCACCATCGCCGACGGCATCGGCGTCCGCCGCGTGGGCGAGCACACGCTGTCCCTCGCGCAGCAGTATGTGGACGAGGTCGTCACCGTGAGCGAGGAGGAGATCGCCAACGCCATCCTCCTCTTGCTCGAGATCGAGAAGACCGTGGCGGAGGGCGCGGGCGCCGTGCCCCTGGCCGCCCTCGTCAATCGGCGCGTCGATGTCACGGGGCGCACGACGGCCCTCGTCCTGGGCGGAGGAAACATCGACGTCAACGTGGTCTCCCGCATCATCGAGCGCGGTCTCGTGAAGGACGGACGCCTCGTGCGCCTCATGGTCATGCTGCGGGACCGGCCGGGCGCCCTCGCCCGCCTCACCGCCCTCGTGGCCGAGGCGCGCGCCAACGTGCTCGACATCACGCACGACCGCACCTTCAGCCGCGCCCGTCTGGGCGAAACGGCCGTCGAGCTGACGCTGGAGACCTCGGGACGCGAGCAGATCGAGGCCATCAAGCGGCGGCTCCACGAGGCCGGGTACGCCGTCGAGGAAGTGGTGCCCAGGTAAGACGGCGCGGCTGCCCTACGGGAAGCGCGCGGCGAAGGGGCTCCCTGCGCCGGTCAGCCAGTCCCGCACCGACGTGTACCCGAAGCGCAACGCGGCGCGGCTCGCCTCGAAGCCCATGGACGGGCCGATGAGCGGTGAGGGCTGAGGGTCAGGCTGGATCATGAGGATCTCCACGAGGGGATGCCGCAGCTTCAGCTCGCGGAGCCCCAGCTCGAGCAGGTTGATGCTCGTGATGTGCCCAGCCTGCTCCATGATGGCGTAGAGCCCGCGCTCGCGCACCGCTCCCTCCTCAGGGCTTCCCACCTTCAGCGGCACCGCGGGGTTGATCAGCACGATGAGATCGGCGCCGTGCTCGACGGCGAGGTCGGCGTGGCCCGTGTGTCCGACGTCGCCGTCGACATAATCCCGTCCCGCGATCCGGTATGGCTCGAAGAACCCCGGGATGGCCGAGGAGGCCGCGATGGCGTGAGAGATGGGCACGTCACGGAACGCTCCCTGGCCGAACACCACGCGCTGGGCCCAGTCGAGATCGATGGCGGGGATCAGGAGCGGGCGCGCGAGCTCATGAAAGTTGTTGCTGAGATCTTTGGCCTCAAAGGCCCGCCGCATAAAGTCTTCCAGAGGGGCCAGGGTGAAGAATCCCGCCGGCATGTCCCGGCCGCTCCGGGCCAGGATATCGGGCCAGTCGAGCGTGAAGCCGCCCACGGCGCGCTTACCCACGGCCCAGAGGAAATGCGCGAGGTTCCGCGCCGCTATGCCGAAGGAGCCCTTGTGGTAGACGGAGCCGCGGTTGAAGTCCAGCGGGTCGTCGCGCTCCTCGTCGAGGATCTGGTAGAGCTCGCGAGGGCGGATGCCCTGGGCCATGAGGGAGGCGACCACGGAGCCGGCGCTGGAGCCGATGTAGAGGTCGAAGGCGTTGCAGTGAAAGCCTGGCAGCAATTCATCGCACGCCGCCAGCGCGCCCACCTCGTACATGCCGCCGATCACCCCGCCCCCGGCCAGGACCAGCGCCCGGAGCGGAGGCTTTCGCCGCCACGGTAGCCAGTCGAGCACGCGCCCGCGCACGGGGGTCAGTCCTCGGCCGCTGGCTCTGGGTCAGCGACCCTGGAATTTCGCGGGGCGCTTTTCCAGGAAGGCGCGCACGCCCTCGGCGTGGTCCTCGGAAGTGATGGCATTGGACTGCCCGAAGGCCTCGCCCTCGAGAGCGGCGGCCAGATCCACCGTGGCCGCGCGGTTGAGGAGCGACTTGGCGAGGCTGGCGGCGATGGGCGGCCCCGCCGCGATCCGGGCGGCCAGCCCGCGCGTGGCGCTTTCGAGGTCGGCCGCGGGAACGACGCGGTTGACCAGTCCTATCCGGAGCGCCTCGGCCGCGTCGATGATCTCCGCGGTCAGGACCAGCTCCTTGGCCTTGGCCAGCCCCACGAGTCGCTGGAGGAGCCAGGTTCCGCCGCCGTCGGGAACGAGGCCGATCTTGAGGAAGACCTCCCCGAATCGCGCGCGGTCCGAGGCCACGATCATGTCGCACCCGAGCGCGATGTTGCACCCGGCGCCCACGGCGAAGCCGTCGACCATGGCGATGACGGGCTTGGGGAAGTTGAAGAGGCGGAGCACGAAGCGATTCAGGAGCTCGACCCGCGCGCGGCCCTCGGAGGCCGAGTGCTTCTGCCGCATGCTCTTGACGTCACCTCCCGCGCAGAAGTGGCCGCCCGCTCCCGTCAGGATGACGACGCGCGCCCCCGGATCGCCCTCGATCTCGTCGAAGGCCTCCACGAGCTCCTCGCGCATGGTCAGGTCGAGGGCGTTGCGCGCCTCGGGGCGATTGAGGGTGAGGGTGGCGATGCCCTCGACCGAATCCAGGATGACCGTCTGATATCCCATGCCGTTACCGCGCGCCCGTCGAGAGGAAGATGGGCTCCATGTCTTGGTCACTATACCGCAGCGTGTTACGATTTTGCCATGCCTTTCGGGGCAATCCTCGCGCGTTCCCGCGCGATTGCATGAGGCTCGGCGCGACGCTCGGCATCCCGAGGGTGGCGGCGGTGGCGACGCTCCTCCTGGTGGTCATCGTCGAGGGCTGCGCCGTGACCGCGGAGACCGCCGCCGCGCGCAAGCCGCCTCCTCCCCTGCCCGTGGCCGAGCTCTTGCTCGTGGGATTCGGCGGCACGCAGGTCGAGGGCAACGAAGAGCTGCAGTCGCTCGTGTGCGACATCAAGGTGGGTGGTCTCGTCCTCTTCGAGCGCCAGGGCGGCACGGGCGAGCCGCGAAATATTCTCGGGCCCGAGCAGGTCCATCAGCTCACCTCCGATCTGCAGGCCCTCGCCATGAAGTGCGCGGGCCGTCCCCTCTTCATCGCCGCGGACAACGAGGGCGGGCTCGTGATGCGCCTGTCCACTCGCGTGGGCTACCTCCCGACCCCCGCGCCGCGCGCCCTCGGCGAGGCGGGCGACGTGGCCGCCACCGAGCTCGAGGCCCGCCGCATGGCGGCCACCCTGCGCGAGGCGGGCATCAACTGGAACCTCGCCCCCGTGGTCGACGTGGCCGTCAATCCGCTCAATCCCGCCGTGGTTACCCTCGGCCGCACCTTTTCCTCTGATCCCGACCGCGTGATCGCCCATGCCCGGGCCTTCATCCTCGGCATGCACGAGGCGGGTGTCCTGACCTCGCTCAAGCACTTCCCCGGCCACGGGTCGAGCCTCACGGATTCGCACCTGGGCTTCGTGGACGTGACGGACACGGCGGATCTCAAGCTCGAGCTCAAGCCCTATCGCGCGCTCATCAAGGAAGGGCTGGCCGACAGCGTCATGACCGCGCACGTCTTCAATCGCGGGATAGACCCCTGGAACCCGGCGACCCTGTCGCGCTTCACCATCAAGCGCTACTTGCGCGGTAGGCTCAAGTACGCGGGACCCGTCGTCTCCGACGATCTCCTCATGGGGGCCATCCGCCAACGCTACGGCGTCGAGGAGGCGGCCGTCCTGGCCCTGCAGGCTTCGGTGGACATCCTGCTCATCTCGCAGAACCAGGGGAAGGTCGAGCGCGGGACGGCCGAGCGGGTGGTGGCGGAGATCCGCAGCGCCATCGCCGATGGCCGGCTCTCGCGGAAATCCGTCTCCGCCGCCCTCGAGCGGGTACGCACCTTCCGCAACCGCCTCCTCATCCCTTAGGCGGGCTGCCGATAAGGGCCCAGCTGCTTCGTTGGCACCTCGGCTGCAGGTTCAACGTACGTGGCATTTCGAGCTGAGGGGCGTAGCCACGAGGCAAGGGCTGAATGAGAACTACGCCTCACCTGCAGCCTTCGGGCGCCGCCTCGCATCTGGACCCTTCTCGACAGCCTGCCAGGGCTAGCGGCGGCCCAGAGACCGGAGGAAGGCCTCGACCTCGGCCCGGCTGGGCAAGGCGTCCTGCGCGCCGCGCTTGGTGCAGCAGAGCGCGGCGGCGGCGCTGGCAAGCGGGATGGCCTGCTCGAGGGTGCCTCCGGCCGCGAGCCCGACGGCGAGAGCGCCGTTGAAGGCATCGCCCGCCGCCGTGGTATCGACCGCCGTGATGGGGAAGGCCGGATAGTGCGCGGCGCTCGCGCCGTCGCACGTGAGCACACCCTGGCCACCGAGGGTCACGAGCACGGCGCCCGCGCCCCGCTCGAGCAGCGCGGCGGCCGCCGCCCGCGCCGACTCGAGCGAGTCGACGCTGAGACCGCTGAGCCGCTCCGCCTCTCGCTCGTTGGGGGTGAGGTAATCCACCAGCCCGAGGAGTGCGTCGTCGATGGGCTGGATGGGAGCGGGGTTGAGCACGCTGACCACGTCATGCCGGCGCGCTTGCTCGAGGGCCCAGCGGACGACGGGCACGGGCGTCTCGAGCTGGCAGACCACGACGTCGGCCCAGGCGATGCTCTCGGCGAAGGGCGCGACCATCTCGACGGTGAGCTGATGGTTGGCGCCGGGGGCGACCGCGATCTGGTTCCGTCCTTCCGCGTCCACGAGAATGAGCGCGGTGCCCGTGGCCGCCAGCCCCGTCTCGACGAGGCCTTCGATCCCGATGCCCGCCTCGGCCAGGGCGGCACGGATGCGGGAGCCGTCCGTGTCGGCGCCCACGCAGCCGATCATCCGCACCTCGCCGCCGAGCCGTCGCGCGGCCATGGCCTGATTGGCGCCCTTGCCTCCGAGATTGACGAGGAGGGTGCCGTCCGACACGGTCTCGCCGAGACTCGGCAGGCGCGGCAGGGCCATCGCGTAGTCGACGTTGGCCGAGCCGATCACGCAGACGTTCGGCACACACGCTCCAGGAACAGCCGCAGGGTCCGCTCCACGTCCACGCGGAGGGCGGCCAGGCAATTGGGCGCCTTCTTGCGATCGGGCGCGATGTCCCGCCGATCGGCCACCGTCATGCCACGGGTGTGGGTTCCCGCGCATTCGATGTCGACGTGGAAGGGCTCGAGCTGGACGAGGCCCGGCTCCACGGCCGCCGCCACGGCGAGCGGATCGTGAAGCACGATGCCGCCTTCTCCGTGCGAGTCGGCGAAATCGAAGCCGAAGCGCGAGAAGTCCTCGACGAAGCGCGCCCGGCGACCCGGGGCGCGGCCCAAGGCCTCCGCCAGCGCCGCTCGAGTGAGCAGGACCTGCCGGGTGACGTCGAGGGGGATGAGCTCGATGGGCAGCCCGGCATTGAAGACGGCGGCGGCGGCCTCCGGGTCGACGTAGAGGTTGAACTCGGCGGCCGGCGTGACATTGCCGGGCACGGTCACGGCCCCACCCATGACGACGATGCGCCGGGCCAGGCGAAGGCGTGCCGCGTCGCGCTCCAGAGCCAGGGCGAGGTTGGTCAGCGGGCCCAGGGCCACGACGACGAGCCTGCCTGGATGCTTTTCCGCTGTGTCCAGAATCAGATCGGGGCCATCCAGCATCTCAACGTTGACAGGCGGATCCGGGTAGCGCGGTCGTCCGTCGGGCTCCTGGAGGCGATCCAGATTGCCGAGGCCGTCCTGACCATGGACGTGGGCGGCAGTGACGAGCAGTCGCTCGAGCGGCGCGGCGGCGCCTCGGGCCACTCTCGGGGGCCGAGCGGGCCTGACGATGTCGAGGATGCGGAACACATTGGCGGTGCCGAGCTCGACGGTGACATTGCCCGCCACCGTGGTGATGGCCTCCACGGAGACCTCGGGCGAGGAGAGGGCGAGGAGCAGGGCCAGGGCATCATCGATACCCGGATCGGTGTCGATGAGGACGGGCGTCGTCAATTGACACCTCGCGCGGCGATTCGTATCATACGCCTTGGTGGTGACCAACCAGCGAAGGAGGATCGGATGAACATCCTGATCACGTATTGCGGGGAGTGAAACTTCCTTCCCCAGGCCTCCAGTTTGCAGGCCGCCATCAAGAGTAAGTACGGCATCACCCCCGACCTCGCGGAGGCCGGCGGAGGGGTCTTCTTCGTGGACATAGACGGCAAGCGCGTCTGGGACAACCAGGTGACCTTCCGGTTCCCCGAGGACGCCGAGGTGTTCGCCGAGATCGACAAGCTCAAGACGTAGCCGCCTCGCGCCCGAGGGTGTCCTTGAACGCCGGGTGGGCCAGCCGGAGCATCTCCCGGGCCCGCCCGGCGTCGCTTTTTCCGCGCAGGGCCGCCACCCCCCATTCCGTCACGATGAAGTCCGCCACGAAGCGCGGAGTGGTGACGCGCGCTCCCGAAGGCAGCCGGGCGACTATCCGAGAGACCTGTCCCTCTCGTCCCGTCGAGGGCAGCGCGATGATGGAGCGGCCTCCCGAAGCCCGGCTCGCGCCCAGCACGAAGTCGAACTGTCCGCCGATGCCCGTGATCTGTCTCCCCTGCACGCTCTCGGCGTTGACCTGGCCCAGCACGTCCACCTCGAGGGCCGAGTTGACCGAGACGAAGTCGCCGAGTGTCCCCACCACCTCGGGGTCGTGGGCGATGTCGGAGGGCTCCATGTTGATGGCGGGGTTCTCGTGCGCCCAGCTGAAGAGCCTCTCCGTCCCCATGATCTCCCCCACGTCCATGCGCCCTGGATGCAGGCGCTTGCGCGCGTTGTTGATCACCCCCGACTCGATGAGGGGAAGCATGTGGTCGACGAGGAGCGAGTGGACCCCGAGATCCTTCTTCCCGGCGAGAGCGTCCATGACCGCCTGGGGAATGGACCCAACTCCCACCTGCACCGTGGCGCCGTCGGCCACGAGGTCGGCCACGTGGGCGGCGATCGTCCGCTCCACGGGCCCGATGGGTGTCGGCGGATACTCCACAAGCGGATGCTCGGCCTCGACCCAGCAGTCGATCTGCGAGCGGTGGAGGAAGGCGTTGCCGAGAGTCCGCGGCATGCGCGGGTTGATCTGGGCGATGACGAGGGGAGCGCGACGGGCCGCGGGCAGCGAGTAGCTGACGGAGACTCCCAGGGAGAGATAGCCCGCGGCGTCCGGGGGCGCGCAGTGGACGATCACGGCGTCGGGAGCCCAGGCCCCGCCCTCCGCGAAGACCGTGATCGTGTCGAAGTAGCGGATGGGGACGAAGTCGACGTCCCCGCGGGCCGCTGCCTCGGCCAGCCGGGGCGAGTGGTGCCAGGTGGCAAAGCGGAGCTTGCCGGCATAGGCGGGCTGTGCGAAGGGATAGTCGTCCAGGCGCAGGCCGCCCATGAGGGTGAGCGGGGCGAGGCGATCGGCCTGACGGAGGATCTCGTCCCGGATGGCGATGGCATCGCCGCATCCCGCGGGAAGCAGGACCTTCATGCCGGAGCGGAGACGTCCCACCGCGTCGGCGAGCGAGGCCTTCTCGAATGCGCGGGCCATGGAGCGCGGGTAGTATAATCGCGGCCGATCGAGCTGCACAATCTGGCGCCCAACCCGTACGGGCGCCCCACGCGTACCACGAGGAGAGCTGCATGCCCATCGCGCGTCGCTTCGTGAGCACCTCCTTCACCTTCGACGGCTACCGCATCGCCGACTATCGCGGCGTGGTCCGCGGCATCACCGTTCGCTCGCGGAACATCGTGGCCAACATCGGCGCGGGCATCCAGACCCTCTTCGGGGGCAACATCACGCTGTATTCCGAGCTGTGCGAGCGGGCGCGCGAGGAGGCCTTCGAGCTGATGCTGGAGCACGCCGCGGCCACGGGCGCCAACGCCGTCATCGGCATGCGCTACGACGCCAATGACGTTGCCGCCGGCGTGACCGAGGTGCTCGCCTATGGCACCGCCGTCGTCCTCGACCCGCCGCCCCCCCCGCACTAAGAGTGACGGCCCAAATGACGAGCCAGACGAGGCCCGAGGGAGGCAGCAACCCGAGGCGTACGTGGGTGTACGTTGAGGGTTGCTGCCGACCGAGAACGAAGTATGGCGAAGTCAGTTGGGCCGTCACTAGATGCTGAAGGCCAAGCGCGTCTACGAGCCCAGGGCCTCCACGGATGGCACGCGCGTGCTCGTGATGCGGCTCTGGCCGCGCGGGATCAAGAAGGCGCATGTCGACCTCTGGCTGAAAGATCTCGGAGCCGAGCTCGGCAATCTTCGCGCCTACAACGCCGGCCGCGTGAGCTGGCCCGAGATGCGGCGGCGGTACCTGGCGGGGCTCAAGCGCGAGCCCGCGGCGACTGCGCTCAAGCGCCTCAAGTCCATGGCCGGGCGCGGGCGAGTCACCGTCCTCTGCTCCTGTCCGGACGAGACGCAGTGTCACCGGGGAGTGCTGCGCAAGGTGGTGCGAGCCCTCGCCGCCGTCACCGTCCTGTCGACGCTGGCTTGCGCGCCGGCGGAGGTTTCGGCGGAGCACGAGGCGCAGTATCGGTACACCGTGCTGGGGTACGTCACGGACGCGAGCGGGCGACCGCGCCCGGGGGTGGGGCTCGAGGTCACCCGCCAGAAGACGGGCTTCGCTTATCAGGGCGAGACCGACGCCAGCGGACTCTACGTCATCGTCACCCGGCTCGCCGACGAGAGCCGCGGCGAGCGGCTCCTCGTGCGCGCGGGGCCGGCCAGCCTCTGGGTCACCGCGCGCTTCCAGCCGGCCGATCATGCCGCCGAGCGGGGCACCCGCGTGGACTTCACGGGCGACAAGGTCGTCGAGCAGGCCGGCCTCTTCCAGGCGACGTTGACGCGCTTCCTCGCCCGCTGATGGAGAAGCGCGATCGCTTCTATGCCCTCGTGCGGCTCTTTGGCCGCTTCTGGGTCTGGTTCTTCTTCCGCTCCGTCGACGTGCGGCATGCCGAGCGCGTCCCCGGGGCCGGCCCCGTCCTCCTCTGCATCAACCACCCGAACAACCTCATCGATTCGCTCCTCGTGGGCGCGGTGGTGGAGCGCAAGGTGCACTACCTCGCCACGGCCGCCCTCTTCCGCAATGCCCTCGTCGGGAAATTTCTCAAGGCCTGCGGGGCCATTCCCCTCCACCGGCGCCAGGACGACCCCGGCAAGATGGACAAGAACGCGGGGGCATTCGAGGCGACCGTGGTCACGCTGGCCCGCGGGGGGCTCGTGGCCATCTATCCGGAGGGGACGACGCATGCGGAATCACGCATCCAGCGGATCAAGACAGGCGCCGCGCGCATCGCCCTCGACTACGAGTCCCGCCGCGCGGGCGGACTCGGCGAGGTCCTGACCCTCATCCCGACCGGGCTCACCTTCGAGGCCCGCAAGTCCTTCGGGGGCCGGGTGCGGGTCTCCTTCGGCGAGCCCATCCCCATCACCCCGTACCTGGAGGTCTACCGGGAGGACGGCGTGAAAGCGGTGGACGCGCTGACCACGGCCATCCAGTGGGGCATGGAGGCCCAGGTGCTCCACGTCGACCGGCTCGATCGCGCCTCCCTGGTGCGCGAGGTGGAGGCCGTCTACAAGG
>DASQAK010000063.1:0-10918 GCA_035635755.1 Candidatus Methylomirabilota bacterium | reverse complement strand
GCTGCTCGACCGCGGCGAGCCGCGGCTCGTCTTCCTGGTGGCGGCCGTCCTCATGGTGCTGACCATTGCGACCGTGCTGCAGGTGCGTCGCCGCGCCGTCCCGCGGACGGTGACCGCCTCCGCCCGCTGACCAGACCAGGTCGGGTCTTGACAGAAGGGGAACGCGCCTGACGTCACGCGTTCTCCGCGTGACGCGTCACCTGGAAAATTCCTCGACAGAGACCGGGATCGAGTTTTCCCGCGTGCAGCGCGGAGCGCGAAGAATCGCCTCGCGCGCACGAGGCAAACGCGTGATCTGCAAGGGTCGTCGCGGCGTCACGCGACCGTCACTGTGCGAACACCGAGGCGACCGAAGACCGACGTCGAGTCGGAGAACATGGAACCGCTCTTGCCATGGAAATCCCCTCAGGCCACGCGACGAGCTCCTCACCGTCGTGCCTGGAAGAGGGAATCACATGGACTGGCTCGCCTCAACTCTCCGGCAGTATCCCGAGGTCTCGATCTTCCTCGCCCTCGCCCTCGGCTACTGGATAGGCGGACTCAGGATCGGAGCCTTCAGTCTGGGCTCGGTCACGGGCACCCTGCTCATGGGCGTCCTCATCGGGCAGATGCACGTCTCCATCTCCTCCAACGTGAAGGCGACCTTTTTCCTGATGTTCCTCTTTGCCGTGGGCTACGGCGCCGGTCCCGAGTTCTTTCGAGGCTTGAGGAACGAAGGCGTGCCCCAGGCGATCTTCGCGGCCGTGCAGTGCGTGGCGTCCCTCGTGGTCGCGTACGCGGTGGCGAAGGCCCTCGGCTACGACGTCGGCCAGGCCGCGGGCCTTCTCGCCGGCTCCCAGACCATCTCCGGGCTCCTCGGCACCGCCGCCGAGGCCATCAACAAGCGGCGATCCCGGACGACGAGAAGAAGCGCCTGGTCGACGCCATGCCCGTGGCGTATGCGGTCACGTACATCTTCGGCACGGCCGGGTCGGCCTGGATCCTGTCCTCCGTGGGGCCGAAGCTGGTGGGCGGCAACGTCGAGGCCGCCTGCAAGGAATACGAAGTGACGATGGCTCGCCAGGCCCAATCTGCCGAGCTCAGGCTGGTGCCCCAGGCCCAGCCCGCGTCCTTGACCGACATGCTTCTGGGCGTGGAGGCCGTCGGCCCCCACCCGACCGTGCTCCACCTGGGTGAGGAGAACACGCGAGGGAGAAGGACCTTCGGCGCCCTTGCCCTTGCCCCGGAGGTCGACCGCCCCGTCAGCGCCGGCGGTCCCGTGCTGACCCTCGTGGAGCCCCGCCGAGCCGGCCGCCGGGGCCCCGGCTCTGCCGGTCTCTCCCTCCGCATGTCCGACATCCTGTTCGTCGCGGCCGGCGTCACCACCGGCGCCTTCGTGGGCGCGCTGGCCATCAAGATCGGCGAGGTGCCCTTGAGCCTCAGCACGAGCGGCGGCGCGCTGATCGCGGGCCTCGTCTTCTCGTGGCTGCGCTCCGTGCGTCCGTCCTTCGGGGGCGTGCCGGAGCCCATCCTCTGGATGATGAACTCGCTGGGACTGAACATCTTCATGGCGGTGGTCGGCATCAACTCCGGCCCCGGGTTCGTGGCTGGCCTCCGGGAAGCAGGCCTGAGCCTCTTTCTCGCGGGCATCCTGGTGACGACGATTCCCTTGCTCGTCGGCCTGCTCGTGGCCAGGTACGTGTTCCGCTTCCACCCAGGCATCGCCCTCGGCTGCGTGGCGGGGGCGCGGACGACGGGAGCGGCGCTGGGGGCGGTGCAGGACGTGGTCCAGAGCAAGGTCCCCGCCCTCGGCTACACCGTCACCTACGCGGTGGGCAACACCCTCCTCACCATCTGGGGGATCGTGATCGTCATCCTCATGACCTAGGCGTGACCGGATCCTGACGGAAGGTCTGGGGATCCTGACGGGGGTCAGGCGATCTTCACGCCGTACTTCTCCAGGGTCTCGTCGCGAAGCGCGAGCCCGAGCCCCGGCGCCTCCGGCAGCGCCATGAAACCGTCCGCGATGGACGGGCGCTCGCGAAAGAGCTCGAACCACAAGGGATCGCGAGTCGGGTCCGCGAAGGATTCCAGGATGAACCCGGTCGGGCTGGCCGCCACCGCGTGGACATGGATCTGGGGATCGTGATGGGCGGCCAACGGCACGTGATAGAGCTCGGCCATGACGGCGGCCTTCCGCCACGTCGTCAGCCCTCCCGCCCAGGTCGAGTCGATGATCAGGTAGTCGACCAGCCCCTCGGCCAGCATCGTGCGCAGGCCGAAGGGACTGTACTCCGTCTCCCCGGCCGCGATGGGGATGTCGACTTCCGCCTTGAGCCGCTCCAGGGTGTGACGCTCGTCGAACCAGGGCATCGGGTCTTCGAGCCAGAAGATGTCGTGCTCGGCGCAGAGCTTCGCCGCGCGCACCGCTGTCGGCAGATTCCAGCCTTGATTCGCGTCGAGCATGATGGCGACGTCGCCCCCGACCGCCTTCCGGATCCGGCCCACCCGCTCGGCATCCGCCTCCGGGCTCAGTCCTCCGACCTTGACCTTGACCGTGCGATAGCCCTGCTCCACGTACATGGCCGCCTCGCGAACGAGATCGTCGGGGCGCTCGCCGTCCCGATAGTAGAAGCCCGTGACATAGGCGGGTACCCGCTCCCGGAGGGCCCCGCCCAGCAAGGCCCAGACGGGGCGGCCGATCGCCTTGCCCTTGAGATCCCAGAGGGCGATGTCGATGGCGCTCATGGCCGTGACCAGCGGACGCTGCTGCCGCGCCAGCGTGGGAATCCCGCGTACGCTCGTGTAGGTCAGCGCGAAGAGGTCTTGCCAGATCCGCTCGGCGTCGAACGGATCCTGTCCCACGACGATCGGCGTGATGGCGGTCAGGATGTCCTTCACGCTGCGCAGGCCGTCCGGACCCTGCTGGAAGAGAAACGGCCCGTGGGCCTCGCCGATCCCCACGAGGCCTGCATCCGTGGAGAGCCTGACGATGACCTCGCTCACGCTCGTGATCCGATGGGTGGACGTGCGGACGGCCTGGGGCAAGGGCGCGGACAGGAAATAGGCCTCGAGCGAGGTGACCTTCATCGCACGATTCCTAGCAGAACCGACAGGGGGGCTGGTCGCGGTTGTACACGGGCTGCTTGAGGAACTCTTCCGGCTTGTACGTCCAGAACTGCGAGACGGCCGGGAAGGTGTGGATGACGGTGTTCTGCAGCTCGCCTCCCTTGCGCTCCACCTTGCGGACGTAGATGTTCTGGATCGGATTACCCCAGGCGTCGAGCTTGACGGGCCCGCGGGGGGCGTCCGGGATCTCCACCTTGCGAAAGGCCGCCATGAACTTCTCCCGATCCTCCACGTTGCCCCCGACCACGCGCGCCGCCTCGTTGATCCAGCGGCCGGACGTGTAGCAGGTCTCCGAGAAGTACGAGGGGATCTTGCCGTAGCGCTTGCGGTACTCCGCCACGAAGCGCTTGTTGACGGGGGTGTCGAGGGCGGCGCTGTACATGAGCGGCGTGACGATCCCCAGCGCCTCGTCGCCGAAGGACGGCAGGATGGACTCGTCCACGATGACGGCGCCGCCGATCACGGGCAGACGACCCCGCAGGCCGGCGTCTTGATACTGGGCGGGGAAGCGGAGGGCGGAGGCGGCGACCACGATGATGAAGGCCGCGTCGGCCTCGCGCTTGATCTGCGAGAGATAGGGGGCGAGATCGGTGGTGCCCAGCGGGGCCCAGAGCTTCTGGATGACCTGCCCGCCCGCCTCCTCGAAGGTGCGCTGAAACCCGCCCACCACCTCGTAGCCGAAGGCGTAGTCCGTGCCGAACACGGCGACGCGCTTGTAGCCGAGGGTCTTCGCCACATACTCCCCGAACGGATGGGAGGGCTGGCTCCCCGTCCAGCCGAGGCGCACCACCCACTTCGAGGTCTTTCGCTGGGTCAAGTCGTCGGCCGCGATCACCGGGAAGATGGTGGGCATCCGGAACTCCTCGGCCTTGGGAGCGAGGGCGTATCCGATGTGCGCGAATGCCTCGCCCACCACCATGTCGACGCGGTCGCTCTCCGCGAACTTGCGGAATTTGGTGATGGCCGTGCCCGGGTTGCCGGCGGTGTCCTCGACGATCACCTCGACCTTCCGGCCGGCGATCTGCTGCCCCGTCTCCTCCAGGTACATCTCGAAGCCGTTGACCATGTCCCGTCCGATCTGAGCGGCCCCGCCCGTGAGCGGCGCCAGGAAGCCGATCTTGATCGGCTTCTTCTGCGCCGCCGCGGGCGCGAGCAGGGTGACGCTCCCCGCGAGGGTGGCGAGGACGAGAAGAATGGTCGAGAACGCCCGTGGTGTCCGCATGGTCATCTCTCCAGTAAGCTGATGGCGCGTGGAGTCCGCGCCAGCGCAGTGGCGCGCTGGCCAGCCGGACTATACCTGGGCGGGCCGGACGCGGCAAGGCGGCGGATGCGCATGCGAGATCGCGCGAGGTCCGTGTAGAATCGCGTCATGCCCATCGACGAATCCGCCCGAAAGCTCGAGGTCGTCACCGACATTCCCGAACGCGCCATGGTGATCTTCGCCCATCCCGACGACGCCGAGATCGGCTCGGGCGGGGTCATCGCCAAGTGGGTGGCGGCGGGCTGTGAGGTCACCTACGTGCTCTGCACGGACGGGGGCGCGGGCACGTCCGATCGCTCGCTCACGCCGGGAGAGCTCACGGACCAGCGCGCCCGGGAGCAGCGCGCCGCTGCGGACTTCATGGGCGTGAAGAACCTCGTCATGCTCGGCCATGCCGATGGCGGGCTCCAGGACAGCCGCGAGTTCTTGGGGGACGTGGTGCGCGCCATCCGGCAATACCGCCCGCACACCGTGTTCGCCCACGACCCCTACCGGATGAAGGGCTTCCAGCACCGCGATCACCGCATGGTCGGCATCGTGACCACCGACGCCGTGTATCCCTTCGCCCGCGATCACCTGCACTTTCCCGAGCACATCACGGACGACAAGCTCGAGCCGCATCGGGTGCGCGAACTCTGGTACTGGGGCATGGACGAGCCGGAAATCATCGTCGACGTCACGGGGTGGATCGACAAGCAGGTGGCCGCCCTCGTCCGTCACGAGAGCCAGGTGCCGGGCTTCAACGTCCCCCCGGGGGAGACCATCGGCGCCCGCGTAAAGCAGAACGCCGCCGAGCGCGCCCAGGGGTACGGCTTCGAGCACGGCGCCGTCTTCCGGCGCCTGATCGCCCGGCGGTAACCCGCGCGCGGACTACCCCGAACTATTCACGAGAGTGCGTAGCGCATCCTGGCCTCCCCCTGTCTATTCAGCCCTCGCCTCAGGGCTTCGCCCTTCAGCTCGAGCTGCGGCCCTCTCCCCCGAGGCGGGGGCGAGGGATCAAAATGAATCCCTCTCCCTCGGAGAGGGAGGGGGTGGGGTTGTCTCGCTGAACAGTCCAGCCTAGCGGATGAGACGCGCCTCGATGGCCGCGGCCTCCTGGGAGCGATTGTTCGCGCGCAGGAACCGCAGGTAGTGCTGGACGCATTTTCCCGTCGCGTTGCGGAAGCGCGGAGGCAGCTTGTCGACGATGGCGAGAGCGCGTCGGTAGTGGGCATCCGCCTCGGCATTCCGGCCCTGGCGCTCCTCGAGTTGACCGAGCTGTCCCACCACCCTGGCGACGGCGGCCTGCCGGTGGTCGTCGGAGGGCGCGGGCGCTGATTCGGCGATGCCCAGCGTACGACGCAGCAGTGGCTCGGCCTCCGCGTAGCGCTGCTGGTCGATGTAGAGAGACGCCAGGCCCCTGAGCGCGCTGCCGGCATGGTCGTGGTCCGCGCCCAGGGTCCGCCCGAACGTCGCGAGCACGCGGCGGTAGATCCGCTCCGCGAAGGCGAGGTCCTCCGCCGGCTTCGCGCTGCCGCTCGCCGCGTCCCGGATGTGGTTGGCCCAGTCCGAGGTCCGGTGCAGGAGCGCGGCGGTTTCATCCGCGCGGCCCCGGCGGAAGGCGTCCTCGGCGCGCTGGAGCAGCTCGTCCACCGTCGCGTCGGTGATCTGCGTCTGGGCGGACGCCTGGCCGATCCCCACGAGGAGCCAGGCCGCAGCAAGAAGGACGCGCCCCAGAGGTCTCATGCTCATCGGTGTGGGCGCGCGGAGGGAGCTAGGCGCGAGCGACTTCCTTTTCCTTCGACTGATCCAAGGCGAGGAGCGGGGCCACCCGCTCCGGGGACACGGGCCGGGCGAAGAGGAAGCCCTGCCAGCGATCGCAGCCGAGGGCCCGGAGCTCGGCGAGCTGCCCTTCCGTCTCCACGCCCTCGGCGGTCACGTCCATGTTCAGGCTCTTCGCCACCGTCACCACCGCGCGCACGATGGCGCTGTCTCCGCCGTCCGCCGAGAGACCCTTGACGAAGGAGCGGTCGATCTTGAGGGTGTCGACCGGGAAGCGCTTGAGGTAGCCGAGCGAGGAGTAGCCGGTGCCGAAGTCGTCGATGGCGAGGCGAACGCCCAGCTCCTTCAGCTCGTTGAGCTTGGTCAGGGTGACGGACGCATCCTGCATGACCGTGCTCTCGGTGATCTCGAGCTTGAGGCAGGACGGAGCGAGTCCGCTCTCGTCGAGAGCCTGAGTGATCTCCTCCACGAGCTTGGGGTTCTGGAACTGCTTGGCCGACAGGTTGACGCTCATGACGAGGGGCGGGGTGGTCGGATACTCGACCTGCCAGACCCGGGCCTGCTTGCACGCCTCGTTCAGCACCCACTGGCCGATGGGGACGATGAGGCCGGTCTCCTCGGTGAGCCCGATGAACTCGTCGGGCTGGAGGAGTCCCCGCTTCTCGTGCTGCCACCGGATGAGCGCCTCGACCTCCGTGATCTTGCCGGTGTCGAGGCGAAGGATGGGCTGGTAGTGCAGGCGGAACTCGTGCCGCGAGATGGCCGAGCGCAGGTCCATCTCGAGGTCCATACGATCCAGGGCGGGGGCGCTCATGCTGCCGTCGAAAACCTCGTGGCGCGCCTTGCCCTTGGCCTTGGCGTGATACATGGCGAGGTCGGCGTCGCGGAGGATCTCCTCGGGCAGCCCGAGCTTGGCCGAGGAGAGCGCGATGCCGATGGACGCGGTCACGAAGACCTCGCGTCCCTCGAAGCGATACGGCTTGCCCAGGGACTCCTCGACGCGCACGGCCACCGCCTCGGCGGTCTCGGCGTCGGCCACGTCCTCGAGGAGGATGCCGAACTCGTCGCCCCCCAGCCTGGCCACGGTGTCCCCGGGCCTCAGCGCGGAGGTGAGGCGTCGGCTGACCTCGACGAGCAGCTGGTCGCCCACGGCGTGGCCGAGCGTATCGTTGACGATCTTGAAGCGGTCGAGATCGAGGAAGAGCACGGCCAGATGCTCGTGGCGCCGCTGGGCGCGCGTGAGGCCGTGTGAGAGGCGGTCCATGAAGAGCGAGCGGTTCGGCAGGTTGGTCAGGGGATCGCGGAAAGCCTGCTTGGTCAGCTGCTCGAGCCGCCTGGGGAACTGGTTGATCTCGTCCGACTGCTGCTCGATGGTCGCGATCATCCGGTTGAACGAGGCCATCAGGGTGCCGATCTCGTCGCCGCGCGACACCGTGGTGGGGCTCGAGGGCTGGGCCGTGGCCACCAGGCTGGCTGTGCGCGACACCGCGCTCGCGAGGTCCCACACGACATACCCGCCGCCCGCCATCAGGAGCCCCGTGAAGGCGACCAGGATGGGCAGGGCGAGCAGGTCTTGAAGGCGGCCCGCGATGATGTTGGCGTTCCCGCCCGGGATGAAATACCCGTGCAGCGTATAGGTCAGGACCAGGAGCGGGATGACCGAGCAGAGGGCCAGGGCAAAGATGACCTTCTGCTTGACCCGCTGTCCCGCGAAGGCGACCTCGCGCTTGATCTCGTCCATGGACTCAGGCTCCCTGTTCTTCTCGTGACATAGGCACAGAGGGACTCGTGGGGAGCCGAGCAAGCGCGGTGCCAGTTGGGACGCGACTCAACCTAGTGAAAACTAAGCACCCAATATCGAGTCAGCGGGCCTCCGATGACGTTTCTCGGGGCGAGGCTCTGTCAGCCTGACACTGAGCGTCACCGTCGCCCCCGCGGGTAGGGGTGGCTTTGGCGGTTCGCCTCAGCGCTTGTACTTGGTCGGGGCCTTGCGCGCGGCGAAAAAAACGGGCCGGGGCATGCGCCCGACCGGCACCTCGATGAGCACGGGCCGCTCGAGTCCGATGGCCTGTTTCACGAGGCGGCCGACGTCCGTCGGCTCCTTCGCGCGCATGCCGTGGACGCCGTAGGCGTCGGCCAGCTTCATGAAATCGGGATTGTGCAGGGCCGCGCCGAAGTTGCCTCCCCAGTCCTCGTCGAGATCACGCGCGACGTTGCCGTAGGCGTCGTCGTTGAACACCACCGCGACCACGTTGATCTTGTGCTGCACGGCCGTGGCCAGCTCCTGGGCGTTGAAGAGGAAGCCGCCGTCGCCGATCACGGCCACCACGGGCTTCTCGGGGCGCGCGACCTTGGCGCCGAGGGCCACGGGGTACTCGTAGCCGAGATTGCCCGAATACGAGGAGGTGATGTAGGTGCGCGGCGCATACGTCGGCCAGAAGGGACGCGAATAGTAGCCGATCTGGGTCATGCCCGCGACGAGGATGGTGTCTTCCGGGCACCCCGACCGCAGGCTCCGGAGGATGGAGGTCTGCGGCTCCTGCGTCATGAGGGCGGCGATCTCGGCGCGCAGCGCTTCGCGCTCGGCCTTGCGGGAAGGGCGCGGCGCCGCGGCCGCGCGCAGCTTCTCCAGGAGGGCCTCGAGGGTGCGTCGCGCGTCGCCCACGAGCCCCACGGTGTTCTTGTGATTGCGCCCGATCTCTTCCGGGTCGACGTCGATCTGCATGATGCGCTGGCCCGGCGCGAAGGTGACGAGGGCGAGGCGCGAGCCGACCACGAGCACCACGTCGGCGGCGTGAATGGCGGCGCGCAGGGGCGAGTCGCGCCAGAACGCGGCGCCCAGCGAGAGGTCGGAGAGGTCGCCGACCGCGCCCTTGCCCTCCGGAGATGACGCCACGCCGGCCTGCAGATGCTCGGCCACGGCACGGAGCGCCTCGTGGGCACCCGAGAGATTGGCGCCGCCGCCCGCGTAGACGATGGGGTTCTTCGCGGCGAGCAGGATCTCGACGGCGCGGGCGATGTCGGCGGCGGGGGCGGCCGCGCGCCCCGCCTCCGTGGCGGGGAGGAGGTCGGCGTCCCCTTCCTCTTCCATGGTCTCGGGCGGCATCTCGAGCTCGACGGGCCGGGGCCGGCCCGTCCGGAGCTGGGTGAAGGCCTCGCGCACGGCGGCGGGGATCTCGGCGACCTGGAGGACGCGGCGCCGCCACTTGGTGATGGGCGCGATACAGTCCTGCTGGTCGTTGACCTCGTGCAGCAGCCCCACGTTCTTGCCGATCTGCTCGCGCGGGATCTGTCCGGAGAGCATGAGGACGGGCGAGGAGGCGGAATAGGCCGTGCTGAGCCCGGCCGTCGAGTTCAGGAGTCCGGGGCCCGGCACCACGAGGCCCGTGCCGACATCGCCCCCCGCGCGAGCGTAGCCGTCGGCCATGTAGCTCGTGGCCTGCTCGTGGCGCGTGGTGATGAACCGGATGCGTGGCTCGTCGCGGAGGGCGGCCATGACGCCGTAGAGCTGGACGCCGGGGAGGCCGAAGACGACGCGGATGCCTTCACGATAGAGGGACTGCACGAGCGCTTCCCCGCCGGTCATCCGGGCCATGTCTCTCGCTCCTGCTCAGAAGGGTGGAGGCAACTTACGGCGCTTCGACGGCGCCGCATCGGATCAGGTCTTCGATGCGCTCCCGATCGTAGCCCAGAACCTCGGAGAGCACCAGCCGGCTGTGCTCGCCAACGCGGTACGGCGCGGGGCCCGCGGGATGGACGGGACGGCCGTCCCAGTGAAAGGGGCTCGCGGTCACGCGCACGCTGCCGCGCGTGGGATGCGAGACGGCGGGAAACGCCTCACGCGCGAGGAGGTGCGGATGGGTGGTCACCTCGTGTGGCGTCAGCACGGGAGCGCAGGGGATGCGCGCGGCGGTGAGGACGCCGAGCGCCTCGTCCACGGATGTGAAGCGCTCGAGCCAGCCGCCGATCAGGTCGCGGAGCGCGGGCCAGTTCTCCCGGCGCGCGTCCGGCGTGGCGAAGCGCGGGTCCTCGAGGAGTCCCGGCCGTTCCATCAGGGAGGCCAGGCGCGGCAGGATCTCGATCGAGCCCGCCGTCTGAAGGGCGAGGAACCCGTCGCCGATCCGGTAGACGGGCATGCCCGGGCGCGGGGCGGTGATCTGATCGCCGCCGTTGAGCACGGCTCCGAAGGACACGTCGTCGGCCGCGATCAGCGCTTCCAGCATGGAGATGTCGAGCCGCGCGCCTGCGCCCGTCCGCGCGCGCCGCCACAGCGCGGCCAGGATGGCCCCGAAGGCATGCGTGCCCGCGAGCACGTCGGCCGCCTGCAGGCTCGCGGCCCGCGGCGCGGGCAGCTCTCCCTGCTCGAGGTGCATGAGACCCGAGGCGGCCTGGACGATGTGGGCGAAGGCAGGGCGCTCGCGCCACGGCCCCGTCTGACCGAAGCCGGAGATGGAGCAGTACACGAGGTCGGGTCGCGCGGCAAGCAAGGTCTGGTAGTCGCAGCCGAGCCTCGCGGCCACGCCGGGAGCGAAGTTCTCCACGGCCGCGTCGGCCACGCGCGCGAGGTCGAGGAGGATGGCGCGAGACTCGGGGCGACCAAGATCGAGCCCGAGGCTCTCCTTGCCGACGTTGATGCGGGTGAAGTAGGTGCTCTGATCGTCCCGACCGGGCTCGAGCTGCAGGTGTCCCTTGCGCATGTCATCGCCGCCGCGCGCCCGCTCGATCTTGATGACGCGCGCGCCGAGGTCGGCGAGGAGCCGTGTGCAGTACGGTCCGGCGAGCACGCGC
>DASQAK010000062.1:0-5923 GCA_035635755.1 Candidatus Methylomirabilota bacterium | reverse complement strand
AGTGGAGCTGGCACACGCCGCCCAGGCGCCCGAGGATGTCCATGGTCTTGGCGATGAACTCGTCGGAGACCATGCGCTTGGGCCGCTTCTTGTACGTCATGAAGAGCTTGAAGGACGAGACGCCCATCGAGAAGGCCTCGGACAGACCCGCCAGGATGTGTGGCTCGTGATTCAGGATGAAGTGGAAGCCGAAGTCGAGAACGGAGAGGGCCTGCGCCTCCTCGCGCAGCCGCGCCACGGCCTTGGGCAGCGCCTCGCCCTCGTCATAGACCACGAAGGGGAGGAGCGTGGTCAGGCCCGTCTGGGCGGCGGCGAGCGGCGCCGTCTTCCAGTCGTCGTACTCCGGGCCGACGTGCAGATGGCAGTCGATGAGCCCCGGCAGGACGTACCGCCCTCCCGCGTCGATGACACGGTCGGCGGGTGGCAAGAGCTCCTCGGGACCGATGGCGGCGATCTTGTCGCCTTTGATGGCCACGGCCGCCTCGAAGACATCGGAGGCGGTCACGATCCGGCCGCCGCGGACGATGGTGTCGACGCGGGGAGCGGTGGTCGGGCTCATCGGTGCGGCTCCTTCTCCGTCACGGGCTGGAGGAGCGTGACGTAGTGCTGGGGCTGGCGGCGGCCGAGGAAGTTCCAGCGCTTGCGCACGGGGGTCATCTGATCCAGGTCGATGCGCGAGACGACCAGCTCATCACCCGTGGTGGCGGCCTTGGCCAGGACCTGGCCCAGGGGGTTGATGACGCAGGAGCCGCCGATCAGCTCGACGCCGTCTTCCACGCCCGCCTTGGCGATGCCGACCACGAAGCACGCGTTGGCGTAGGCGCCGGAGCGCAGGCAGAGCTCGTTGAGATCGAGGGCGAGGGCGGAGATGGGCGTGTTGTATCCGATCAGGATGATCTCGGCGCCCTGGAGGGCGAGCGCGCGATAGCTCTCGGGGTAGCGGCGGTCCTGGCAAATCGCGACGCCGACCTTGGCGCCGCAGGCGTCGAAGACCTTGTAGCCCGTGTCGCCGTGGGCGAAGTAGTAGGGCTCGTAGACCTGGGCAAAGCCATCCGCGGCCTTGGTGCCCGGAAGGTGGATCTTCCTGAAGGTCCCGACGAGGCGGCCGTCCTGGTCGGTCAGGAGCGCGGTGTTGAAGTACTTGCCGTCGGCCTTCTCGCAGAAGCCGACGTGGACGGCGATCCTGGATTCCTTGGCGCGGCGGAGGAGAGGCTCGAGAGCCTTGGGCGGGACCTCCGTCTCGAAGAACTGATCGAAGTCCTTGCGGATCTTCTTGGGGAAATACGTCGTGAGCGCCATCTCGGGATAGGCGACGAGCTCGACGCCCCGGCCCTTGGCCTGGTCGAGCAGCGTCGACATGCGCTCGACGATCTCCTCCCGGCTGCTGTTTTCCTGATTGGGGCCCAGCTGCGCGGCGGCGACGGTGACGATTCTAGCCATGGGCTCTCCTCTGCGGCGTTTTCGACATCCTACCCGGTGACGCCGAGCTTGGCGACCTCTTCGCGGACCAACCGCTTGATCTCTCGCTCGAGGGCCACGAACTCCGCGCTCGAGCGCTCGCGCGGATGCGGCAGGGCCACGTCCACGATCTCCTTGATGGTACCGGGCTGCGTGGCCATGACCACGATGCGGTCGGCGAGGAAGATGGACTCCGAGATGCTGTGGGTGACGAAGACCACGGTCTTCTTGTCCTGCTCCCAGATCCGGAGCAGCTCCTCCTGCATCACCTCACGCGTCTGCGCGTCCAGTGCCCCGAAGGGCTCGTCCATCAGGAGCACCGAGGGGTGGTTGGCGAGCGCCCGCGCGATCGCCACCCGCTGCTTCATGCCACCGGAAAGCTCGCGCGGGTACTTGCCCTCGTGCTCGGCAAGGCCGACCAGCGAGAGATACTCGCGCGCGGTGGCGCGGCGCTCGGCGCGCGACACGCCCTGGACCATGGGGCCGAATTCCACGTTCTCGATGGCCGTGCGCCAGGGGAAGAGCGCGTACTCCTGGAAGACCACGCCGCGGTCGGCGCCGGCATGCGTGACCTCGCGCCCGTCCACCAGGATGTGGCCCGTGGTGGGCTCGATGAAGCCCGCGATCATGTTCAGTAGCGTGGACTTGCCGCATCCGGACGGACCGAGGAGGCAGGTGAAGCTGTTCTCGGACAGCTCGAGGCTGACCTCGTCGAGGGCGAGCGCGCCTTCCGTGTAGCTCTTGGTCACGCGCTCGATCTGGATGGACTTCACGACTTGCCCCGCGATTCCGCGCGCCAGCGGAGGAGACGGCCCTCGAGCTTGCGCAAGAGCACGTTGGCCGTCACCCCGATGATTCCGATCACGGCCGCGCCGAGAAGCATGTTGGAGACGAGGAAGAAGGTGCGGGCATCGTTGATGAGATAGCCCAGCCCGGAGTCGGCGGCGAT
This sequence comes from Candidatus Methylomirabilota bacterium, assembly GCA_035635755.1. Taxonomy (GTDB): domain Bacteria; phylum Methylomirabilota; class Methylomirabilia; order Rokubacteriales; family CSP1-6; genus AR37. The sequence continues at coordinate 3,516 of DASQAK010000062.1, read as the reverse complement.
GAACTCCGCCGCCACGATGACGAAGAACGAGAGCCCGAAGGCGAGCCGCAGGCCCGTGATGATATTGGGCGTGGCCGCGGGCAGGACGACGTGCCAGAAGATCTGGCGCTCGGTGGCGCCGAGGCTGGAGGCGGCACGGATCAGCAGGGGATCGACGTACTTGATGCCCTCCACCGTGGTGGTGAAGACGGGGAAGAAGGCGGCATAGGCGATGAAGGCGACCTTGGACGACTCGCCGATGCCGAACCAGAGCACCATCATGGGCAGGAAGGCCAGGGGCGGAATGGGCCGCAGCATCTCGAGAGTGGGCTCCACGAGGTGCTCGAGCAAGCGCGAGCGGCCGAGGGCGGTGCCGACGAAGACGCCGAGGGCGGCGGCGATGCCGAAGCCCCAGAGGACCCGAGAGAGGCTCGCCGTGATGTGCCGGAAGAGCTCGCCCGAGGCCGCCATCTTGATCCCCGCGCGCAGGACCTCGTCCGGAGCGGGCAGGAGCACGGGATTGAAGACCTTCAGCACGTGGGCGTTGAGCAGGCTCACGCCCCACCAGAGCGCGAAGAAGAGGAGCAGCGAGCAGAGACGCAGGAGGACGACGACGGGCCGGCCGAGGGTCCGGGGCGACCTCGGTTTCGCCCCGGCCGTGCTCGGAGTATCCGCGCGGGGAGAGACCGCTGCCCCGGGCGTATCTACCGCTTGGGCTTCCATGTCACGAGCTTCGGATCGATCTCTGCGAGGAGCTTGGGGGCCAGGATGTCCTCGGGCGCGACCGGCCCCTGGATGCGGTTGATGCCAAGCGCCCAGTCGCTCTGGAACCGGATGCTGTTGGCGACATCGTCGGTCAGGGCAAGGCTGTACTTGTTCTGGTCGGTCATCACCTCGATGGCGTCGCGGTCGATCCGGAGCTGCGAGACGAGCGCCTCGAGCGCCCTGGGCCGGTCCTTGACCATGAGGTCGTTGGCCTTGAGGAGCGCGCGCAGGACTGCCTTGAGCGTATTGGGCTTGTCCTTGATCCACGCGTCGGAGGCCATCAGGACCGAATGGTTGAATTGCAGCTTGTCGGTGGCCGCATACGGCTCCGGCTTGCCGCCGATGAAGGAGGTGGTGCCCGTCACGTACATGGTGCCGCCCATCTTGACGAGCCGGAAGAGGTTTGGTTGCCAGCCGAGGAGGCCCTGGACGTCTCCCTTCGACGCCGCCACCACTCCTTCCGACGGCTGCATGTTGACGAGCGTCACCTTGGAGGCATCGAAACCGTAGATCTTGGCAAGCTTGGCCAGGATCAGCACCTGGGAATTGCCCTGGGTGAAGGCGAGCTTCTTGCCCTCGAGCTCGCGCGGATGGCCGAGCTTCACGCCGGGGGAAAGGGCGAAGCCCTGCGTGCCCGCGATGTCGGCGAGGGCGCAGATCGAGTGCACGGGGAGCTTTTGCCCGCCCAGGACGATCTGCGTGAACGTGCCGCCCGTGCCGATATTCTGGTTGCCCCCGGCCATGAGCGTGATGACGTCGGCGGCCGACTGCTGCCAGCGCACGGCGACGGTGAGGCCGGCCTCCTTGAAGTAGCCGAAGGCATCCGCGATGGCGACCTGGGATCCCAGCTGCGGATCGCGGACGGCCGCGATCTCGATCTCCTTCTGCTCGATGGCGCCTTGCGCTCGAGCAAGCCCAGGGGCGATGGTGAGGGCGAGCAGGATCGAGGCGAAGAGTCGAATGGCTGTGGTCACGACGTCCTCCTGAGATGGCGATATGAAGCGCGGGGTCCGAAAGAGCAACGCCCGTGCCAGTGCTCCGCGCGCCTGCCTCTCCACAAAGAGCCTCACCAGCGCTGACCTAGGGAGATACTCCCACGCCCGCCCATTGGCAAGCTGCCGAAGACGCGGGCACTCCGCGCCCCTTGCTCACCTATTCATCCCTCTCCGCATTTGTGTTCTTCACTCATCCCTCTCCCCCATCGGGGGAGAGGGCCGCAGTTCGAGCTGAGACGCTCGTCTCGAGCGACGAGGCGAGGGCTGAGTACATAAGGGGGCAATTCATGAGGCGCGCGCCCTACCGCATCTCCGGAATCACCCAGAGCGGCTTCTCTCCACGCGCCACGCGCTGCACATTGTCGAAAGCGTTCCGGAACGCTTTCGGCCAGTTCTCCCACGTCGGTCCCGCCGAGTGCGGCGTGAAGGTGACATTCTCCAGCCCGAAGAGCGGGTGGTTGATGAGCGGCGGCTCCTCGACCATGACGTCGAGTCCGGCGGCCGCGATCTGCTTGGAGAGCAGTGCGTGGCGGAGCGCCTCCTCGTCGACGACGGGGCCCCGGCACGTATTGATGAAGATGGCCTCCTTCTTCATCATCCCGAACTCGCGCGCGCCCATCATCTTCCGCGTGGCGTCGTTCAGGGGAACGTGCAGGCTGACCACGTCAGAGGTCTGGAGCAGCTCGGGGAAGAGCGTGAACTTCACGCCGATGGCGTCCTCCTGGTCTTCGCTGAGCCGCGCGACGTCGTAGTACTGCACGTCCATGTCGAAGGCCAAGGCCCGGCGCGCCACCTTCTTGCCGATGGTGCCGAGCCCCACGATGCCGAGGGTCTTGCCCGCCAGCTCGTAGGTGCGCGTCTCGGAGAAATCACCCACGCGCCACTTGCCATGCACGACGTTGTCGTGATGCCACGACAGCTTCTTGTAGACGGCCAGGATGAGCATCATGGTGTGCTCGGCCACCGCGACGGAATTGGAGCCGCCGTTGTTGGCGATGGGCACCCCCGCCTTCTTGGCCGCGGCCAGATCCAGGCGGTCGTAGCCGGCGCTGATGAGCTGGATGAGCTTGAGCCCCGGCGCGGCCTTGAAGAAGTCCGGCCCCATGCCGGTCCGCGGAAAGCCCACGTAGTACTCCGCGCCGGCCACCAGCTTGAGGAAGTCGGGGCCGTCGTGCTCGGCGACGACTAGCTCGAAGCCCTGCGGCACCATGCTGCGGGCTCTTTCCATGATGGGGTCGGGCATCTTGGGGGCGAAGACGATCTTGGTGGCCACGATGGGTCTCCTTTGATCCTGCTCGTCTAGGGCTTGGAGGTCAGCAGCATATAGGTGGCACGGCCCACGGCGACGAGCCGGCCCGAAGCATCGCTGATGCGGGCCTCGCCGAAGGCGATGGTGCGGCCGCGGCGGAGCAGGCGTCCTTCGGCGAAGAGATCGCCGTCGCCCGCCGCCGCGAGAAAGCTCACGTTGAGATCGAGGGTGCTCTGGCCCACGCCGCCCCCCGGCCCTTCGTGGGTGGTGCCGACGGCGCCGCCCACGGCCATGTCCACGAGCGCGCTCAGCACGCCGCCGTGCACGGGCGCGCCCACGGCGTTGCGGAGCCCGTCCTTGACGGGCACGCGCAGCTTGACCCAGCCTTCCCCGGCATCCTCGACGTTCACCTCCAGATGTCGCCAGAAGAGGTTCTCCTGGGCGCGGTCGCGGGCGAGGGTGAGGGGATCGGTCGGCATGGGTGGAGGGCTAGGTTATACCGAAAATGCGGGCGAGACTCAACGCCGG
>DASQAK010000061.1:0-8793 GCA_035635755.1 Candidatus Methylomirabilota bacterium | reverse complement strand
CCCGGCGACTTCCTGAGCGATGCCGCGCTGACGGCCTTGTATGGGCCGTCGGTGCGCGTCGTGAGCCACGACCACTAGTCCCGTGCCTGAGTTTCTCCAGTTCGGGTTCATGCAGCGGGCTTTCGCGGCGGGCGCCGTCACCGCCATCATCTGCCCGCTGATCGGCGTGTTTCTCGTCCCGCGACGCCTCTCGCTCATCGCCGACACGCTGGCCCACGTGGCCCTCGCGGGCGTGGCGGTGGGACTGCTCCTCGGCGCCTCGCCCGTCCTGGGCGCCCTCGTGGTCACGGTGATAGGCGCCCTCGGCATGGAGCGGCTCCGCGCCCGCGGCGCCCTCCAGGGCGACGCCGCCCTCGCCGTCTTCCTCTCGGGCGGCTTCGCGGTGGCCGTGGTGCTGATCAGCCTCGCCCACGGCTTCAATGCCGATCTCTTCGCCATCCTGTTCGGGAGCATCCTGACCGTGAGCCCCACGGACGTCTGGCTCATCCTGGCCCTCGGCGCCGTGGTGGTGACGACCATCGCGCTGACCTACCGGCGGCTCTTCGCCACCACCCTCAACGAGGATCTCGCCCGGACGAGCGGGGTCCAGGTAACCGCGCTCAACTTCACCCTCACCGTGCTCACGGCGCTGACCACCGTGGTGGCCATGCGCATGGTCGGGGTGCTTCTCGTGAGCGCCATGATCGTCATCCCGACGCTCACCGGCTTCGCCATCGGCACGAGCTTTCGCCGCGCCACCGTCGTGGCCATCGTGATGGCGCTCGCCTCGGTAGCCATCGGCCTCACCGCCGCCTACTACCTCCGTCTGGCCGCCGGCGGGGCCGTGGTGCTGACGGCGCTTCTCATCTTCGCCGTGGCCTCGATGCTCCGGCGCGTGCCGTGGACCCGCCGTCTCAGGGAGTCGCGTCCATGACCCGTGCGCGTCTGGCCTTGCTGGCCGCCCTCGTCCTCTTCGCCACCGCGGGCGCCTCCGCGGACGACGGCGAGTGCAAGCGCTGGCGGGCGGCCTTCGCCGCGATGCCGGTCCGCATGGTGACGGTGCAGGCGGGAGCCAAGACCATGGCCCTTCGGGTCAAGGTGGCGGAGACCGCGGAGCAGACGGCAGCAGGCTTCCAGTGCTCGACGCCCGAAGAGATCCAGAAATCGCTGATCCTGTTCGACTTCGGCCGGGAGATCTACACGCAGTTCCACATGAACAACGTCCCCGCCGCCCTCGACATCGCGTTCGTCAAGGAGGACGGCAGGGTCTTTGCCATCCTGCGCATGGATCCGAGCCCCACGGCCCTCTACGGTCCCCTGGGCAACTTTCGCTACGCGCTGGAGGCCCGCGCCGGCTTCTACGAGGGCCAGGGCATCCGACAGGGCGAAGCGCGGCTGCTGCCGCCCGTCACCGCCAAGTAGCCCGTGCACGAGCGCCACACGCACTCCTCGCGGCACAAGCACCGGCTCTGGGCCGTGCTCGCGCTGTCCTCGACCTTCATGGTCATCCAGGTGGTGGTGGGCTGGTGGACGGGCTCGCTCGCCCTTCTCGCCGACGCGGCGCATCTCTTCGTCGACGCGGCGGGCGTGGGACTCTCCCTCCTCGCCGTGTGGTTCGCCGAGCGGCCGGCCACGCCGGAGAAGACCTACGGCTACTACCGTGTGGAGATCCTGGCCGCCCTGCTCAACGGGGTGGTGCTGTGTGTTCTCGCCCTCGTCATCCTCTTCGAGGCATGGGAGCGCCTGCGGACGCCCCACGAGGTGCTCGCGGGACCGGTGCTGGTGGTGGCGGTGGCGGCGCTCGGCGTGAATCTCTTCGCGGCGCGGCTCCTGCACGCCGGGGCGGGCGAGAGCCTCAACGTGCGCAGCGCGTATCTCGAGGTGCTGGGGGACGCGCTCTCCTCGGCGGCCGTGATCGCCGCCGCCGGCATCATCCTGCTCACGGGCTGGACGACGGCCGATGCCCTGGCCAGCGCCGCCATCGGGCTTCTCATCCTTCCGCGCACCGTCTCGCTGCTGAGGCAGGCCGTCAACGTGCTCCTGGAGGGCGTCCCCCCGCACCTCGACCTGGGGCAGATCGAAACCGCGCTGCTCGCCGCCACCGGCGTGCGCCGCGTCCACGATCTGCACGTGTGGACGCTCACCTCGGGGCGCGAGGCCATGAGCGCCCATGTCGTGGTCGAGCCCGGCACGCCGGCCGACAAGATCCTCGAGGAGCTTCACGTCATCCTGCACGCGCGCTTCGGCATCGATCACACCACGCTCCAGATCGAGACCGAGACGCCCTCGCTCCTGCAGATCTCCCCGCGCTCCTGAGGCAGCTGAAAAAGGCCCATCTGCTTCGTTGGCGCCCTCGACCGCAGGCTCAACGTAGAGAGACTACGCCTCGCCTGCGGCCTTCGGGCGCCGCCTCGCATCTGGACCTTTTTGAGCCGCCTCAGGCCCTCGAGAGCGGAGTCTAGCGCATGTTGCCGGTGTGACCGAGTGAGTAGCGGCCGGGCTGGGGCCAGACGGTGAGACCGTGCGGCTCCTTGCCCACGGGGATCTTGGTCACCTCTCCCGTCGCGGTGTCGAAGACGTAAACGACATTGTCGTAGCGCCCCGAGAGCCATAGTCGCTTCCCGTCGGCGCTCACGTTGCCCATGTCCGGGCTCCCGCCCCCGGGGATCGGCCAGTTGGCCTCGATCCGGCGGGTGGCGAAATCGACGACGGAGACGCTGCCCTTGCCGCGGGGTGGGCCATGCACGTGGTTCGAGCCGCGATTGGCGACGTAGAGCTTGGTCCCATCCCGGCTCGGGTAGAGACCGTGCGTGCCCTTGCCGGTCTTGATGAAATCGATCTCCTTGAAGGTCTCGCCGTCGAGCACGAAGACTCCGTCGGCCCGCATGTCGGCCACGAAGAAGACTTTGCCGTCCGGGGACACGCGGATGTCCTGGGGCATGCCGCCCCGGGACAGCTTGAGATATCCCAGCACCTTTCGGCCGGCCATGTCGATCTTGGCCAGGCTGCCCTGGAACTCGCACGTGAAGATGGCGAAGCGCCCGTCGATGGAGAAGTCGGCGTGGTTGATCCCCGCGCATTGCGGTACCGCGAGCGAGCTCTGGAGCGTCATCGTCTGGGGATCGCGAAAGTCGAGCCGCTTCAGAGCCTCGGCCACCACCACGGCCGACCGGCCGTCGGGGGTGAAGTACATGTTGTAGGGGTCGTCGACGGGAATGGCCCGGCCGGGCTTGCCCGTCATGGGATCGATCGGGGTCAGGCTCCCGTCCGCGCGGCCCTCCGCGTTGTTGGTCACCCAGAGCGTCTTGAGATCGTACGAGGGGACGACGTGCTGGGGATTGACGCCGACGCGATACCGATCGACCACCTTGAGGGTGGCGGGGTCGATCACGTACACCTCGTTCGATTTCAGGTTGGGAACGTAGACACGCGGCGGGGCCGGCGCCGCCACCGCGCTCATCTTGTCGGCGCGCGTCTCGCTGTAGAGATTGCTCGGATCCACCACGGGCGGCATCCCCGGCACCGTCTCCACCGCACGGGCGGGCGGCTGGGCGACGGCGTCGCCATATCCCCCGGACACGGCGGCCGCGAGGCAGACCATGGCAAAGGCACGACGCCAGGCATCAGTCAGTGACTGGGCAGGCACTTCTCACCCTCCGCACTCGACAGCTCGGTTCACGTCGCCTTCCTCGTGCCGGTCCTATGGACGGGCGGTCGCGGTCCTGACCGCGCTGACCGTGCGAGCGACGATGGCCTCCACTCCGAGCCGGCCCAGCTCCGCGCTCGCTCGACCGGGATCGCCATCCACGCCGTCCCCCGTGGGCCCCGTCCCGCGGCGCAGGCGATCCATTCTCACCAGCCGGGGATCGACCGCCAGCATGAGGGAGGTATCCGCGAGGGAAGCGTGGCTGCCCAGCTCGTCGTCCCGATAGCCGCGCGCCTTCAGGAGCTGGCGAAACTCGTCCTGGCTCGCTCGGTAGTACTCGCCCACGGCGTGGACCCGGGCGGGGGCGGATCCCCACTCCCGGTTCAGCCGCGTCGCCACCGCGCTCTGGCCGGACTGGGTGGATCCGTGATCGCCCAGGAGCACGATGTGCCGGAAGCCGTGGGCCTTGAGGCTCCGGGCCGCGTACTCGACATTCTTCTGAAACACGTCATCGGGTACGGTCAGCGTGCCGGGGAAACGCATGTGACCCGTGGGCGGGCTGACCTGTCCCTCCGGCACGTACGCGAGCACGGGCGCCACCAGAGCGTTGCCCAGCGCGCGCGCGATCTTTTCGGAGAGCGCCTTCACGCGCACGTTGTGCTTGCCCACGGCCATGTGCGGACCGTTCTGCTCGGTCCCTCCGATCGGGACTATGACCGTCGTTCCCCCCGCCTGGATCCGGTCGCGGATCTCCGTCCAGGTCAGCTCCTCGAGGAACACCGTGTCCGGCGTCTCCGCGAGCGCGCCCGACCCCGCCATGAACAGCAGGCACACGAGTAGCCCAGACACGCTCCACTTCACGTGACCCAAAGGCGCCCCCTCACCCTACCCTCTCCCCCTTCGGGGGCGAGGGTTCCAAAAAGAATCACCACCAGCCGCGCCACCAGACGAAGAGGGCGATCACGAGGGAGAAGCCGACGATGTACACGAGCCAGGATTCGTACCAGGCGACCTGTGGCACCTCGACCTGATCGGGCTCCCAGGCCACAGTCTGCCGCCACCGCTCGTCCCCCTGCGAGTACTGGGCAAAGATCTCGATCGTTCGCTCGAGGACGACGGGCGCGCCCACGCTCCGGTAGCGCCGGGTCAGCGAGCCCTGCTGATTGGTCAGCGTGAAGCCCGCGGTGGCGCTCCCCGTGGCCTGGAGGTAGGTCTCCTCGGCGTGGGCGAGAGTGGCGAAGACATCGCGCCGGCCATCGAGCGAGCCCAGAACCTTGGCGACCGTGTCGGCGTCGGGGGCGTCGTAGGACCGGTCGATCGTGGAGAGGGTCAGCGCCATCAGTACGAGCGGGGCAGCCCCAGCACGTGCTCCGAGAGGTAGTTCAGGGCCATCTGCTGCGAGATGGGCGCGATCTTGTAGAGACGGATCTCGCGCCAGAGACGCTCGACGTGGAACTCCTTGGCGTAGCCGTAGCCGCCGAACGTCTGCAGGGCCGCGTCGCAGGCTTGAAAGCCCGCCTCCGCGGCGAGGAGCTTGGCGGCATTGGCCTCGCGCCCGCACGGCCGGCCCGTGTCGAAGAGCCAGGCCGCCTTGAGGCACATCATCTCCGCCGCGTCGAGCTGGGCGAGGGCGAGGGCAAGGGGATGCGCGATGGCCTGGTTCTTCCCGATGGGCCGGTCGAAGACGACGCGCTCCTTGGCGTACTGCACCGCGCGCTCGAGGGCGGCCCGCCCGATGCCCACGGCCTCGATGCCGATCACGATACGCTCCGGATTGAGGGAGTCGATCAGGTGATAGAAGCCGTCGCCCACCGTGCCGACCACGTCGGCCTCGGGCACCTCGAGGTTGTCGATGAAGATCTCGTTGGAGTCCACGGCGGCGCGGCCGAGCTTCTCGATCTCGCGCACGGCGATGGCCTTGCGATCGAACTCGGTGAAGAAGAGGGTCATTCCCTTCAGGGGTCGGGCGGGATCGCGCTCGCTCGTGCGCGCGAGGAGCAGGATGCGATTGGCGCGCTGGGCGTTGGTGGTCCACACCTTGCGGCCGTTGACGATCCAGCGATCGCCTTTCTTCTCTGCCCGCGTCTGGATGCGCGAGGTGTCGGTGCCCGCGTTGGGCTCGGTGACGCCGAAGGCCATGACGGTCTCGCCCGTCACGATCTTGGGCAGCTCGCGCCGCTTGAGCTCCTCCGTGCCGTAGCGCACCACGGGCTCGGGCGGGAAGCAGTAGAAGTGGATGGGCGAGGCGCCCGAGGTGCCGGCGCCCGAGGCGCAGATCTCGTGGAGCATGAGGGCCGCTTCGGTGACACCGAGGCCGGCGCCCCCATAGGCCTCGGGGATCATGAGCCCGAGCCAGCCGTTGTCGGCGAAGGCCTTGACGAACTCCGTCGGGTACTCGGGCTTGGTGTCCTTCTCGAGCCAGTAGTTCAGAGAGAAGGTCCGGGCCAGAGCGGCGACTTCCTTGCGGATCAGCTCCTGCTGCTCGGTGAGAGCGAAATCCATCGTGGCCTCCCTGCCGGCCTTTGAAGGGCGAGCCGCAGGACGCTCGCGGGGCTGGGGCCCCGCCGTCCGAGGCGAGCGAAAACTCAGAAAGAATATCACGGACTTGCCCCGCGGAAAGCCCCGGGAGTATCCTCGACGCATGGAAACGACCCCCGCCATCCAGGACTACCTCGGCGCGATCTACGATCTCGCGGGCAGCGACAAGCCGGTCATCGGCGCCCGGCTCGCCCGGCACATGCACATCTCGGCGCCGTCCATCACCGAGGCGCTCCGTCGGATGCAGCGTGAGGGCTATGTCAGGGTGGCGAGCAAGAAGGAGATCCGGCTCACCGCCAAGGGCCTGGACATCGCGCGCACCATGGCACGGCGCCACCGGCTCATCGAGCGCTGGCTCACCGACGTCCTGGGGCTCGACTGGTCGCGCGCGCACGACGAAGCCCACCGGCTGGAGCACGCTCTCTCCCCCGTGGTCGAGGAGCGTCTGGCCACCATCCTCGGCATGCCGAGCACCTGCCCTCACGGCAATCCCATCCCGGGCATGCCGGAGCCCGAGGCGCACAATCCCATCCCGCTCTCCCAGGCCCCCGCCGGCTCGACCTTCCTGGTCGAGCGCATCACGGAGGAGGCTGAGGCCGATCGCCAGCTCCTGCGCTTCCTCTGGGAAAGCGGCATCCGCCCGGGTAGCCGGCTCACCGTCACCGACGTGGCGCCCTATGCGGGCACCATCTCGGTGGATCTCGAGGGCCGCACCATCACCATGGGCCTCGCCGCCTCGCACAAGATCTGGGTCTACGATCCGCAGGAGCCGGCGCCCCGACGCAAGTCCGCGCGCCCCCGGACCGCCCGCAAAGTCGCCAGATAGGAGCCTGTCCTCAGAATGTCCATGCCCTCACGAGCAGGAATGTTCCGGTTCGAGCGCCGGCTTCGCCGGCGCAATCCGTTCGGGGGGAGGCTTCGGAAGGGGGGCGGAGCCCCCCTCCGAGCTTCATAGTCATGGCCGTTCAGGCGCTCTACGCGCTGCAGAACGGCTTCATGGGCTTCGAGAAGAGCGGGCTCTTCTTCGGCGAGCGCTCGGGGGAGCGGGTACGCATCCCCATCGCCTGCTATCTCGTCAAGACCTCGGACACGACCATTCTCTTCGACACCGGTCTCTCACCGCGCGCGGTGCCCGGCCTCCTGAGGAGTGACGCCCTGGCGGCCTTCACCGAGGCCGACCTGCTCGTGAACCGCCTGGACTCCGTGGGGATCGAGCCGGAGAACGTCGACGTGGTGGTGCTCTCCCACCTGCATTTCGATCACGTGGGCGGCGCCTTCCTCTTCACGAAGTCCGAGCTGGTGGCCCAGCAGGACGAGTACGCGTACGCCAGCTACCCGGCGGGGTTCTTCTCGGGCTTCTACTACAAGAAGAACTTCGACCTGCCGGGCTACCGGTGGCGGCTCCTCGACGGCGACACCGAGATCGTGCCCGGCGTCACCGTGCTCCGGAGCGACGGGCACACCCCGGGGCATCAATCGCTCCTCATCGAGCTGCCCCAGACGGGGCCGGTGATCCTGGCGGGCGACTGCTGCTACTGGCAGGAGTCCATCGAGAAGGAAATCCCGCCCGGCGTCGTCTGGGATCCGACGCGGGCCATGCACTCGATCAAGCGGCTCAAGACGGTCGCGCGCCTCATGAACGGGCGCATCTTTCCCAGCCATGATCCCGTGTTCTGGGCGTCCGCCCTCAAGGCGCCCGACGCGTACCACTAGGAGGAACAGCATGGGAGTTCTCGACGGCATCAAGGTGCTCGAGCTGGCGCGCGTCCCCCCCGCGGAAATGCCCGGCATGATGCTGGCAGACATGGGCGCGGACGTCCTCAAGATCGACACGCCCGGCGACACCCAGGAGGACCCCGACGGGCAGCGGCGCTCGGCCTTCGTCTACGTCAACCGCAACAAGCGCTCGATGGCGCTGAACATGAAGGCGCCCGAGGGCCAGGCGATCTTCACCAAGCTGGCCACGCAGGCCGATGTCATCGTCGAGGGCTTCCGGCCCGGCGTCATGAAGCGGCTGGGCGCGGACTACGAGACCGTGCGGGCGCTCAACCCGCGCATCGTCTACTGCTCGCTCTCGGGCTTCGGTCAGAACGGCCCGTACCGCGACTACCCCGCCCACGACATGAACTACCTCTCCCTGGCGGGCGTGCTCACCCTCATCGGCGAGCCCGACCGGAAGCCCGTGATCCCCCTCAATCTCGTGGCCGACTATGCGGGGGCGAGCATGCATGGCGCCCTCGGCATCATGTTCGCGCTCTTCGCGCGGGAGCGGACGGGCAAGGGCCAGCACGTGGACGTCTCCTACCTCGACACCACCATCGCCCTCCTCGCCGCCACCCCCAACATGCGCTACTACTTCAGCGATGGTCTGGCCCCCAAGCGGGGCGAAGGCTTTCTCGGCGGATCGTATCCCTACTACGCGATCTACGAGACGAAGGACGGCAAGCTCCTGACCATCGGCTGCACGGAGCCCTGGCTCTGGGAGAACTTCTGCAAGGCCATCGGGCGCCCCGACTTCGTCCGCTTCGCGCGCAAGCACGACCAGTTCGTGCGCGCCGCCAATGCGGAGGAGGTCAAGGCGCGGGAGGAGATCGAGGCCGTGATCCGGACCAAGAACCGTGACGAGTGGT
>DASQAK010000060.1:0-26493 GCA_035635755.1 Candidatus Methylomirabilota bacterium | reverse complement strand
CGAGACCATCCTGCTCGTGGAGGACGAGGAGGGCGTGCGCGAGCTGGCGCGCGACATCCTCCGGGCCAGCGGGTACACCGTGCTCGAGGCGCGCAACGGCCCCGAGGCCCTGCTGCTCTGCGAGCGGCACCAGGGCCCGCTCGATCTCCTCCTCACGGACGTGGTCATGCCCCGGATGAGCGGCCGCGAGCTGGCCGAGCGCCTGGGCCCGCTCCGGCCCGACCTCCGCGTGCTCTACATGTCGGGTTACACCGACGACGCGGTCATCCGCCACGGCGTGCTCGGCGCGGGCACCGCGTTCCTGCAGAAGCCCTTCGCGCCCGCCGCCCTCGTCCAGCGCGTCCGCGAATCGCTCGATCTCGCGACCGCGCGCAACCCCGCGTAAGCGCACCCAGACGCGAGGGGCCTGACCACCGCCCTGCTATCCTGACGTTGATGCCTCACCTCGAGCCCGCCGCGATAGACGTGCTGGTGGTGGCGCCCATCCCCGATTTCGATCGCGCCTCCGGGTCTCTGCGCTTCTACCAGATGTTGCGCTACGGGTGACCGGGCGGCTCGCCGCTCACGCGCGCGACGCGTATGTACGAAGCGGGCTTGCCCAGAAGGTGGAGCACGCGTCGGCGGTCACGGCATGGTACGTGAGTCGACTGCGCCAGCGACGGCGTTAACGGCCCGCTCGGGTCCGCCGGCTATCGCGGTCCGCGCACGGCGCTCGCCGACAGTACGCTTCAGCTGGCCCCAGGCCACCCCCGCTGCATAGACGAAGTCGAGCATCTCGTAGAAGGCGTCGGGCCGCCGAGCAAAAGTGCGGACGGTCGAATGAACGGCCATGCGCGCCATGAAGCGAATGCGCCAGCGCGGGATGCCGAGAATGCGAGGGCCGCCGGGCGGCTCCGCCGCCGCAAGCGCCTCGCCTTCGCCCATGTCCCACATGACGCGGCGGAAGTAAGCGCGCCGCAGTCGCGCCCGCGGGATGCGGTGGAAGACGGTCAGCCTGGGATCGTAGGCGACGGCACGGCCGGATTGAAGCATGCGTCGCACGATATCCACGTCCTCGTTGCAGAATCGCCTACCGCCTACCGGCCCGAGGCGAGTGTCGAATCCCCTCAGCGCCTGGAGCGCGGCGCGTCGGTAGACCATGTTCGCTCCCCAGACCTGCGGATAGCTCCCCGCGGCGATGGGCATCATGGCGGGCCTGTCGCAATCCATGATGGCCAGGTACTCGAGCAGTCTCGGACTCTCGAGCAGCCACGATGGAGGCTCGGCCTCCCACCGGGGCCGGATACGCCCCCCCGCCCCATCAACGCCCCACTTGTCCAGCACGACGGCGGCCGTGGCGACCCAGTCGACCGCCGGAGACACGTCGTCGTCCGTCAGCGCGATCACCGCGCCGCGCGCGACCGCGATGCCGGCATTGAGGGCCCGGCTCTTGCCGAGCCGCGGCTCGGACAGGTAGCGGAGACGGCCTTGCGCCCGCATCGACATTGTCCGGAAGACTTCGAGGGTGTCGTCGGTTGAGCCATTGTCCACGACGAGGACTTCCCAGCCCAGACCCGCCGGGGTCTGCTGCGCGAGCAGGGCCTCGAGCGTCTCGCGAAGCCGGGAGGCGCGGTTGTGCGTGGCGATGAGCACGGTGACCGCGATGGAGCGCTCCGAAGCGAAGCCGGCGTTCATGGCTTGGGGGCCGGAAACTTCGGCCCGGGTGCGGTCCGCTCGTACTCCCGGAGCTCCGGCCGGCGCCGGAGATCTGCCCGGACCACCCGGCGATGAAGAGCCTCGACGATGAGGTTCGCCGCGCGATTGCCACGGCGCCAACCCAGAATCCTCGTCATCTTCTCGGCGACCCATTCCGTGGCGAGCTCACGATGATGGGTGAGCCATCGGTAGTGGTCGCCGATCCACCAATCGTCGGCGGGGAGACCCCAGCGCTCCCGGAAGCACCGGAGGCTGATCCGGTTCCACGCGTCGCTCCAGCGGAGGAGATAGAAGGGCAGACCGGACCAGAGGAAGGGCGGGGGCTGCTGGTTCGACACGATGGCGGACGGCTCCAGATAGACCGGGTACCCCGCGTCCCGCAGCTGCAGGCAGAGGTCCAGGCTCTCTCCGCAGCTCAGATAACGCGGATCTTGCAGGCCGAACTTGTCGAAGGTCTCGGTCCGGAGCAGCTTGCAGTGGAATTCGACCAGCTCCGTGGGTGCGCGACGCAGCTGCCCGTGGACCTCCGACATCAGGCGCCGCGGAAACCGGTGCTCCTCGAAGAACGACCGTCGCCCGTTCGCCTCGAGGATGTGCGCCTCCCCGCCCGCCATGTGGATGAGCCCGCGCGCGGGCTCCTCGTTGCAATAGAGCGGCCCCACCGCCCAGGCGCCGGTCTCGTCGGCGCACTGGACGAGGCGGTCGAGCCACCCCCGCGTGACGAGCACGTCATTGTCGATGAAGCACACGTACTCCGTGTCCACGTGAGACAGCGCGAGGGCGCGTGCCTCCATGGGAGAGATGTAGTGCTCGGCGCGGATGAGCGTGAAGCCGCGTTGCCGAGCCTGGAGCTTGAGATACCGGCGGACAGGCGCCGGCGAGGCGCCGTCGACGTAGACGAGCTTATGCGGCAGCCCGGTGTGGGCGAAGATGCTCTCGAGCGCCGGTCGTGTCACGCGGAACTGCTCGCGCGGCGCCACGACCACGGTGGTCCGGATCTCGGTCACGACACTCTCCGATGGCTCGCGATGTCCGCCGCCGATGGCCATTTGACGGCGTGACATGATGCGGCTGCACCGCTCGTGCCATCCAGAGTGCCCCGGGGAATTCGCTAGTTGCGCGTTGGCCCGGCATCAGCGTCGCCCGGATTGTAAAGCTCGCCGTCAGTGTTGGGCGCGTGACGCCTCAGCGTGGACGCGCGCGGCCTGGATCGCTTGCCAGACGCGTTCGGCCGTCGCCGGCATCTCGATGTGCTCGACGCCCAGCTCGGCCAGCGCGTCGCAGATCGCGTTCACCACCGCGCCGAGCGCGGGCGTCGTCCCGCCCTCGCCGCCGCCGCGCAGCCCGAGCGGATGGGACGTGGACGGCACCTCGCTGATCTCCGTCGTGAACGACGGCAGCATGTCCGCGCGTGGCAGCGCGTACTCCATCAGCGTGGAGGACAGGAGCTGGCCGCTCTCCTCGTCGTACGCGCACGCTTCCCAGAGGGCCTGCCCCACGCCCTGGGCGATGCCGCCGTGCGTCTGGCCGTGCAGGATCATCGGATTGACGGCGCGCCCGCAGTCGTCCACGGTCGTGTAGCGCACGATCTCGACCACGCCTGTCTCGGGATCCACCTCCACCTCGCACACCGCCGTGCCGTACGGAAAGGACGGCACGGGCATCGTCTCGTCGCTCAGGCCGTCGAGCGACCCCCGGCAGTCCTCGGGCGCATCGTGCCGGAGCGTCGCGGCGGCCACCTCGAACAGGTCGACCGAGCGGTCGGTGCCCTTCACGGTGAACCGGCGCGCCGAGAAGCCCACGTCGGCCTCCGCGGCCTCGAGGAGCCAGGCGGCGATCCGCCGGCCCTTCTCCACGATCTGATCCGACGCCTTCGCCATCACCACCGCGGCGAGTCGCAGGGCGCGAGCGGAATGCGCTCCGCCGCCGACGACGGTGACGTCGGTATCGCCGGTGACCAGATGCACCTGGGACAGCTCCACGCCGAGCCACTCCACGACGAGCTGCGCGAAGCTGGTCGCGTGCCCCTGGCCGGACGAGAGCGTGCCCAGCACCACGTCCACCGATCCCTCCGGGCGCACCGTGATGTGCGCGCGCTCCCGTGGGAAGCCCGTGTTCAGCTCGATATAGCTCGCCACGCCGATCCCGCGATGGCGCCCCCGCCGGCGCGCCTCGGCGCGACGCGCCTCGAACCCCGCCCAGTCCGCGAGGACCACCGACCGATCGAAGGCGGCCAGGTAGTCGCCGCTGTCGTAGAGCGTGCCGACCGCGTTGCGGTACGGCATGGCGCTCGCCGGTACGAGGTTCTTCCGTCGCAGCTCGAGCCGATCGAAGCCGTGCCGGCGCGCGGCGAGGTCGATCAGCCGCTCCGTGACGAACATGATCTCTGGGCGTCCCGCGCTCCGATACGGAGTGGTCGGGGACGTGTTGGTGACCACGGCCCGGCCGCGGATCGAGACGGCGGGAACACGGTAGACGGTGCCCGTGAGGGCCATGCCCTTGTTGAGCGGGTGGAACGAGACGGCGTGCGCGCCGACGTTGCTGGTGTTCGCGGCGCGAAGGGCGAGGAAATGGCCCTGGGCGTCCAGGGCCAGCTCGGCGCGCACGGCGAGGTCGCGGCCGTGGTAGTCGGCGAGGAACGCCTCCCGGCGCTCACTCGTCCACTTGACGGGGCGGCCGACACGGCGTGCCGCCCACGCCACCAGGGCAAACTCCGGATAGCAGCTGTTGCGCGTCCCGAAATTCCCGCCGACGTCGCCCGCCATCACACGCACCGCGCTCTCCGGGACGCCGAGGGCTCCGGCCACGCCGGTCTGCGTGCGCCCGAGACCGCCGGCGCCCGCATGCACGGTGTAGCGGCTACTCGCGGGATCCCAGACACCCACCGCCGCGCGGGGCTCCATCGGCACACCGGTGACGCGGTGCACCCACGTCTCGAACCGCACGACGTGGGCCGCGCGCCCGAACGCGGCGTCCACGGCCGCGGCATCGCCCCCCTCGGAATCCACGCAGACGTTGGATGACATGTCCTCATAGAGCACGGGGGCGTCAGAAGCGGCGGCGGCGATGCTCGCCGTCACCGCGGGCAGCGGCGCCCAGTCGACGGTGATGCGCTCGGCGCCGTCGCGGGCGGCCGCGGGCGTCGCGGCGACGACCACGGCCACCACCTCGCCCACGAAGCGCACCCGGTCGGCGGGAATCGACGGGTGGGGAGCGATGAAGGTCACGTCGCCGAGGCGGACCATCTCCTCGTGGGGATTCCCCGGCATCGGGCTATGGGTGAGTGGCTTCATACCGTCGGCGACGGCGTCCTCGCCGGTGAGCACCGCGATCACCCCCGGCGTGGCGAGAGCCGCCGCGGTGTCAATGCGCCCGATGCGCGCGTGGGCGTGCGGGGAGCGCACGAAGCACGCGTAGGCCTGGCCGGGCAGGTTGACGTCATCGCTGTAGCAGCCCGCGCCCACGAGCAGGCGCGCGTCCTCCTTGCGCAGGACGGGCTTGCCGATTCCTTCGCGGGCCGAGTGGGTTCGCGACTGGAGGAAGGACACGCGGGTGGACACCTAGGACATGATCATGTGCCGCAGTCGGCAAGCCAGCACTCGCGGCCAGGAAAGGCGACGCCGGACGAACTCGACGATTTGCTCAGCATATCTCTTGGTCGGCACACCAGTATATGCGGAGAGGGACCGGTACGTCCGAGAGCACTCGGAGATCGCTTATACTCCTGAGGCACTCTCGACGAAAGGAGCCCGTGCGTGGCCAGGATCAACGAGGCCTTCCTGAACCTCCAGGCGAGCTATCTCTTCGCTGAGGTCAAACGGCGCAGCCAAGCCTATCGCGAGGCGCACCCCGATGCGCGGCTGATCGACCTGGGGATCGGCGACGTCACGCTGCCGCTTCCGCCGGCGGTGGTCCGGGCCCTGGAGGTGGCCGTCCGCGAGCAGGCGAGCGCCGAGACGCTCAAAGGCTATGGCCCCTACATAGGCTACGAGTTCCTCCGCGGCGAGATCGCCGCCCACGACTTCGGCGAGCGTGACGTCAAGCTCGGCGCCGACGAGATCTTCGTGAGTGACGGCGGCAAGAGTGACGCCGCGAACATCCAGGAGCTGTTCGCGCAGGACTCCGTCGTGGCCCTGATGGACCCCGCCTATCCGGTGTACGCGGACGCCAACGTGATGGCCGGCCGATCGCGTCCCGCCGACAGCACGGGCCGCTATGCCGACTTCGTGTACCTTCCGTGCACCGCGGAGAACGACTTCCAGCCGGCATTGCCCGATCGGCACGTCGACCTGATCTACCTCTGCTACCCGAACAATCCGACGGGCGCGGTGATGACGCGCGCGGCGCTCGGGCGCTGGGTCGACTATGCTCGCGCCCACGAGGCGGTGATCGTCTACGACGCCGCCTACGAAGCGTACATCCGGGACTCCGAGATCCCGCGCTCGATCTACGAGATCGCGGGGGCGCGCGAGGTGGCCATCGAATCCCGCAGCTTCTCGAAGAGCGCCGGATTCACCGGCTTGCGGATGGCCTACACGGTCGTGCCGCGCGAGGCGCAGGGGCGGACGGCAGATGGCCGTGGCGTGAGCCTGAACCAGCTCTGGCTCCGCCGACAGTCGACGAAGTCGAACGGTCCGCCGTATGTCATCCAGCGCGCGGCCGCGGCTGTCTACACGCCGGAGGGCCAGCAGCAGGTCCGAGCCCTGATCGACCACTACATGGAGAACGCCCGCATCATCCGCGCGGGCCTGGAGGCGGCTGGTCTCACTGTGTACGGCGGGCGCAATGCACCGTACATCTGGATCCGCACGCCGGCGGGCGTGTCGTCGTGGGATTTTTTCGATCGCCTCCTGGCCGAAGCGCAGGTGATCGGCGTGCCCGGATCCGGCTTCGGCCCGAGCGGCGAGGGCTACTTCCGCGTCACGGCCTTTGGCTCCCGAGCGCAGAGTGCCGAGGCGGTCGAGCGCATCGCGGCCCGCCTGCGCGGATAGCTGGCGATATGCCGGGGCGCTGCCTCGGCGCCTCGCCTCGGCGGTCAGCGCGCTCCGCCCAGCGGCAGGGTGAGCACGGGGCTGACCCCGGTCTTCCCCGTCAGCTCGAGACGCGCGAGCTCCACCAGGAGCGAGAAGGTGGCCTTGGTGTCGTGGTCCGTCTGATCGATGTAGAACCAGTACCCCTTGTAGAGGATGGCGACATGGGCACGAGGTGGCCGCTTGTCGCTGGCGACCGAGTACACGCGGAAAAGGTCCACCGTCAGGCGCTGCCAGTCGAAGGGCTGGCCCGACGGGTCGCGCGTCACCGTGACCAGACCCGCGGCGGCGTGCTCGGAGGGGATCTCGATCCCGTGGCTCACGTAATAGAGTGCCTGCAGGAGCGAGCGAGTCTCCAGGTCGATGCTGGTCACGCCCTCGCTCGGATACGTGGACGGAAATGGGTTGAGCTTCTCCTGGGTGATGGGAAACTTGGTGACGCCCCGCTTGAGTCGGAACACCTCCGTGACCTCGCGCACCTCCGCCGACTCCATGGCCCGCGGATCCAGGAGCAGGACGGGCTGCGGGGTCTTCTTGAACAGGGTCCACGCGGTGCCCCGCTCGTCGAGCCTGTACTCGTAGCCGCTCTTGGCAGCCTCGACCATGTCCCGAGCGGTGACGCTTCCGGCAGGCAGAGGGCTTCCCTGCGCCTCGCTCCGCTCCTCCACGCCGAACACGAGCTGACCGCGGTCCTGCAGCGCCTGCAGAGCCCGGACTCCCCGCAAGAACTCCTGGTACGTGGGCGCGAGCTTCGGGGTGGGCCCACTCGCCGTCTGGGCATTGGGCACCCAGTTGAGGTTCTCCAGATACAGGCGAAACACGGTGGCGATCGGCCACGTAGTCTTGGCGAGGTAGAGGATCCCGTCAAGAGGGATGGGGGTGAAGAGCTTGCGCGTGAACTCCTGATCGTCGAGCGGAGTCAAGGTGAAGGTCGGGCGATCGGCCCCCGCGATGCCCAGCTGGGGCAGGACGGCGGCGTAGCTCTTGGCCACTTCCGCCCCGGACGCGACGAAGAACGGCGTCAGCTGGAAGTTCTTGGTCAGCTCGTACTGGGCGGCGATGGCGGAGACGGCCAGGCTGCTGGGCGTATCCGTATACCGCAGCCGCACGATGTTGAGGAGCAGCTCCTCCTCGCTCGTCGCCTTCACCGTCTCGTTGTACTGGAGCCGGCTCTCGTGCAAGGCCCCCGGGCCGAGAGACGAGCACCCGGCGGCGAGAATGGAAGCGATGACGATCCGGGCCATCCACGTCGTGCCGTCGGTCATGTTCGCCATGAGGTCTTCGCCTCCTCCGTCATTGATGCCTGCCGGACCGATCGACACGATATAGCCGGGGACGGCCCTGACAATCAAGCGGCCGGTGCGGACAGCCGCTGCTCATGCGGTCGCGGCGTGGCTCAGAGGCCTTCGCAAGCGTGAGGGGGTGACACGCCGGAGCACCACCTTGCCCGCGCCCACGAAGGTGCCCAGGGCCGCGAAGGCGTCCCTCAGGCCACCCAGCGCCTCGTCCTGATCCAGGCGTTCTCCACCCGTGGGCGGCGTCTTCCCTGTCGCGAACCACGGCTCGAAGTGGACGTGTCGAATCTCCAGCCGCCCCTCGGCGCGGTGGCTCTTGGCGTCGACACGGCCGATGAGATGACCGTGATGAAGGATGGGCAGCGTGTAGTAGCCGTGCACCCGCTTGTGGCCGGGGGTGTAGACCTCGATGCGGTAGTCGAAGCCGAAGAGGCGCGCCACCCGGTCGCGATACCACAGGAGCGAGTCGAAGGGCGAGAGCAGGGTCGTCCCGCGCGATGGCGCCGGCGCTCGCCGTGCCCGGGCGAGGGCGGGGAGGTCGCGCGTGAGGGCGAGCCAGCGGCCCGGCCGGCCTTCGATCTCGAGCGCCGTCACCTCGCCACCCTCGATCATCGCGCCAAGCGCGGCGCGGCGCGGACCCGGCCCGAAGCGCGGGAAGGTCAGATAGTGGGTCAGGTCCAGCTCCGTCGCCGCGCCCATGGCGTGCAGCGAGCGCTCGATGTGCCAGCGCTGGAAGTCCCCGGACGAGACGGGCTCGCAGCCGAGCGCGTCGGGAATTGCGCGCTCCAGGAGATCGAAGCGCTTCTGGAAGTGCTGCCGCGAATGAATGGTCAGCGCCCCGGTCATCCACAGGTAGTGCAGCGCGTGCTGCACGGGCCGCCAGCTCCACCATCCGGCGGCCCCCGCCGGGCGCCGGCCCTCGAAATCTCCTTGGGCCATCGGGCCATTGGCGAGCACGGCCGACTTCACGCGCTCCAGCACCTTCGCGTTCCGGCGGAGCCACCTGGACCAACCGGTGTGGCGGAGACGGTAGTCGAGCATGGCGCGTCGCCACCAGGGCAGCATGGTGGTCGGGACGAGGCAGGCGGCGTGGGCCCAGTACTCGAAGAGGAGACGGCGACGATAGACGATCCGGTCGAGCCACGCGCGATCGTAGGGGCCGAAGCGGCTCCATACCGTGAGGTAGTGGGCGCGATCCAGCACGTTGATCGAGTCCAGCTGGATACCGCCCACGTCCTCGACGAAGCGGCCGAGCCGATTTGCGGTGAGGGTCAGCGCGCGCGGCCGCGCGAGGTGCTGACGCTGGAGAAAGAGGGTGGTCACCGCGCGCAGCGGAATGGACGGATCGGGCATCCCGACCGAGAGAGTACCACCGCGGAGCGGCGGCACCTGGGGTAGGATACGGCCATGGCCGGCGCGGAGTACCGCACGTTCCGCGATTTCTATCCCTTCTATCTCAGCGAGCACAGCAAGAGCGGCACCCGGCGCCTGCACTTCGCGGGCACGCTGCTCGTCCTCCTCACCCTCGGGTATGCGCTCGTCGCGCAGCGGTGGCGCTTCCTTGCGCTGCTGCCTGTGTTCGGCTACGGCTTCGCCTGGGTCGCCCACTTCGCGGTGGAGCGGAACCGGCCCGCGACCTTCCAGTACCCGCTCTACAGTCTCGCCGGCGACTTCCGCATGTTCGCCGACATGCTCCGCGGCCGCGTCGCTTTCTGAATCAGGTCGCCCCGTCCGCCTCGAGCGCCTTGATCTCGGCCTCGTCGTAGCCCAGCTCCTTCAGGATCTCGCCGCGGTGCTGCCCGAGCACAGGGGCGACAGCGATCACCGTCTTCGAGGCCGAGAGCTTGATGGGATTGCCCACGGTGACGTAGCGCCCGCGCACCGGATGCTCGACTTCCACGATCATGTCCCGGGCGCGGAGGTGCGGATCGGTCATCACCTCGCCGGTGTCGAGACAGGCGCCGCAGGGGACCCCGGCGCCGGCGAGAATCTTGACGACCTCGTGCTTGGAGCGCTCCAACGTCCACCCTTCCACGAGGGCATTGACCTCGTCCCTGCGCTGCCAGCGGGCCTCCGGCGTCTCGTAGCGCGCATCCCCGATGAGATCCCCGCGTCCGATGGCGCGCAGGAACGGATGCCACATCTGCTGCTGGGTGAAGATGAAGACGTAGTCATTCGGCCCGCCGGGATGGCAGCGATACGTGGTCCCCGGCACGCTCGTCCCGAGCTGATTGCCCGTTCGCGCCGCAGGCTTGCCGAGGCGCTGGTGATCGCGGAGGCTCACGCGGATGAGGTTCACCACCACGTCCTGCATGGAGACCTCGACCTTCTGGCCCTCGCCGCTCGCGTGGCGCTGCATGAGCGCGGCGAGGATCCCGATCACGCAGTGCATGCCCGTGCCGGAGTCTCCGATGGAGGGCCAGACATACGTGGGCGGGCCGTCGGGGAAGCCCGTGACGCTCATGCCTCCGCCCATGGCCTGGGCGATCGGCTCATAGCTCTTGTAGTCGCTGTACGGTCCGTAGGAGCCGAACCCCTTGATGCTCGCGTACACGAGGCGCGGGTTGAGCGCTTTCACGGCGGGATAGCCGAAGCCCAGGCGATCGAGGACGCCCGGCCCGAAGTTCTCGAGGAGCACGTCGGCCGTCTTCAGGAGGGCGCGAAAGACGTCCTTGCCGCGGGGGTGCTTCAGGTTGAGAGGGAGACTCCGCTTGTTGGCGTTGAAGGAGAGGAAGAAGAGGCTGTCGGAGTCCGCCCGATCCCGATGCGTGTGGCGCGCCGGATCGCCCCGCTCCGGCTCTTCGACCTTGACGACGTCGGCCCCCAGCCACGCGAGCATCTGGCCGCAGGAGGGTCCCGCCTGGTTGTTCGTGATGTCGACCACCCGGATTCCCGAGAGGGCCTGACTCATCCGCCGCCTCCCCGGAGCGACGGGGCCGCGTGAGAAGACCGAGGATCAGCGAGCATCCGGCGGCGCCACGACCACGTCCTCGTACCGATGCCGCTTGGTGATGAGCTTGGAGTGGTGGAAGACATCGAGGGCGACCTCGAAGGCCGGGCGCGTGATCTCGACGTGGGGCGTCCAGCAGCCGAGCTTCTGGTAGTACGCGATGGTCGAGGTGAGCACGGCCTGGTCGATCTCGGGGAAGAACGAGGCCTCGGCCTCGGCGACCTTCGCCGCCGGCATCTCGATGAGCCAGGCGCGCGCTTTCCGGTAGGCGCGCATGAAGCGCTTGGCCGCCTCCGTGCCCAGCCATTCTCGCGTGGCGGCCAGGCTCGAGAAGGCCACCGGCCCGATCGCCTCGCCTACCGAGGCGACGACGTGACCCACGCCGTCGTGCTCGAGCTGCTGGGGCGCGGGGCCCTGCTGGTGGATGTAGTCGCCGTCGCCCTTCCGGAACGCCTGATCCATCTGCGCGCTGGGAAGATCGACGGCCGTGATCGCCGCGAAGTCGAGGCCGCGACGATGACACGCGTACTTGAACATGGCCAGCGGCTGGCCGCCGTGATCGACGAGCACCCGCTTGCCCTTGAGCTTGTCCCACGTGAAGGAGGGGTCGGCCGCGCGTCCCGTGAGGAGGAAGCCGTCCTTCTCGTTGATCTGGGCGAAATGCACGACGGGCGGACGCTGCCCCTTCTCGAGCGGGCCGAAGCCCTGCGAGGGCGCCGACTGGGCAACCTGCACTGTCCCGTTCACGAGTCCCTCGATGGCCGACTTGCCCGGCGGAGCGATCGAGTGCTTCGGCTCGAACCCCTCGGCCTTCAGGAAGCCGCCCGCGATCGTGGCGATCAGAGGCGAGTAGAACGCGGAAAAGCGCGTGAACTGGATGCTGATCTGGTCACTCAACGACGCCTCCCGGGGTGCACGGTGGACGGCTTGGCTCGCTCGATCGGCGCGGGTAGGATCGCGCTCCCCATCGCCGGAGTCAAGGCGTCACCCCATGGCAACGGGCACTGCGAAGGGCGACACCCGAGGTAGGATACCGCCATGGCCATGGCCACCTCACTGCCCCGCCCGTTCCCGTCATGATATTTCCCGTCGTCGAGAAGATCCTGAAGACCGACAGGCACAAGACCTTCTATCTGGCCTGTGGCGCCGAGGACACCCCGCTGATGGTGTTCGTGCACGGCTGGCCGGAGCTCTCTATCAGCTGGCGGCATCAGCTGCCCTGCTTCGCAGATCTCGGGTTCCGCGCCGTCGCGCCGGACATGCGGGGCTATGGCCGATCGAGCGTGCATTCGCGTCACGAGGACTACGCGCTGGAGCAGTCCGTCGCGGACATGATCGAGCTGCTCGACGCGCTGGGCACGGAGAAGGCCATCTGGGTCGGCCATGATTGGGGGAGCCCGGTGGTGTGGAGCCTGGCCAGCCATCATCCCGAGCGATGCTTCGGCGTGGCCAACCTCTGTGTGCCGTACCTGGCGCAGGGCTTTGCTCCCCGGACCCTCGTCCCCCTCGTCGACCGCGCCCTCTATCCCGACGCGCAATTCCCCGCGGGGCAGTGGGAGTACCAGCTCTTCTACGAGGAGAGCTTCGACAAGGCGCGGGCCGCCTTCGAGGCCAACGTCTCCAACACCGTCAAGGCCCTGTTCAGAAAGGGGAGCGCGAGCGGCAAGGGCAAGCCCTCCCGCACCGCGCACGTGCGTCGGGACGGCGGCTGGTTCGGCGGCAAAGGTCAGGCGCCCGAGGTGCCGATGGACACGGATGTGCTCACGCCGGGGGACTTTGACAAGTACGCGGCCGCCCTCGAGAGGAACGGCTTCTTCGGCCCGGACTCCTGGTACATGAACAACACGCGCAATCTCGAGTTCGCGCGCAAGGCCGTGAATGGCGGCACCTTGAGCCTTCCCGCCTTGTTCCTCCACGGGGAGTACGATTACACGTGCGAGACCGTGGCCTCCCGTCTGGCGGATCCCATGCGGAAGGATTGCCGGAACCTGACCGAGGTGATCGTGCCATCCGGGCACTGGATGGCGCAGGAGAAACCGGTGGCCGTGAATGCCGCCCTCGCCAAATGGCTGGCCGTGCAGCTCCCGGAGGTGTGGCCTCTCTGAAGGCCGGCCCTGCACGCGCGCGGAAGGAAGCCGACTCGGCGTCTGCCCCGTCCACTTTTCGGGACATTGAGTCGTGCTGTCGCCAGCCGTATAGTGAAAGACGGAGGGACCGATGATGACGACGTTATTGGATAGCGAGCTCCAGACCTACGAGAAAAATCGCGAATCACTACTAGGCTCCTCGGAAGGCAAATTTGTCCTTGTCAAAGGGGATCGCATCATCGGAGTTTACGACTCAAAGATGGACGCGATTACCGAGGGATACCGTCAATTTGGCAATGTGCCCTTCCTGGTAAAGCAGGTTCAGAAGATCGAGACTCCACAGAACCTGGTATCTAACCTCCTAGGGGTTTAGGCTGCCTTCCTTTACCTCACAGATCCCCAATTTGCAGGGGATTGGCCCCGTCGTCATCGACACAGGCGCCACTGGAACTGTCATCCAACAGGGTCTACCAGCTCAACTTGGCCTTCAGCCCATTGGCGTTACCTACATCAACACGCCTTCTTCTACAAATGTCCCATGCCACGAGTACTAGTTCGCTTGATTTTTCCGAACAATGTACTTGCCGAGACAACAATGATCGAGGCCCCACTTCAAGGTCAACACATCCAGTGCCTGGTCGGTCGAGACGTTCTTGCACATGCAGTCTTCGTCTACATCGGATACGGAAACTTATTCAGCTTGAGTTTCTAAGAAGCCGATCCGCCCGTCATGAGAGCCGGGGATCGGAGCCTGGCCGGCGGTTCATCTTCTGGTACAGAAGCCCGACGAGCAACAGAACCACGCCGAGAAGAAGGAATGAGAGCATCCGGTAGAGCGTCTTGACGGAGGCGAGGTCGACCACGAAGACCTTGAAGATCGTCAGGCCCAGGAGACCGAGGGCGCCGTAGCGCAGCGGCGCGGAGCGGCGAAGGAATCCCCAGGCGAGGACTGCCGCCGCGTAGAGCGTCCACAGCAGGGAGAGGCCCACCTGCGTTCTCCAGCGGATCTCGGTCCGGAGACCGCGTCGCGACGCTCCCGGCTTCGCGTCTTGCAAGAGCGCGTTCTGATAGCGGGTCCAGCCCTGGCTCAGCACGAAGAGCAGCACCACGCCCGCCGTGCCCGAAACGGTGCGGCCCACGGCGCCCGCGTGCACGGACGCGCCCGAGCCCGCCAGCCAGCGACCCGCCAGCCCGATCACCGCGCAGGCCACGATGCGCACGACGAGGTAGCGGTTGAGCAGATCCTCGGCCGCGGCCTTGGCCATGCTGTCGTCGGCCACGAGCACGCGCAGGAGCAGCGTCAGCGCAGCCAGCGGCACCACGACCGCGAAGGTCGGCGAGGCGATGAGGCGAGACAGCGCGCCCAGCACCAGGACCTGGGCGGCGAGAAGCCCGGCCGGCCAGAGTCCGGACGGCTCCCGCCACAGCAGGATCGAGAGCGTCTGGGAAGCAAGGACCCACAAGACGGCCCTCAGCACCTCCGGCTTCGTGGTCAAGAGCTGATCGCCACGCAGCGAGAGCGCGAGCTGTCCGGCTACCACGATGGCGGCGACGGTCAAGAGATGCGCGAGAAAGGTCGCGTTCCACACGGTCGGCCAGTTCGGGGAGGCCCACGTGTCGCCCCCCCACACCCGCAAGACGGCCAGGATGAGCGCGGCCGAGCCGCCCCAGGCGGCGACAGGCGTAGCCACGCGGGGAGCGAGCCACAGGAGCACGGCGCCCTCCGCCGCCCAGGCGAGGGTGATCCACGGCCCCTTGAGGGCCAGGGGGATGGCCAGTGTCACGAAAACGCACGCCACTCCGATGAGCACGCCGACGGTGGCTTCATCGCCCGGCACGCGGCGGCGGTAGATGCCGGCCACGATCGTGTACAGGATGGCCAGGGCCAGCGCCACCGGCGCTTCCAGCACGGGCCGCCACGCCTCGAGGGTGACGTAGACCGCCCAGAAGTAGCCCGCCGCCGTGCCGGCCACGATGAGGAGATCGACCTCGCGAAGGCGGCGCCCCTGGCTCCACTCGCGCGCCAGGGGCGTGAGGAGGAAGAGGACGAAGAGCGCGGTGAGAAGGGCCAGACGCACCACCGGCGTCTCCGCCTCGGGCTGGCGCGTGAAGGTGGGGACGAGCAGCAGCACGGTGCCGGCCCAGGCGAGACGGTTCAGCGCGCTCCAGGTCCGGAAGCGCGCGATGGCGAGCACGAGGAAGTCGAGGACGGTGAGGTATCCCATGAGCACGCGCTCGTTGGGCTGATCGCTGGCGAGGAGCACGGGAGTGAGGAGCCCGCCCAGCAGCGCGAGCACGGCTGTCACCTGCCGCTCCGAGATGACCGCGACCATGGTGCCGAGCACGGTGACGACGAACATGAGCCCGAAGGCCGCGCCCACGCGCAGGAGCTCGTAGTAGGCATAGCCCGCGTAGAGCGACAGGTAGCAAAGGCCGAGACCCAGGCCCGAAAGCCCCTCGGAGAGATAGGGGACATCGCGCCTGCGGTGGAGCACGAGGCCCGCCAGCAAGGAGGCGAGGCCTGCGGCGAGCCCCAGGCCGAGCCTCGCGCGAGGGCCGATCAGGTTGTTCTCGATGGACCACTTCACCGCGAACGACGCGGCGAAGAGAATGGCGACCACGCCGACCCAGGTGGCCCAGCGCGCGCCGATCCGCTGCTCGAGATCCAATCGCGGCGGTGGGGCGGGCTCGGGCGGGGCGGGCGCGTGCGCGACGGCGTCCCGGATCGAGGTGGCGGCCGCGGCCTCCGCGGGAGCCACGGCGGGCTCGGAGGCCGACGGCGGAACGGAGACGACGGGCTCGGGTCCAGTTGGGATCGAAGGTGACGGGATCTCGGAGGGCGTCGGGGAGACGTCCGGCGTCGGAGCGCGAGGCTGGGACTGCTGCTCGAGGGTCCAGACCCGGTAGAGGAGGTCGCGGATCCTTTCCTCGAGGGCAGCGATGCGCTCCGCCGGCGTCGGCTGCCCCGGGCGAGGCCGGTACTCGCGCAGCACTTTGAGGGACACGGCCAGCGCACCAACCGCCACGAAGAGGGCCAGTAACGCCATGCTGCGAGGAGCCTACACCAGAACTTCGAGAGGTCGGGAGCCATTTCCGGCACTGGGTCAATTTGCTTCGCCAGATCCACTCAGCCCTCGCCTCGCAGCGGAGCCGCTCAGCTCGAAATGCCACGTTGCGAGCGGGCCGGCAAGCCCTCAACGTACACCCACGTACGCCTCGGGCTGCCGGCCCGCTTGCGCGTGGCAGTTCGAGCCGAGGGCGCAGCCCGAGGCGAGGGCTGAGTGGATCTGGCTCGCAACTTGCCCCAGTGCCACGACCCAAACTGACCCACTACCCCGTCTCCCTCGCCTGCGCGCCGCCACGACCCGCCGGGCTATAATCGGTAGCCCTTATGGACGCGCCGCTCGCCGGTCTCCTCGTCGCCGACCTGACCCAGAACGTGGCCGGCCCCACCTGCACCCAGATCCTGGGCGACATGGGCGCGGACGTGATCAAGGTCGAGCGTCCCGGCCGCGGCGACGACGCCCGGGCCTGGGCGCCGCCCCTCTGGGGAGAGGAGAGTGCCACCTTCATGAGCTTCAACCGCAGCAAGCGGAGCCTGGCCGTGGACATGAAGGTCGAAGACGGACGGGCCATCCTCGAGCGCCTGATCCAGCGCGCCGACGTCCTCGTCCAGTCGCTCCGCGCGGGGGCCATCGAGGAGCTGGGGCTCGGCTGGGAGCGCGCGCGGACGCTCAATCCGCGGCTCGTCTACTGCTCGATCACGGCCTTCGGCACGCAGGGACCGCTCAGCGACCGGCCCGGGTACGATCCGCTCATGCAGGCCTATGGCGGGCTCATGTCCGTCAATGGGCACGCGGGGCAGCCGCCGGCGCGCGTGCCCGTCTCCATCGTGGACATGGGCACGGGCATGTGGGCGGTCATTGCCATCCTGGGGACCTTGCGGGAGCGCGAGCGCACGGGCCGCGGCGCCAACGTGACGACGGCGCTCTTCGAGACGGCCTTGGCCTGGACCACCTTTCAGATGACGCACTACTTCGCCACCGGTGAGATCCCGCAGCCGCAAGGCTCCGGCACCGCGATGATCTGCCCCTACGAGGCCTTCCCCACGCGGGATGCCTGGGTCATGATCGCCGCGGGCTCCGACGCGCTCTTCGTCAAGGCGGCCACCGCGCTCGGCGCCCCCGAGCTGCCGCGCGATGCGCGCTTCGCCGACAATCCAGCGCGCGTCGCGCATCGCGGCGAGCTCTTCGACGCGCTGTCGCGGATCACGCGCGGGCTCGCGAGCGCCGAGGTCCTTGCGCGGCTCCAGGGCGCCGGCGTGCCGTGCGCGCCCATCTTGACCCTCGACCGGGTCGCCGCGGAGCCTCAGACCGAAGCGAGCGGCATGCTGATCTCCGCCAAGCATCCGCGCCTCCCCGACTACCGCACCGTCGGGCTGCCCGTGCGCTGGGACGGCGAGCGGCCCGGCGTGGCCCGCGTGCCTCCGCTCCTCGGCGAGCATACCGCCGAGGTGCTGGGCGCTCTCGGCTACGACGAAGCGGCCGTCAAGGATCTCGCGAGGCGCCATGTCATCCAGCTATAAGACGATCAACGTCTCGGCCTCACCCGATGGCCACGTCGTCACCGTCGAGCTCAACCGGCCCGAGGCGCTCAATGCCATGAACACGGCCATGGGCGAGGATCTCTTGCGCTGCTTCGAGGCCTTCCAGTGGGACAAGAGCGCGCGCTGCGTGGTCTTCACGGGCGCCGGGGCCAAGGCCTTCTGCGTGGGCGGCGACTTGAAAGAGCGCGAGGGCATGACGGACGAGACGTGGCGCGCCCAGCACGCCATCTTCGAGGCGGCCGCGGCCAAGGTGCTCCACTGCCCCATGCCCGTGATCGCCGCCGTCGAGGGCTTCGCCATGGGCGGTGGCTGCGAGCTGGCCGTGCTCTCCGATTTCATCGTCGCCTCGGAGACGGCCGTCTTCGCGGTGCCCGAGGTGACGCGCGGGATCTTTCCCGGCATCGGTGGGACGCAATTGCTCCCGCGCATCGTCGGGGCGCCGCTGGCCAAGGAGATGATCTTCACGGGGCGCCGCGTGCCCGCGGCGGAGGCCAAGGCCATGGGCCTCGTGAACCATCTCGTCCCTGCCGGCCAGGCGCGCGCCAAGGCCCTCGACATCGCCCAAGTCATCGCGGACAACGGGCCCATCGCCGTCCGCCAGGCCAAGAAGGCCGTGAGCTGGGGGAGCGAGACCGACCTCGAGACGGGCATGGCCCTGGCCATCGAGGCCTACAATGTCACCGTCACCACCGACGACAGGCTCGAGGGCGTGCGCGCCTTCAACGAGAAGCGCAAACCGAACTTCAAAGGAAAGTAGTTCGAGCTGAGACGGGGCCCGCGGTTCGAGCTGAGCGACGAAGTCGTGAGGCGAGAGCTGAATGGATCACGCAGGCGTGGCAGTGCGAGCCGGACGGCGAAGCCGTGAGGCGAGGGCTGAGTAGATTCCCGGCGAGGCGAGGGCTGAATAGGAGGTTCTATGAAAGACATGAGCTTCGCGCTCACCGACGATCAGAAGGCGCTCAAGACCGCGGTCTACGACCTGTGCAAGCAGTACACGGGCGAGTACTGGCGCGAGCTGGACGTCAAGCGCGAGTACCCGGACGCGTTCATCAACGACCTGACCAAGGCGGGCTATCTCGCCGTCCTCATCCCGCAGGAGTACGGGGGGGCGGGCCTCGGCATCATGGAGGCGGCGCTCATCCTGGAAGAGATCAACCGCTCGGGGGGCAACGGCGGAGCCTGCCACGCGCAGATGTACATCATGGGCACCGTGCTGCGCCACGGCTCCGAGCAGCAGAAGCGCCAGTACCTGCCCAAGCTCGCCACCGGCGAGCTGCGCCTGCAGGCCTTCGGCGTGACCGAGCCCAACGCGGGGTCGGACACGACCAAGCTGCAGACCACGGCGATCAAGAAGGGCGATCGCTACGTGGTCAACGGCCAGAAGATGTTCATCTCGCGCGTGCTCCAGTCCGACCTCATGCTCCTGCTCGCCCGCACCACGCCGGTGGACCAGGTGAAGAAGAAGACGGACGGGCTCAGCGTCTTCCTCATCGACATCCGCGAGGCCAAGGGCAAGGGCCTGGACGTGCGGCCGCTCCGGATGATGATGAACCACTCGACCAACGCGCTCTTCTTCGACAACCTGGAGATCCCCGCCGACAGCCTCATCGGCCAGGAGGGCAAGGGCTTCTCCTACATCCTCGACGGCATGAACGCCGAGCGCATCCTGGTCGCCTCGGACTCGCTGGGCGACGCGAGGTGGTTCATCGAGAAAGCCGTCGCCTACTCGGGCCAGCGGGTCATCTTCGGCAAGCCCATCGGGGCCAACCAGGGCGTGCAGTTCCCCATCGCCAAGGCGCACATGGCCATCGAGGCCGCCGACCTCATGCGTACCAAGGCGGCCAAGCTCTTCGATGCCGACATCCCGTGCGGGCCGGAGGCGAACATGGCCAAGTACCTCGCCTCCGAGGCAGCCATCGAGGCGGGCAACGCCTGCATCGACTGCCACGGCGGCTACGGCTTCGCCGAGGAATACGACATCGAGCGCAAGTTCCGCGAGTCGCGCCTCTATCGCGCGGCCCCCATCAACAACAACCTGATCATGGCCTACGTCGGGGAGCACGTCCTCGGCATGCCCCGCTCCTACTAGCCGAGACAATGCGCGAGCCCCGTCTCCCCCTCACCCTGCCCTCTCCCCCGCGACGGGGGAGAGGGATGAGAATGGTAGCCTCACGCAGCCCTTCTTTCCTCGAATCCCTCTCCCCCATTGGGCCATTGGGGGGGAGGGCCGCAGTTCGAGCCGAGCGGCGCAGCCGTGAGGCGAGGGCTGAGTAGATGAGGGGGCCGCGCTGAGCCTGCCGGAGGTCGATCGCCTGTCCGTCACCACGGTGGTGGACAATTTCATCGACAACCTGCGCGCCGACGAGAAGGTGGCGAAGCGCTTCACCCACGCCCAGGCGCGCCGCATGCCCACCCTCAAGGCCGAGCACGGCCTGGGCCACTGGGTCGAGGTGCAGCGCGGCGGCGAGAGCCGGCACATCGCCTTCGACTTCGGCCTCACCCCCGAGAGCTACAACCACAACTTCCTGGAGCTGGGGCTCGAGGCGGGGAAGGTGGACGCGGTCGCCTTGAGTCACGGCCACATGGACCACTACGGCGGGCTAGGCGGGTTCCTCAAGACCTACCGCCGGAGAATGAAGCGCGACGTCGTCTTCTACGGCGGCAGCGACCACTTCCTGCCGCGCTACAACGAGCGGAACAGCCAGCGCGTCTACATCGGCCGACTCGATCGCGACGAGCTGGAGCGCTACGATCTCGACGTGCGGGTGATCGAGAAACCCACCGTGCTGCCGGAGGGCGTCCTCCTGAGCGGCGAGATGCACGAAACGACGCCCTTCGAGATCATTCCCCCCTCGCTCAAGGTCGAGCGTGATGGCCAAGTGGTCCAGGACACCTTCATCGGCGAGCAGACGCTCATCGCCAATGTCAGGAACCGCGGTCTCGTCGTCGTCACCTCGTGCTCCCACCGCGGCATCGTCGGCATCTGCCGCCGTGCCGTCAAGGTCAGCGGCGTCCCCAAGGTGCACGCCGTCATCGGCGGCTTCCACCTCTCGGGGCTGGCGGGCGAGCGCATCACCCAGGTCGTGGATGCCTTCCGCGACCTCGGCATGGACTACCTGATCCCGCAGCACTGCACCGGGCTCGAAGCCCTGATCCAGATGGCTGTGCACCTGCCGAAGGAGCTGGTGGTAAGCTCGGTGGGAAGCACGTTCACCTTCGGGGCCTGAGGAGACACCATGAAGCTGCCCAAGCGCGTGACCATCTGCGAGGTGGGAACTCGGGACGGATTCCAGATCGAGCCCGACTTCATTCCCACCGAGGCCAAGATCGAGGTGGTGAACAAGCTCGCGGCCACCGGCATGCCGCGCATCGAGGTGACCTCGTTCGTCTCGCCCAAGGCGGTGCCCCAGCTCAAGGACGCCGAGATGGTGATGGCGGGAATCGCGAGGCGGCCGGGCACGCGCTACTCCGCCCTCGTGCCCAATGACAAGGGCGCCGTGCGCGCCGTCGACGCGGGCGTGGACGACATCCACACGGTGGTCTCGGCGAGCGAGAGCCACAATCTCGCCAACGTCAACATGTCGGTCGCCGAATCGCTCGTCAAGCTCAAGGCGACCGCGGAGGTCGCCCACCGCGCGGGCAAGCCCGTCTATTCCGGTATCTCCTGCTCCTTCGGCTGTCCCTTCGAGGGCGACGTGCCCGTGGCCCAGCTCGAGTCCGTGGTCGCGCGCCTCGTGGACACGGGCGCCAAGGGCATCGGCCTCGCCGACACCACGGGCATGGCGAACCCCGCCCAGGTCACCCGTGTGCTCGAGCACCTGATGCCGCGCTTCCCCGGCGTCGAGTGGACCCTGCACACGCACGACACCCGCGCCATGGCCATCCCGAACATCCTCGCCGCCATGGAGATGGGTGTCACCCACTTCGACGGCTCCATCGGCGGGCTGGGCGGCTGTCCTTTCGCGCCGGGCGCTTCCGGCAACGTCTGCACCGAGGACCTCGTGCACTGTCTCGGGGCCATGGGCGTGGAGACGGGCATCGACCTGGACGCGCTCATCGGCGTGTCGAAGCGCGTGCAGGAGATCGTGGGGCGCGTGCTCCCCGGGCAGATCGTCAAGGCGGGCGCGTGGAGCCGGCGCTATCCCCTTCCCGACGGCGTGAAGGAGCGCCTCGCCGCCCGGTGACCAAGCGCGCGCAGAAGATGCTGCGGCTGATGGACCGCGCCGTCACCGAGTGGCACATTCCGGTCATCGGCAAGGAGAAGGGCCGCGTCATCAAGCGGCTCCTCGCCCGCCACAGGCCCACGCGGGGAATCGAGGTCGGCTCGCTCTTCGGGTACTCGGCCATCCTCATCGCGGCCAACATGCCGAGGGGTGGACACCTGACCTGCGTCGAGCAGAATCCCTACCTCGCGCGCTTCGCCCAGTCCAACGCCGATCACGCGGGACTCAAGGGTCGCGTCAAGGTCGTGGTGGGTGACGCGCTCCGCGTCCTCCCTTTCCTGCGGGGCCCCGTGGACTTCGTGCTCATCGACGCGAAGAAAGAAGACTACCTCGACTACCTGAAGGCCCTCGAGCCGCGCTTCGTCAAGGGCGCCCTCGTCATCGCCGACAACACGGGCGTGTACCGCCGCGAGGTCAAGCCCTACCTCGAGCACGTCCGTGACGGCGCGTACGCGAGCCGGGAGCTCGACTTCGGCTTCGACTGCATGGAAGTCTCGACGTACCGCGGATAGCCGGGCATGTTCGGCGAGAAACACGACCCCGAGTTCCTCAAGCATCTCTTCGACGAGACGGAGATCTTGCGCAAGCCCGTGGCCGGCATCATCGCCGGCTATCACATCCTCCCGTACATCCTCGTCGGACCGCAGGAGGATCAGCCGACCCGCGCCGTGGAGATCCGCGGCAAGATCAAGGTCTCGCCGCGCCTGGTGCTGGCCCCGGGACGGGCGGGCCAGACGTATGGCGAGCTCTTCCAGGACGAAGGGCTCATGGACGAGGCTCTGGTGGCCCGCATCTTCTCCTTCGCCTACTCCTCGCGGCATCAAGTAACTCTGGAGAGCGAGGATTTGTCCATCAAGCGGCTCGAGCGCAACCCCCAGGCCCAGATCGAGCGCGCCCTCGACGAGCTGGCCATGCGCGAGGTCATCAATACCGGCGTCATCAGGGCCCCGAGCATCCGCTTCTATCCCGTGTCCCTCGATCGCTTCATCACCGAGATCCTCGACCAGGAGTTCCGGCCCTGAGCGGCCGCGATGCCCACGCGCGAAGATTACCTGCGGCAGCCGCTCGAGCGGCGGCTCGCGCGCCTGGCCGGCACCGCTGACGAGCTCACCGAGGCGATCCGCAACCGAAGCGCCGCGCAACTTGCTCGGCGGCCCGACGCCGCGAACTGGTCCGCCACGGAGATCATCTGCCACCTCCGCGACGTGGAAGAGCTGTTCCGGATCCGCTTTCACACCATCCTCGCGCTGGACGATCCGACGATCCTGACGTTCAGTGCTGAGCCCGCAGCCCTTGCCGCGTGGGGCATAGGCGGTCCGGTAGGGCACCCGCTCGATCCCGATCGGTGGGCCGAGGAACGGCAATACGCGCGCAACGATCCAAGCCACGCGCTCGCGGCCTTCCGACGCCATCGCGCGGAAACGGTCGGTCTCTTGGCATCGCTCACAGAGGCGCAATGGCAGCGAGGCGGCATCCACCTCCGGCTCGGCCGGTTGACTCTCGGTGACTGGGTGGCCAGCCTCGCCGGTCACGATGACAATCACCTCGCTCAGCTCACGCGCGCCATCGATGGCAATGTCTGACGGCTACCGGATCGAGCACACGACAGCCTTCTCTCCGTCGGCGGTGCTTACTGCGGACATCGCAATTGCAAGGCAGGCGATGATCCCTGTTCGCTCGGAGAAGGTCTCGAGCCCACCGCCAACGGGTGCAGGACATCGATCGCCCACCCGACATTCAGTCCCTCCCCGAGCCAGCCCGCACACCCCGTCCGCGCGTCGATGCGAAGGCCTTGCGCGTCGTGACACGCGCGGAGAGTCTTGATCGGATCAGCCGGCACTTTGGCAGGCGGCGGCACCTCAGGCAGCGGACGGCCGTCCGGCCGCCGGAACTGGAGCGCCCCGTCGGGTAAACGCGCGACCTGGTAGCCCTCCTCGTGCACGGCGCGGTGATGCTGGCGACAGAGGAGGGCGAGGTTCGACAGCGTGGTCGGGCCTCCGTGGGCCCAATGGCGGAGATGATGCCCCTGGGTGAAGCGCCCATGGCACCCTGGGAAGCGGCAGCCTTGATCCCGATGCTCGAGGGCGCGCCGTAAGGCGGGGAATCGTCCGGGTCCGGGCCCCGATCTCCACTACGCGCCCCTCGTGATCATGGCGCATCACCACCCGGCTCGCGTCGCAGGCCAGGCGCTGGGACGTTTCCGAGGAAACGCGCGTGCCCCCCTCGAGGACCGACTGCCCCGGCTGCTCCGGGTCGGCCAGCACCTCGGCATCGACGTGGACCACCACCTGGTAGCGCTCCCCCGGAGTGCCGGGATCGAGCCCGTGCTGGAGCGCCGTCTCCGCGAGTAAGGCCAGGGCATCGGCCTGCTCTGCTGGGAGACCGAGGGCGTTTCCTCGGAAACGCCCCCGGCGCCTCCATTGAACGTGGCCCGCTGGCGGCTGCGCTGATAGAGGCTCTCCCGGGCCGCGGCCAGGGCTTGTATGACCAGCGCTCCCACCTCCGGCTCGAGTCGTCCCTTCAGGACCACCATGCCGTCCTCGTCCTGATACACGCGCAGGGCTCGGCTCGCGTGCCGGTGCTTCGTCTCCCGAGCCTCGGCGCGCCGATCCACGCACCGCCACCCGCGCACGATCCGCTCGACGTGGGCGGCCGTGCCTGCCCGTCCCACCGTCAGCAGGCGGGCTTCCGTCTCCGGCCTGGCTACGCGAGTGAGGGCGCGGACCTTCGCGTAGGACAGCTCCCCGCGGCCAAGGGCCTCCGCCAAGAGGGGCAGCGTGCCGAGGGCGCGCGCCACCCGGACCCGCTCCCGGGCCGCGCCCAGGTCGCGAGGACGGCGGCGCAAGGCCGCGACCTCCTTCCGCAGTCCTGCTTCGGGCCCAGCGAGACGTCGCAGAAACTGCTTGAGCGCGTCGCGAGCGAAATATCGGGGATCCATCTGGAACACACGCGTGCGGCCTACCGAGCGTCCAGCGACCAGGCCGTCGCGTTCGAGTCCGCGCAGTGCTTGCTGAACTCCATTGAGAGGCGCGCCCAGAACGCGCGACAACTCTCTGGGGTAGCTCTCGCCAAGCAGAGCGCCCAGGCGGAGACGGTTGAGGCGACGACCGCCAGGTATTTCCCAGCACCTTATCAGGTACACTCCTCGCGTGCGCGCGTATCTCGTCTCGCGGCTCGCCCAGACCGCGCTCGTGGTCTTCCTCTCGCTCACCGCCGTCTTCTTCCTGGTGCGGCTGAGCGGCGATCCCGTGCTGCTCTTTCTGCCCATGGACATCCAGGCCAAGGACGTCAACGAGTTCCGCCAGCGCCTCGGCTTCAACGATCCTCTGCCCGTGCAGTACGGCCGCTTCCTCTCGGGCGCGGCCCGTGGCGATTTCGGCGAGTCCCTGCGCTACCGGCGCGACGCCATGCGCCTCGTCCTGGAGCGCCTGCCCGCCACCCTCGAGCTGGGACTGGCCGCGCTCCTCCTCGCCTTCTCCATCTCCATTCCCATCGGGATCCTCTCCGCCACGCATCGGGGCACCCTCGTCGACTATCTGGGGATGGGCGGAGCCGTGCTCGGGCAGGCCATCCCCGGCTTCTGGCTCGGCCTCATGCTGATCTATTTCTTTTCCGTCCGTCTCCACTGGCTGCCCACGGGCGGGATGGGCGGGCCCGCGCACTTCGTCATGCCGTGCATCGTCCTCGCCTCGTTCTATGCCGCGCGCATGGCGCGCCTCACGCGCTCGTCCGTCCTCGACGTCCTCGGCGCCGAGTTCGTGCTCACGGCGCGCGCGAAGGGCCTGGCCGAGCGGATCGTGATCGTCAAGCACGCGCTGAAGAACGCCGCCATCCCCATCGTGACGCTCGCCGGGCTCGAGACAGGCCAGCTCCTGGGCGGCGCCGTCATCACGGAAACCATCTTCGCCTGGCCCGGGCTCGGGCGGCTCACCGTGCAGGCGCTTCTCAACCGCGATTTCCCCGTCGTGCTCGCGGCCGTCTTCGTCATCTCCGTCACCTATACCCTCATCAACCTCGTGGTTGATCTCCTGTACGGGTGGCTGGACCCACGCACGAGGCGCGAAGTGGCGGCATGAAGGCGGCCGCGTTCAGGCGGAACGGCCTCGGCCTCCTCGGCCTCGTCCTCGCGACGCTCGCGGTGCTCGCGGCGCTCGCCGCGCCGGTTCTGTCTCCCCACAATCCCTTCATCGGCGACATGACCCAGGGTCTGCGGCCACCCGGCACGCCCGGGCATCCCCTCGGTACCGACCAGCTCGGGCGCGACACGCTCTCGCGTGTGCTCTACGGCGCCCGCGTGGCCCTCTTCATCGGCCTCTGCACGGTGCTCGTGACGGCCATCGTGGGCGGGCTCCTGGGCCTCCTCGCGGGCTTCTTCGGCGGCTGGTCGGGCCAGGTCCTCATGCGGCTCTGTGATGTCCAGCTCTCCTTCCCGTTCATCCTCCTCGCCCTGACCATCAATGCCATCGTGGGCCTCGGCCTGCGCAACATCATCATCAGTTTGTCAGCGGCGGGCTGGGTCGTGTATGCTCGCGTCGTCCGCGGGGAGGTCCTGTCGGTGAAGCAGCGCGATTTCGTCCAGGCCGCGGCCGCCCTCGGCACGAGCCGGG
>DASQAK010000059.1:0-17947 GCA_035635755.1 Candidatus Methylomirabilota bacterium | reverse complement strand
ACGCGGCGCGGAGCTCGTCGGCGAAGTGGTCCAGTACGAAGATACGTATCGGCTCTGCTACATCCGGGGCCCCGAAGGAATTCTCATCGGGCTTGCCCAAGAGCTCGGGCAGCAGACTTCCCGATGAGCACATGTGACAGGTACAGACCTGATAGCGATGCGTACTCGCGATGCCTAGCTGCCGTTTGAGGGGGCGTCTAACAAATCGCTCAAGCCGACCCCTCCGGCCTTTGGCCTCCGGGGCGGCTTAGCTCAACCGTTGGGCGACGCGAACGAGGCCGACATGGAACTGATTCATGCGCGGGCTGCGTGCCACCCGGGTGATCCTATGACCCGGCGCGCATTCACGTTCGCCCTCGGGGCCCTGGCTGCCTGCCCGGGGTTGGGCGGTCTCCCTCGCGCCGCCGACGCGCAGCAAAGAGCGTCGCGGTGGCGCATCGGGGTCCTCCTCGTGCTCTTGTCACCCGAGGGCAAGGAAGCCCAGGCATTCCGGCAGGGACTACGGGACGCGGGCTACGTCGAGGGGCGCGATGTGCTAATCGAGTGGCGATCGGCCAACGGCGACTACACCCGGCTCCCGCAGTTGGCCGCCGACCTCGTTGAGCGCAAAGTCGATGTGATCGTCGCGGACACCACACAGGCAACCCAGGCGGCTCAGCGCGCCACGTCCACCATCCCCATCGTCATGGCGATCGTCGCCGATCCTGTCGGAGCCGGCGTCGTCGCAAGTCTTTCGCGGCCTGGGGGAAACGTCACCGGGCTGTCGATCATGCTGGCGGAACTCAGCGCCAAACGGCTGCAACTGCTCAAGGAGGCGATACCAAGCCTTAGCCGGGTCGTCGTCCTGTGGAATCCGCCCACTGCGTACCATGCGAAGGCAGTCGAGGACCTCAAGGCAGCAGCGCCGTCGCTGGCGATCGAGCTGAGTCTCGTGAGCGCACGAACACCGGAGGAGATCGGGCCGGCCTTCGAGGTCGTCAACCGAGCGCGCGCACAGGCGCTGTACGTGATCGACTGCCCTCCTTTCTTTACTCATCGACCGACGCTTCTCAGGCTGGCAGCGAAGGCTCGACTTCCGGTCATCTCCGGGGAGAGGCCATATGCCGACGAAGGCGCGCTCATCTCCTACGGGCCGAGCTATGAGGACCAGCTGCGCCGATCAGCGGGGTACGTCGACAAGATCCTCAAAGGCGGCAAGCCTAGCGGCCTGCCTATCGAGCAGCCGACCAAGTTCATACTCGTCGTTAATCTCAAGACCGCGCGGCTGCTCGGCATCACCATCTCCGAATCGATCATGCTGCGCGCCGACGAGGTAATCCGGTGAGGGTGCCGCCCAACAAGGCAATCAACCTGACCGTCCAACAGCGGCGCTTCGCTTGCTGTCCTCCGGCAGGTTATCGCCCGCGTTAGGCCACTCAATGGAGAATCGAGAATGAACCCAAGCACGTCTATGCCCGTCAGTCAGCGCATTGTCCAGGTCTGCTTGTTCCTGGTAGCCGCCATCGCCATGTTCGGTGGCGCGCTGCAAATGTACTTGGGCCAACCCGATACAGCGCCACGGCTGGACAATGTCCACCGATTCATGGCCGGTGTCTATTTCTCCACCGGCCTCATCAACCTTTGAGCAGCGGTGACCATTCGCCGCCAGGGAACGCTAATATTTCTGCTCGCGCTGGGGGTGTTTCTCGCCGGGATCGGGAGGCTCGTGTCCATCAGCCAAGTGGGGCTGCCCGAGCCGGCGGCTGTCTGGCTGAGCTACCTTATTCCTGAGCTGCTGTTGCCCGTAATCATTGCTGTGGCCCAGCTCGCCCCCAATCGACGTGCATCGCAAGCTGCCGCAGCGGCCTAACTAGGTGGAGCGGACGTACCGGAAGCGCCGTGCCACTATTACAGACTGTAGCGGCACGCCGCTCACCAAAACGTTGAGCCTGTAGAAAAATCCCAGGAAAGAGTCGATTTGCAGTTGACGCCGTGGGCGCCCCGAGGCCAGGGCTGATTTGCTCTGGCTCGCAACTCGGCCCAGTCCCCGGCGATAATAGGCGCGATGACTGGGCCGACCGAGATTCTCGTCATCCATCCGGGCGCGCTCGGCGACGTCCTCCAGGCCGTGCCGGCGCTGTCCGCGCTCGAGCGCGGCGGGCATCGTCTGACCTTCGCCGGCCAGCCGCGGATCGGCGAGCTCTTGCAGGGGACGGGCCTCGTCCTCGCCTACACGTCCTTCGACACCTTCGGGCTCGAGGCGCTCTTTGTCGAGGCGCCCCTGCCCGAGCGCCTCACGGCACGGCTTGGACGCTTCGCCCGTGTCGTCTCCTGGTTCGGCGCGCGCGCGCCGGGCTACGCGGAGCGCCTCCGCGCGCAGGTGCCGGAGGTTCTCGTGGCTCCCGCCGTTCCGGACGACGACTCTCCGCTCACCGTCTGGGAGCATCTCCTGGACACGCTCGCCCCCTGGAGCATCGAACAGCCGGAGACCCTCCGCCCGCTGCCCGTGCCCGAGCGCTGGCGGATCGCGGCGCGCACGGCCTTCATGGCCCTCGGCCTCGACGAGGGCCGTCCCCTGCTCATCGCGCATCCCGGGGCGGGCGCGCGCTGGAAGCAGGCGCCCGTCTCACGCTTTGCCCAGGCCCTGACCCGGATGATCGAGGAGGGCGGCTTTCAGCTCCTGGTCCATCAGGGCCCGGCCGATGCGCGGGCCGTCGATGCCCTCTGCGATATCCTGCCGCCATCCGCGCCGCGCCTCGTCGAGCCCACGCTGACGGAGCTGGCGGGCGCCCTCGCGCTCGCTCAAGCCTATCTCGGCAGCGATTCGGGGGTGAGCCATCTCGCGGCGAGCGTGGGGACGCCGAGCGTGATCCTCTATCCGGCGGAGACCCTGCGGCGCTGGGCTCCGTGGGCGCCGGGCGCCCTGCCCCTCGGGGTGAGCGCCGAGGGAGAGACACCGTGACGTCCGACATGGAGATGCGCGCGCCGCGCCGACGGTGGGGCAAGATCGACGCGAATCCGGA
Source organism: Candidatus Methylomirabilota bacterium (assembly GCA_035635755.1). Taxonomy (GTDB): domain Bacteria; phylum Methylomirabilota; class Methylomirabilia; order Rokubacteriales; family CSP1-6; genus AR37. Next base: position 14,945 of record DASQAK010000059.1, on the reverse strand, counting down.
AGAGCGCCGTTTCCTCGCCGGCCCCGAGAACCGGCTCCTCGAGCTCCTGCGCGCGCTCCGCATCTTCGCCGAGTTCATCCGCGGCTTCCGGGCCCTGAGCTTCGTCGGTCCGTGCGTCACCGTCTTCGGCTCCGCCCGCTTTCCCGAGACGCACCACTACTACCAGATGGCGCGAGAAGTCGGCGCGCGTCTCGCTCGCGGCGGCTTCACGGTGATGACAGGCGGCGGGCCCGGCATCATGGAGGGCGCCAACCGGGGCGCCAAGGAAGCGGGCGGGCACTCCATCGGCTGCAATATCGAGCTGCCGAAGGAACAGAATCCCAACCCCTACCTCGATCGCTGGGTGACCTTCCGACACTTCTACGTCCGCAAGGTCATGCTCGTGAAGTACTCGTACGCCTTCATCGCGCTGCCCGGCGGCTTCGGCACGCTGGACGAGATCACGGAGACCGCCACCCTCATCCAGACCGGCAAGATCAAGAACTTCCCGCTCGTGCTCATGGGGGTCGAGTTCTGGAAGCCGTTGATGGATTTCATGCGTGGCACCCTGCTCAAGGAAGGCACCATCGATCCCGCCGACATGGATATATTCCTGGTCACCGACTCGCCGGGCGAGGCGGTCGATCACGTGCGCAATTTTGCCATGAAGGCCTTCGGGCTCACCTATGGACCGCGGCTGCGCCGCCGCTGGTACCTCGGTGAGTAGCCGCGAGCCAAGGCAGACTCACGCGTGTCGTCCCAGAGAGGAGACGCCATGACCCTTCGCCGCAGTGTTGCCGCTCTCATGCTCGCGCCTGTCCTCGCCACGCTCACGTGGGGATGCGGGACCATCATCAATGGACGCAGCCAGGACGTCCAGGTCACCTCCGTCCCGAGTGGCGCCACCGCCAAGGTGGGCGACGTGCGGGTAGTGACGCCGGGCACGGTCACGCTCAAGCGCAAGGAGACGTATACGGTGGTCTTCACCAAGGAGGGCTTCCCCGAGCGCCAGACCAGCCTGGAGTCGACGGGGTCCTGGTGGCTCCTGGGGAACGCCGTCTTCGGCAGTCTCCCGGGTCTGATCATCGACCTGGCGACGGGGGGCGGTTACAAGATCGTACCTTCGAATCTCGAGATGGACCTCGCCACGGGGGTCGTGAAGGAGCGGCCGGACGCGAGCGCGGCGATGGCCACCGTGCCTCCCGCGCCCTCGGCCACATCCACCGGCGCCTCGCGTCTCCGCCCGGATCTCGCGGATCTCGTCGGCACCTGGACGGGGGCGAGCCGATACGTCGATCGCGCCATCACCGGCCCGGCGGGACCGCAGCCCACAGTCATTCGCATGTACGAGGAGGGCGAGGAGCTGCGGTGGGCCCTGACTCGCAGCACCGCTACGCGTCCCGATATCACCGCCTCAGGCGTGGTGGCGACGAGCGAGGACAAGATCCTGCTGCGCGGCCGCTATGGCGCCACTCCCGGCAGCCTGGGCGGAACCGAGGTGACGTACACCTTGACTCGCAAGGATGCCACGCTCAGCGGGTCGGGAATCGGAGCCGACGGGCTGCTGCAGACCATCTCCCTCATGAAGCAGGCCCAGTAGCTCCGGGGGCCGGAGCCCCGGACGCATCATGCGTCGGAGTGAGGTACGATAGGCACCATGGCGAACTCGAAGACCAACGACCTCCGGGCCCGTATCGACAAGAGCTGGACCCATCTCAAGGGACAGGTTCAGGGCATGGAGGGGCACATGGAGGCCACCGATGCCCCGGGGGAATGGACGACGCGCCAGGTCCTCTCTCACCTTCTCTTCGAGCCCGGCTGGAAGCCCGTCCCTCTCCTCAAGACCTTCGCCGACAAGGATCTGCCCGTCGTCGAGATCGATCCGGGGCTCACGGATGTGTCAGGCGGGCGCGAGACCATGACCCTCAAGCAATTCATGGACGCCCTCGACACGCAGCGCCGCGAAGTCTCGCTCTACCTCGATGGACTCAGTGAGGCCGATCTCAGGCGCAAGGCGCGCATTCCCCTCTTCAAGGAGATCATGGGAATCGACGAGATCGACATCCCGACCTTCGTGGGGGCGCTCTTCGAGTTCCACTGGAACGACCACGCCGGCCAGCTCGCCAAGATCCGCAAGGCCGTCGGCCTCCCCCCCAAGTAGACAGCTGCAGGGCGACTCAAAAAGGTCCAGATGCGAGGCGACGCCCGACGGTCGCACGCGAGGCGTACTTTCTGTACGTTGAGCGTGCGGCCGAGGGCGTCAACGAAGCAGATGGGCCCTTTTCAGTCGCCTGAGAAGGCGCGCAGCATCCAGGCCATCTTCTCGTGCTTCTCCATCAGCCCGGTCAGGAAGTCACAGGTGCCCGCGTCGCTGAACTTGTCCTGAGCAGTCGTGAGATCGCTGCGGAGCGTCTTGATCACGGCCTCGTGGTCGACGAGAAGCGCCGCGATCATTGCCTTGGCCGCGGGATGCTGGCCGGGGTGCTCCTTGAGCCGCGAGGTCTTGGTGAACTCCGCCAGCGTGCCCGGCGAGGGGGCGCCGAGCTGACGGATGCGCTCGGCCACCTCGTCCACGAATCCGTCGAGCTCCTCGTACTGCGCCTCGAAGAACTTGTGCAGGTCGTTGAACTGGGGACCGACCACGTTCCAGTGATAGTTGCGGGTCTTGGTGTAGAGCAGGTATTCGTCGGCCAGGAGCGGGGTCAAGAGCTTGACGACGCCGTCCCGGTTCGAGTCGGACAGACCGACGTTCGGCTTCATGGGAGAGCTCCTTTCTCGATCTTTGGATGCATCTTGGCCCTCGGGCGTCGCATGTCCAGGGCGAGTTTACCCAAGAAACGAGCGGTCGTTCCAGCGGCTGATGACCCGGCCCTCGCGCTCCCAGCCCAGCACGCTCAGCGAGGCCGGCCCCAGGGCGAACAGGCGCCCATCGTCCGGAGGCAGCCCCAGCCAGCGCGCCGCGAGGATGCGTAGCACGTGGGCATGGGCGAAGAGGGCGGCGTCGCCCGAGGCCTCGAGGGCCCGCGCGATGACGCGGTCCGTGCGGCGGCCCACCTCGTCCACGGTCTCGCCGCCCGGGGGGCCGCCCGTCCACACGCTCCAGCCCGGATGCTGCGCGCGCATCTCGGCCGTCGTGCGGCCCTCGGCCTGCCCGTAGTCCCATTCCAGAAGATCCTCGGAGGGCTGGGCCACGTCGCCGTAGCCGGCGAGCCCGCAAGTATCCGCGGCGCGGGAGAGCGGGCTCGTCAAGACGAGGGCGAACGAGCGGTGGGCGAGATAGCGACCCAGCGCCCGCGCCTGGCGGATGCCCTCGTCCGTGAGCGGAATATCCGTGCGTCCCGTGTGGCGGCCGCTCGCGCTCCATTCCGTCTCGCCGTGGCGGATGAGCCAGAGATCCGGGCGCCGCTCGCCGGGGGTCACGTGGCTCATGGGTCGCGGCGATAGTACCAGTGATGGAGGCGGGCCGGCGGCACGCCGCAGACGTAGAGAAAGCGGAGGGCCCACATCAGGGCCATGGTCCGGAGCGCTCCTTCCCGCTCCCACTTGCGGGCCGCCGTGGTGACGCGCGCGCGGAGCGCGACCACTCGCCCGCGGCGCTTGAGGCGCTTCGTCAGCTCGACATCCTCCATGAGCGGGATCTCGGCAAAGCCGTCCAAACCGTCGAAGACATCGCGGCGGACGAAGATGGCCTGATCGCCCGTGGAGATGCCGCTCCAGCGCGACCGCAAGTTCATAAAGAAGGCGATCATCGACAAGACCGGCCGAGGGCTGTCGAAGCGCACGTCGAATCGCCCGCCCACGGCAGCGGGATCGGCGAGGGCATCGCCCACGGCCGCGAGGGCGCCGTCGGGGAGCCACGTGTCGGCGTGGAGGAAGAGGAGAACGCGCCCGTGCGCGGCACGGGCACCTGCGTTCATCTGGACGGCGCGGCCGCGCGGGCTCACGAGAGTCGTCACGTCGGGCACGCGGCGGGCGATCTCGATGGTCCCGTCCCGGCTGCCTCCATCCACCAGCACGATCTCGGCCTCCGGAAAGCGGGCGCGAAGGTCGGGCAGGAGGCGCTCGAGGTTGGGCGCCTCCTCGAGGGCAGGAATGATGATGCTGATGGAGACGGGCGGCGTTGCGCGGACCTCAGCGGCTCCGCGCCGTGTCGTTCAGGCTCCAGTCATAGTCGAGATAGCTGAGCCCGTCGTCGCGGAGCCCGGCAAGCTTCGCCGCCAGGCCCGGCTCGGCACGCAAGCGGATGAAGGCCGCCACGCCTCCCGAGCCCGCGAAGTCCCCCGCGAACCACTTGAAGATGGAGGAGACGCGGGCCGTCTTGCCGTCCGGTCCGGGCTGGAGCCCCTTGGTCGGGTTCGACAGGAACGCGGCCACCTGCTCGTCGAGCTGAGCCTCGAGCCGGCTCGCCTCGTATGGCTCGAGGCGGAGATCCGGGCACGAGAGCGAGGCGCACACGATGGCGAAGTGCACGCGCGGATCCTTGAAGCTCTTGCGGAGTATGCCGTGCTCGATGTCGTCGAGGGCATAGGTCGTTCCCCCCACCGACCCGATCTTCTTCTTCCAGATCGGCGAGAGGAGGCTGCCGCCATCGCGGACGCTCGCGGTCGGGTACTGGTCGAGCACGGCCTTGATGGCGAAGAGATTGTAGGCATTGGCCCACCGCGCGAATCGGGCGGCGTCGCTGGGGAGCGGCTCCGGCCTCGTCTCGGCGAGCGCGGCGAGGGCCTGCGCGTAGGCGGGATCCGCCCTCACGGCGCGGTAGTCCACGAGGTGGAGCGTGATCCCGTTCACCGTGCCGGGCCGGACGTGGGCCTTCAACAGCCTGGCGTACGCCTCTTCGCCGGGCGTCGCCGCCGACGCACCGGCCGCGAGCACGAGGGCGTCGAGGAGCAGGGCAAAGACGCCCGCCCTCAGGAGATCGCCTGCGAGGCGGCTTCGCCGCTGCAGCCAACGCGGGATGAGCGAGACGAGCACGAGCAAGACCCCCGCCACCGCGAGATAGCCGAGGGTGCGCCTGAGATCGCCCCGGCCTTCCGAAAGCGCGCCCCCCGCGAAGGTGAAGGCGGCCGTGCCGGGCAACATGCAGATGGCCGAGGTGATGGCATAGGGCCAGAAGCCGATGCGAGTGAGTCCGTACGCGTAGTTCTGCAGGTTGAACGGGAAGATCGGCACGAGACGCGTGACCATGACGATCCGCCACCCGTGCTCAGCCACCTGCGCGTCCATCCGGGCGAAACGGGGACTGGCCTGCACCCAGCGGTCGACCAGGCCACGCACGCCGTAGCGGGCGGCCAGGAGAGAGAGCGCCGCGCCCGTGGTGGCGGCGATCCAGGCGTAGAGGGCGCCCCACACGGGACCGAAGGCCACGCCGGCCAGCACCGTCATTGGCAAGGCGGGCACGAAGAAGATCACGGCGAGGACATAGCCCACGACGAACACCACAGGCGCCAGCGCGCCGAAGTTCTCGATCCATCGCTTCAGCCTGGCCGCGTTCTCGAGTCGGATCAGCTCGCCCAGTCCGAGCGCCCGCGCCCCCACGACGCCCGCGATCAGGAGCGCAAGGATGAGCGCGGGCCGCGCCCATCGTCTCATCGCGTCCACCTGAGCCATGTGGCGAAGAGCTTGCGCACGGTAGGAGTGAGCCGAGTGCGGTTGTACATGTCGCCGGTCTGCCGGATGGCCTCGGCCTGGGTCGGATAGGGGTGGATGACCGAGGCGAGCCGCCCGAGCCCGATGCCCGCCGTCATGGCCAGGGTCAATTCGTTGACCATCTCGCCCGCGTGCCGGGCCACGATGGTGGCGCCCACGATCGTGTCGGTGCCACGCCGCACGTGCACCTTCACGAAGCCATCCTCCTCGCCGTCGGCGACGGCTCGGTCGACCTCGGCGAAGGGGCGCAGGTACGTGTCCACGGCCATCCCGCGCTTCTCGGCGTCGCGCGCATAGAGGCCGACGTGGGCGATCTCGGGGTCGGTGTACGTGCACCACGGGATAGTGAGGGCGGAGTGCTTCTTGCGCCCGAGGAAGAGCGCGTTCTGGATCACCACCCGGGCCGCCGCGTCGGCCGCGTGGGTGAACTTCTCGGGCATGCAGATGTCGCCCGCGGCGTAGATGCGCGGGTTGGTGGTCTGCAGCCGGTCGTTCACCTTGACGCCGTCCCGTCGGTCATAGGCGACGCCGACCGCCTCGAGACCGAGGCCGTCCACGTTGGGCACGCGCCCCGCGCCCACGAGGATCTCGTCCACCTCCACCCTGACCGGTCCGCTCGGCGCCGTCGCGAGCAAGACTTTCCCTCCGCCCGCGCGATCGACACGCTCGAGCTTGGCGCCAAGCACGAGGCGGATGCCTTCGTCCACGAAGGCGCGCTGGACGATCTCCGCCGCGTCCGCGTCTTCGCGGTTCAAGATGTGGTCGCCCGTGTGGAAGAGGATGACCTCGGAGCCCAGGCGCCGGAAGGCCTGGGCCAGCTCGCATCCGATGGGGCCGGCCCCGATGACGGCGAGGCGCGGCGGCCGCTGCGTCAGCTCGAACACGCTCTCGTTGGTGAGAAAGCCCGCCTCGCGGAGACCGGGCACGTCGGGGTGGTGGGCTCGCGCCCCCGTGGCGATGACGGCCTTCCCGAACCGCAGCCGCGTGCCGTTGACCTCAACCGTGTCCAGCCCCGTGAAGCGCGCATCACCGAGGAAGACGTCCACGCCGAGCCCGCTGAAGCGCTCGACCGAGTCGTGGTGGCTGATGCGCGCGCGCACTCGTCGCATCCGCTCCATGACGGCGCCGAAGTCGGGCTCGACGGCCCCAACCACCCGCACGCCGAGGGAGGCGGCCGCGCGCACCTCGCCCATCACCCGCGAGGAGCGGATGACGCACTTGGATGGCACGCAGCCGACGTTGAGACAGTCGCCGCCCACCAGGTGCCGCTCGATCAGCGCCACCCGCGCGCCCAGACCGGCCGCCCCCGCCGCGGTGACAAGGCCGGCGGTGCCCGCGCCGATCACCACGAGGTTGTAGCGGGGCGCCGGCGTCGGCGGCCGCCAGTCGGGTGGGTGCACCTGCGCGATCAGCTCGGCGTTGTAGACGTCTCGGGGACGAACTTCCACCGGTGGCGGCATCATGGTCCTCAGAACTTGCCGCGCGAGCGCTCCTTGGAGGGCAGGTTCTCGAGGCAGGTCGTCCACCACCCGGTGCGCACCGTCTCTGTGAACTCGGGCGGCAGCCCCTCCTGCTCCATCTGGCGGGCGAGCGTCTCGTACTCGTAGTGCACGGGGATGAACTCGACGGAAAGATCCGGACCCGCGGTCAGCACCGTGTACCAGACGTTGCTCGAGCCGTCGTTTTCCGGGCGGCCGATGACGCCGACGTTGACGGCATGCGTGCCATCGGGGAGCGCGCGGTGCCACTTGATCCCCGTGTGGGTGCAGAGAAGGACATCCGCCTCGCCCTCGCGAAGAAAACGCTTGAGCAATCCCGTCGGCGTCGCCGACTCCCACAGGAACTCGTTGATGACCCGGGGAGATCCATGACTCATGAGCACGCGCCGCGTCCCGAGGCGGAGGCGCCGGCGAGCGGGCAGGCCGCCGAGCCACCGCTTGTTTTCCGTCGAGGTCCTGGCAAACGTGTACTCGTAGCTGATCCGCGCGAAGTGATTGTCGCGCGGGTCGGTGTAGCCGCAGCCACAGTCCGTCTTGCCCTGCGCGAGCGACTCGTCGTAGTTGCCCTGGATGGCGAGCACGCCCGTAGCGCGAAGAAGGGGGAACACGCGGTCGGGGTGGGGCCCGAAGCCGCCCATGTCCCCGAGACAGAACACGGCCTCGACGTCGCGCCCCCGCGCGTCCGCAAGCATGGCCTCGAGGGCGAGGGCGTTGCTGTAGACGCCGCCGAAGACGGCGATGCGCCGGTACTCGGCTATCCGTTCTTGCACGTCATCCCCGTCTGCACGCACGTCACGCAGGCTGGATGGTAGAGAGGGGCGTCCGCGAAGGACTCCTTGAGTCCGGCCTGGGAGAGCCGCGCTCCTGGCAGCCCCGCGAGGATGGGGCAGGCATAGACGCCGCCGTCTCCGACCACGCGCGACTCCGAGCACTGGAGGAGGCCGCGATCGAAGCCGGTGAGATCCGCCTCGGTCAGCCGCGGATCGCCTTCCTGTCCAAGACGGCCCAGCGCGAAGACGGGCATGATCTTCACCCGCGGCTTCTCGATGCCGCGCGCGATGAGAAAGTCGCGGAAGCGCTCGTACATCCCCTCCCCCGCGTGCTCGGCGCTCGCGATCTCGGTCGCCGTCACGATGGGAAGCAGGCCGCGGTCGTTCAGCCTGACGATGGCCGCCATCGCCCTGGAAAACGAGCCGGCCCCGCGCACGCGGTCGTTCGTCCCCGGGTCGGTGTCGTCGAGGCTGACCCGGATCTCGAGCGAGTAGGAGGCGCGCCGGGCGAGCGCGGCGAGGGCATCGGCCATGGCCTCGTCGATGAGGGTGCCATTGGTGAGCACGGTGGTCGGCGCCACCTCGAGGGCATCGCGGAGCAAGGCGAGCATCTCGGCGTGGAGAAACGGCTCACCCCCCGTGAAGTAGATCTCTTTCACGCCCAGGTCCTCCGCCTCGCGGATGGCACGGCGGGCCACCTCGGGACGGATGGGCTTGAGCCACGGGTCGCCGGGGCCGCTGGCATTGATGCAGTGGACGCACTCGAGGTTGCACCACGTCCCCGTGATCTGGATCCAGAGCGTGGAGAGACGCAGGAAGGGCGCGCGGGGGGCGTCCGCGGGCGGGGCCGTCCAGTTGATCACGGGCAGGCTCATCGGTCCGATCATGTCCCGTCCTTGGATACGGTCAGACGAAGATGCTGTCGGGCATGAAAGCCGAGACGATCCAGTTGGGCGCGTCCACGATCTCGCTGATCTTGAGGTCGGCGGCCACGCTGCAGATGATATAGGCCTCTTCCCGGGAAAAGCCTCGCTCCGTGGCGAGGTGGTCGATCATGTGGCGCACGGCCTGCTGGGCGGCCGCGAAGAGATCGGGTCCGTGCGCGGTCGTGGCATACCACGGCGCGGTATTCGTGCCCGTGGCCAGCGGGCGTGTCGTGCGCAGCTGGGGCTCGGGCAGGCGGCGTCCGGGCTGGAGCCCGAAGCGCAGCGTCACCTGCGCCCGCATCTCGACGGCGGTGACGCAGACCTCGCCGTCCCCCTGGGCGGCGTGCCCGTCGCCGACGCTGAAGAGGGCGCCGTCCACCCACACGGGCAGGTAGAGCGTCGAGCCTTTTGTGAGCTGCTTGATGTCCATGTTGCCGCCGTTCTTCCGCGGCGGCATCGTGCTGTGTCCGCCCGCCTCGTCGAGGGCGGTGCCCATCACGCCCAGAAACGCCTCGATGGGCACGGCCACGCGCTTGTCCATGCGCGCGTGCGTCCCGTCGGACAGGTCCCAGATCTGGAGAAACGGCTTGCCGAAGTCCGCTTCGGGCAAGAGGCCCCGCCCCGGCCGAATCGCCGTCCAGCCGAAATCGGCGCCCGGGCGCATGTCGAGCACCTCGACGACGAGCACATCGCCCGGACGCGCGCCCTTGACGCGCACGGGCCCGGTCAGGGGATGCCCCCGAAACGGGCCGCGACCGATCACATCGGCATGCGTGGAACGGCGGGAGTAGTACCCATCCGCGGCGTCGCGGGTCCGGAAAGCGACGGTGTCTCCGGGCTCGATCTCGAGCCGGGGCGCGATGCCGTTGTTCCACTCGTAGTGGACGGTGGAGTCGTCGAGCTCGTGCATACTAGCCGGCGATGGCATGGGTCTGTTACCTCCTCCAGTGCGGGGACGGCTCGCTGTATGCGGGCATCACCTCGGACCTGAAACGGCGCCTGGCCCAGCACGCCCGCGGGCGTGCGTCGAAGTATACACGGGCGCGGTTGCCCGTCACGCTACGCTATGTCGAGCGCAAGCGCGACCGTGGCGCCGCCCTCCGGCGCGAAGCGGAGATCAAGCAGCTCCCCCGCGCCGCCAAGCTCGCGCTCGTGCTGCGCGGGCGGTAAGATCACCACCGTCCATGGCCTTCTCCGCGGAGCTCTGGCGCAGCATCGAGCCGATCTATGCCGAGATCCTCGCCCACCCCTTCGTGCGCGGCTTGACGGACGGCTCGCTCCCCCGCGAGGCCTTCCGCTTCTACGCCGTGCAGGACGCGCTCTACCTCCGCGACTTCGCGCGGTCCCTCTCCATCGCGGCCGCCCGCGCGCCGCGGGACGAGTGGATCATCATGTTCAACGAGCACGCGGCCGGCGCCCTCAAGGTGGAGCGGTCGCTCCACGAGAGCTTCTTCGCCGAGTGGGGGCTCACGCCGGAAGCGGTGGCGGCCACCCCCCTGGCCCCGACCAACCAGGCCTACACGAGCTATCTGCTCTCCACCGCGTATGGCGCGCCTTTCCACGAGGGGGTGGCGGCCCTCCTGCCCTGCTACTGGATCTACTGGGAGGTCGGCAAGGCCCTCGAGCGCTCGGGCTCGAAGGACGCGCTCTACGCGCGCTGGATCGGCACCTACGCGTCCGAGGAGTTCGGCGGGCTCGTCCGCCTCGTCATCGCCTGCCTCGATGAGCTGGCGACGGGGCTGGGCCCGAGCGAGCGCCGGCTCATGAGCCGCCACTTCGTCGCCACCAGCCGCTACGAGTGGATGTTCTGGGATATGGGCTGGCGCCGCGAATCCTGGCCCGTGTAACGTACTGGGCCAATTTGCTCGCCAGATCAACTCAGCCCTCGCCTCACGGCACGGCCGTTCGGCTCGAACGGCCACGTTCTCGGTCGCCAGCAACGCTCAACGTACGATCCACTCAGCGCTCGCCTCGGGCTTCGCCCTCAGCTCGAAGGGCCACGTACGCCTCGCATTGCTGGCTCCCTCGGGCGTGGCGGTTCGAGCTGAGGGGTGTAGCCCCGAGGCGAGGGCTGAGTTGATCTGACGAGCAACTTGACCCAGTACGATGGTGAATTGACCAGTCGAAGAGGCATGATGTAGACTCCCGCGCATGGCAAAGAAGAAAGTGGCCAAGAAGACCGCGAAGAAGCCGGTGGCGAAGAAGGCAGGAGCGAAGAAGGCGTCGGCCCGGAAGCCGGCGGCCAAGGCCGCCCCCAGGAAGGCCGCGGCGTACACGCCCAAGCCCGTCGAGGGCATGGGCTGGGCGCCCTTCCGCTATCCTCTCCCGCTGATCTAGGCGACGAGCGGCTGCTCGCGCCGCTTACCCAGCGCGCGGTAACGGCCGGCCCATGAGGCGCCTGGCACGACTGGGGGTAGTCCTGTCGCTCGTCACGGCTACCGCCGGTTGCTCCGTCGTGGAGCGGGCCCGCGGCAGCTGGTGGGAGCTCTCCCGAGAGCCCTCGGGCCAGTCGCCCGATCCCGCCACCACCCCGGAGGCGGTCGTCCAGGTCTATGCGGCGCGCGCCGTGGGCTGGCGGGGGCTGCTCGCCGTCCACACCTGGATATCGCTCAAGCCTTCCGGCGCCGCGCGGTACACGCGCTACGAGGTCATGGGCTGGGGCGTCAGTCGGGGGGCGCCGGCCATTCGCGTGGACCGCACCGGCCCCGACAACGACTGGTTCGGCAGCCGGCCCCATCTCCTGGCCGATCTCCGCGGGCCCGAGGTGGACGCCGTCATCGAGAAGGTCCAGGCCGCCGTCGCCGCCTATCCGTACCGCGACTCGTACCGGACCTGGCCGGGCCCCAATAGCAACACCTTCACCGCCTATGTCGCCCGCGCCGTGCCCGAGCTGCGCCTCGACCTGCCCTCGACCGCCATCGGCAAGGACTATCTTCCCGGCGGAGGGCCTGTCGCGCTGTCGCCGAGCGGGACGGGGCTCCAGGTTTCGGTCTTCGGCCTGCTCGGCGTGATGGCCGCGTGGGAGGAGGGAGTCGAGGTCAACGTCCTCGGCCTGACCTTCGGCGTTGCCGTGAGACGTCCGGCACTGAAGCTCCCCGCGGTAGGCCGCGTGGGAATGCCCTAGCCTCGACTATTCGCGAGACACCGCCACCCTCACCCAGCCCTCTCCCTCTCCGAGGGAGAGGGATTCATCTAGATCCCTCGCCCCCGGAGGGGGAGAGGGTGGGTGAGGGGGAGGCAGGCTCGTGAATAGTGTGGTTAGCGACCTGCGAGCTGTTTGCGGTAGGTGTCCAGAATCTCTTGGCCGCGCGGACCCGTCTTGATGAGCCAGTCGTCGATGGCGACCTGTCCCGCTTCGCGCAGGCCCTTGGTGAAGCCGGGCGTCACCTCCGTGATGATCCCCACCTGATTGGCGCGCATACGATCGTAGTTGTACGCGATGCGCGTCTGGATCTCTTTCCACTGACGCTCGCTCGTGGCGCGCGCCGCCCCCTGCACGGCCAGTCGCAGATCGATGTCGAGCCCGTTCCACACGTCCAGGTTCATGGTCACCATGCTCATGGTCATCGAGTAGTTGATGGCGGTGAAGTAGCGGAGGTGCTCCCAGAGCCGCTGGCCCGCTCCCTCGTCGCCCGAGGAGAGCACGGCAACGATGGCGCCGCTCTTGATCTTGGGGAGGGCGTCGGCGAAGGAGAGCTGCGAGGGCAGCGCGCCCGCCGCGCGGAGGGTGGCCGTGGCATTGGCGTCCGCCGTGCGCACGCGCAGGCCCTGGAGAGCCTCCATCCCCGCGATCGGCCTCCGGGTCCAGAGCCCGGCAGGCGGCCAGGGCGAGGGATAGAGGAGCTTCTGGTTGTGGCGGGCGAGCACACGCTCGTACTCGGGCCGCGCCACCTCGTTGAGGATCCGCGCCTGCTCCGGGGTGACGGCGAGGAAGGGCAGCGAGGGCAGGAGAAAGATCGGGTGGATATCCCCGAGGGCGCCGATGTACATGTCGGCCACCGGGATCGCGCCGCGGGCGACGGCATCGAGCAGATCCTTGGACCGGTAGCCGAGGGCGGCATCGAACGAATGCGTGATGGCGATGCGTCCGCTCGAGCGCTCGGAGAGCTCCTTGGCGAAGAACTGATCGCCCTCGCCGTGGATGGAGGTGGCGGGATATTCATTGGCCATCTGCCATGTGATCGTCTGCGCCGCCGCCGGCGCCGCCATGAACACGAGGGCTGCCATGAGGAACCCAGCCCAGGGTCGCCGCATCATCTGGCCCGCCCGGAGGATCGCCGCCGCCTCAATCGTGTCTCATCGACGAGACACTTGACCAGACCGCGGCGTGGCGGCAGAGTACGCGCGTGGACCCGGAACTCGTCGCCTATCTGGACCGGCGCTTCGAAGCGGTGGACCGCCGCTTCTCCGAGATGGATCGGCGCTTCGAAGAGCTGCGGACCGAGATGCGGGCGAGCGATGCGGACACCCGTCGCCACTTCGATGTCGTTGCGGAGGATCTGAAGTCCCGGATCCAACTGGTGGCCGAGGGCGTGCTCTTGGTGGATGAGAAGCTCGAGCGGTTCCGGACCGAAGTCCATGAGCGGTTCGAGGCGATCGATCGACGCTTCCTGCGTCTCGAGACACGCGTGAGCGCCCTTGAAGTCACCGTTGCCCAGGCGCTCAGGCATCGGGAGAACTGACGTCTCCTCAGGGGCGCCGGGCGAAGAAGTTGACGCCCTTGGTGGTCATGACCACCTCGCCGTGCTGGTTCACCACTTCCATGAGCGAGCTGACGATCCCGCGGTCAGGCTTGCTCCGCGACGGCGCCGCCTCGAGAATGGTCAACCGGCCGCTGAGGGTGTCGCCCGGGCGCACGGGCTTGAGCCACTTCAGCTCGTCGATGCCCGGGGAGCCGAGACTGACCGTGTCCTTGAGAAACCCGTCATAGAACAGACGCATGAGCATGCTGCCCGTGTGCCAGCCGCTCGCGATGAGGCCGCCCCATATCGTGTGCTGGGCCGCCGCCTCGTCCGCGTGGAACGGCTGCGGATCGAACTCGCGCGCGAAGGCGAGGATGGCCTCCTTCGTCACCGTGCGGCTCCCGAGCTCGATGACCTCGCCCGCCTTGATGTCCTCCCAGTAGCGCACGGGCTTCAGGCCGACGGCTTGCCGCGGCGCTCGGCCAGGTGCTTCTCCGTGGCGAGGACCTTGGCCTGACGGCCCGCGTTCATGAACTTCTCGCGGTTCGCGGCCGTCCAGTCCAGGCTCGCCTGACGTCCGGGATTCAAGGCCTGGAAGCGCGGCATGACGTAGCGGGCGATTAGCTCGTAGCTCCGCAGCGTCTGCGGGAAATCCGCCCAGTTGTGGGCGAGCTGGAGGAAGCAGCCGAAGCCGCCCGACTGCTTGTCCAGCCGCTCGAGCTGCGCGGCGGCATCGTCGGGGTCGCCGATGACCGCGTAGCCGGACTCGATGAGCTGGGCACACTTGTCCTCGACGCTGCTGCCCTTGATTTCGAAGGGCAGGGCGATGACCTCGGTGAAGTAGCGCACCCACTGCCCCAGGCCGAAGCGCACGTTCTCGAGGGCCTTCTCCCGCGTCTCCGCGACGTGCATCGGCGCCACCAGGCGCCAGTGGTGCCGTGACACCGCGTGCTTGTGCTCGCGCGCCAGCTCCTCGCAGATGTCCCACGCCGCCGACAAGGCCATGTAGCCCTGGCTCGTCGTCGAGCCGATGGAGAGCATCCCGATCCCGTGCTTGCCCGCGGCGCGGGGACCGGCCGGTGAGATCTGGGCGGCCACCGCCATCTCCACGTGCGGACGCGTGTACGGCATGAGCTGCAGCCGCGCCTCCTTGACGCTGAACCAGTCGGTGATCTTCGTGACCGCCTCGCCGCGCAGCAGCGGGATGAGGACGTCCAGCGCCTCTTCCATCATGTCGCGCTGGCGCAGCGGATCGATGCCCATCATGAAGGCATCGGAGGGCAGCGAGCCCGGCCCCACGCCGAACATGAAGCGGCCCTTCAGCTGGTAGTCGAGCTGCTGGACGCGGTCGGCCAGGATGAACGGATGGTGGTAGGGCAGCGAGGACACGCCCGTGCCCAGCCGGATCCGGCGCGTGCGCTCGCCGGCGGCGGCGATGAA
>DASQAK010000058.1:0-23851 GCA_035635755.1 Candidatus Methylomirabilota bacterium | reverse complement strand
GCTTCGCTCGAGAGCAGGACGGACGGTGGAGCCTGGACTGGGACGAGCTCGAGCGCGTGGTCCGCCTCGCCGTGCGCTTCCTCGACGACGTGATCGAGGTCAATCCGTATCCGCTGGCCGCGATCGATGCCATGGTCAAGGCGAACCGCCGCATCGGGCTGGGCGTCATGGGCTGGGCCGATCTCCTCTTTGCCCTCGACATCCCGTACGACAGCGAGGAGGCGCTCGAGCTGGCCGGGCGGCTCATGGCCTTCATCCAGAACGTCGGCCACGACCAGTCGGCCCGGCTTGCCGAGGAGCGCGGGCCCTTCCCGAACTACGAGCGGTCCATCTACGAGCGCGGGCGCGCGCTCCGGAACTCCACCGTGACTACCATCGCGCCCACGGGCACCATCTCCATGATCGCCGGCTGCTCCTCGGGCATCGAGCCGGTCTTCGCGCTGGCCTTCGAGCACAGGGTCAAGGGCGTGGATGGCGAGCGCGTCCTGCCCTTCGTCAGCCAGAGCTTCGAGCGCATCGGGCGGCAGCGAGGGTTCTACTCCGACGCCCTCATGGGCGAGGTGGCCCGCCGCGGCACCCTCGCGGGCATCCCCGGAGTCCCGGAGGCGGCCCGTGCCGTCTTCAAGACCGCGCACGAGATTCACTGGAGCTGGCATGTGCGCCACCAGGCCGCCTTCCAGAGACATACCGACAACGGCGTGTCCAAGACCATCAACCTGCCCGCCGACGCGACGGGACAGGACGTGGCGGACGCTTATCTCCTGGCATGGCGCGAGGGCTGTCTCGGCATCACCGTGTTCCGCGACGGCTGCAAGGGAGGTCAGGTGCTCAATGTGGGCGTGGGCGGCGACGCGGCGGGGGCGCCGGAGGCGACGGACGCGCTCGATGACCGCGTGGTCCGGCCCCGCCCGCACAGCCTCGCGGGCGCCACCTACCGCATGGAGACGCCCATCGGCACCGCCTTCGTCACCGTCAACGAGACGCCGGGCGGCGACCCCTTCGAGGTCTTCGTCCAGGTCGGCAAGGCGGGCTCGGACACGATGGCGGTGGCCGAGGCCCTCGGGCGCCTCATCTCGCTCGTGCTCCGCCTGCCCTCGCCGCTGTCTCCCCGACGGCGGCTCGAGGAGGTCATCAGCCAGCTCGCGTGGATCGGCGGCGGGCAGCCCACGGGCTTCGGAGCGGCCAAGGTGCTCTCGCTGCCGGACGCCCTCGCCCGCACGCTGGGGGAGCACATCGGCATCGGCCGTGGCCCCGCCCCGGAGGCCGCGGAGACGCCCGAAGGGGGACGCCGCCGGGTCGGCGATCTCTGCAAGGAGTGCGGGCAGGCGACCCTCGTCTACGAGGAAGGGTGCAAGAAGTGTCTGTCCTGCGGCTTCAACGAGTGTTAGGTGCCGGGCCGATGTACTTCGCCAGACTTCGTTCTCGGTCGTTGCCAGCCCTCAACGTACGAACAGGTACGCCTCGGGCTGGCGCCTCCCTCGGGCCTCGTCTGGCTCGCACCTCGGCCCGGCACCAGGAGTAGCGGGAGCGCATGTTCAGCGGCGGTGACTACGATGAGGTGGCGCGCTGGCTCTCGAACTTCGCGACGTCCCACGCCAAGCGCGAGAGCCTGCATGCGGAAGTCCCGCTCGATCGTGCGGGCCCGCGAGAGGGCAAGGCCTATGGGCTGCGCGTCAGGATCGGCGAGCGGCTCTCTTCCGAGATCGAGCTGGCCTTCCCGGAAGTGAGAGACCGCCGCGGCAGCCTGGCCTGGTGCCAGGCCCTCGCCGAGCGCATCCGCGGGCTCGTCCGCGAGACCGTGACCCAGGCGCTGGCTCAGCGAAGATCCGCCTAGCGTGAGGGTCGCCCGCCGCGCCCCGCGCTGGGTCGCGCCCGGGGACTGGAACGCGTTCTTCGTCCTCGCGCTCGACAACACGACCCTCCTCGTCATCCTCTCGAGTCTGCTGATCGGTGCCTTCAAGTTCCCGCCGGATCTCGTGCTCGGACGCATCGTGCCCGGGACAGCGGCGGGCGTTCTCGTCGGCGACCTGGCCTACACGTGGCTTGCCGTGCGTCTGGCCCGCACGTCGGGTCGGGACGACGTCACGGCCATGCCCTTCGGCATCGACACGCCGTCGCTCTTCGGGATCGTCTTCGGCGTTCTCGGACCCGCCATGCTGGCCACGGGAGATCCGATCCTCGCGTGGAAGATCGGCATGGGTGTCACCGTCGCCATGGGAGGGTTCAAGCTCCTGCTGGCCTTCTTTGGTGATTGGGTGCGACGTCTCGTGCCGCGGGCGGCACTCCTGGGCTCCATCGCCGGCGTGGCCATCCTGCTCATCGCTTTCCTCCCGGCCCTGAGGGTGTTCGCCGATCCATTGGTAGGCCTCGTCTCGCTGACCCTGGTGCTCGTCGCGCTCGTCGGCCGGGTGCGGCTTCCCGGCGGCATGCCGGGCGCCTTTGCCGCCGTGCTGGCGGGGGCGGGAATATTCTGGCTTCGCGCGGCGGGGGGCTGGGGTCCGGCGCCTGCGACCGAGCTACCCGGCCTCGCCCTGGCCATTCCCTGGCCGACCCTGGCCTGGGCCGAGACCTTTGGCGCCGTCTGGCCGTATCTGCCGCTCGCCATGCCATTTGCCCTCGCCACCGTGATCGGAGGCATCGACAATACCGAGTCCGCCATCGTGGCTGGAGACGAGTACCGGGCCAGAGACATCTTGTTGACGGAGGCCGTGGCGACGATCGCCGCAGGGCTCTGTGGAGGGGTGATACAAAACACGCCATACATCGGACATCCGGCCTACAAGGCCATGGGTGCGCGGGCGGGCTATACGTTGGCCACCGCCCTCGTCATCGGCGTGGGTGCGTCGCTTGGACTCGTGGGGATTCTCGTGAGCCTCCTGCCCGAGGCCGCCGTGGCGCCCATCCTAATCTTCGTCGGCCTCGAGATCACGGCCCAGGCCTTCGTTGCCTCGCCCTCTCGCCATGCGGCAGCCGTCGCCGTGTCCTTCATTCCCGCGGTCGCCACCCTGGTGTTGATCGAGGTCAATGGTCTGCTGACCTCAGTGGGGAAAGGCGCGGCGGATCTGACCGGTGACGGCCGCCTCGCCTACCAGCATCTTCTCGCTCTCGGCAATGGCTTCATCGTGACGGCACTCCTCTGGGGGTGGGCCCTCGTGAGCATCATCGATGGGCGGCTGCGTCGGGCCGCCGCCGTGTTTCTCGCAGCCGGCGTGGCCACGCTCGTCGGCCTGATGCACTCGCCGCTGCCGAGCGGCGCGCTCTTCTGGCCCTGGTCGGCCGGAAGCGCCTATCCCTTCCTGCTCGCCGCCGGCTATGGACTGGGAGCGGTGATACTGGCGCTCCTCGCCATCTCGAGCGCCCGTTCCCCCCGCGCTGAAGGAGAGACTTAGCTCGAGAGAAGGGCCAGCATCTCCTCATCGCTGGCGAACTTGAATTCCTCCACGCCTTCGCGGCGGGCGCGCTCGCGCTCCGCGGCCTCGATGCGCAGGACTTCCTCATACGTCACGGGCCGGGCGTCCGCCTTGCCGAGCTCGTGCATGATCGCCGTCACGGGACGCTCGGCCTCCGCGGGCGTGCGCGTGGGCCGTGACCCGAGGATCTTCAAGATGTGCTTGATCCCCGTCTCGGCGTCGAGGCGCGCCCGCCCGACCACGCCGTCGCTGGCCCGCCGCGCCCAGCCGACCACGAAGACGTCGGCGAGGGGCTGGCCGTGGGCGGGATCCCAGACCTGGTACGCGGAGGCCGGGTCCTGCTCCGCCCCGGGCGCCGTCACGTAGAGCCCTTCCCGGTACGGCAGCCCCACGTCCTCGTCCACGCGGTCGCCCACCGCGAAGACCACGGTGTCGCACGGGATGCGCGAGATCTCGCCCGTGCCGACCGCGCTGATTCGCTCGCCCTTGCGCTCGAGCCGCGTCTCCTCGACCTCGAGGCCGACGACGCGCCCGGCTTCGCTGACCACGCGCTGCGGGGAGGCGAGGAAACGAAAGGTCAGGCGGGCCCGGCAGCGGTCCTCCGCCTCCGGCCGGGCGGCGAGCGCTTTCAGGAGCTCGTCCGCGCTCTGCCCGGCCGCCTCGAGGCGCGGGCGAATGCGCTCGACCTCGCGCCGGTACGCCTCGCGGTCGAAGGCGTCCTCCACGTCCTCGAACTCGCGGTCGTCGTACGCCTTCTCGTGCGGGCCCCGCCGCGCCACCGCGATGATCTCCTCGCACTCGCAGAAATGTGCGCAGTAGTTGGCGATGTCCACCATGACATTGCCGACGCCCACGATGGCCACCCGACGCCCCATGGGGAAATGGCGCTCCGAGAACGGCGGAAGGCGGTTGTAGTGATAGACGAGGTCCTTGGCATGGTACACGCCCGCGAGTCGCTCCCCTTCGATGCCGAGGTACTTGGTGCCCTGGGCCCCGATGGCGAAGACCACGGCATCGAAGCCCGCCGCGCGGAGGGCGGGGACGCTCAGGGGCGCTCTCTCGCCCACCGCCACGTGGCCGAGATAGGTGACACGCGGGTCGGTGAGGATCTTGCTGAACTGCCGCCGGAGGCCACCCTTCATCTTGTACTTGTTGAGGAAGATCCCGTACTCGGCGAGCCCGCCCGGCTTGATGTCACGATTGAGAAGGAGGACCCGGCATCCCGCCGCGGCGAGCGCGCGGGTCGCGAAGAGCCCCGCCGGGCCCGCGCCCACGACGGCGACCGCGTGTGTCGTCGATTCCGTCATGGGTGGAGACCATAGCACAGGGCTCCGCGCGCCGCGAAGGGCGGGTACTGGGCCAATTTGCTTCGCCAGATCAACTCAGCTCTCGCCTCACGGCAGGGCCGTTCGGCTCGAAGAGCCACGTTCTCGGTCGCCTGCAACGCTCAACGTACATACAGGTACGCCTCGCGTTGCAGGCTCCCTCGGGCGTGGTGGTTCGAGCTGAGGGGCGGAGCCCCGAGGCGAGGGCTGAGTAGATCTGGCTCGCAACTTGACCCAATACCGAATCGAGGATTCGGCTTGACCGTCGAATCTTGCAGATGTTAAGTGATACGCGACGTGCCCACGACGTGTTCGAGTGGCCCACCGGGGGCGGCGGGACGGATGCTGCGGACAAAGGTTACGGAAGGAGGAGGCAATGATGGCGGGGGTGAGACGAGCAGCCCGACGTGTGGGCACGACGCTTGGATTGGCGGCACTCATCGCGATTACCGGGCTCGCGGCGGCGCAGGCTCCCTGGACGGCACCGGCGGGAGAGAAGGAGAAGAAGAACCCGCTGCCCGCCGATGCCAAGACCATCGAGCAGGGAAGGAAAGTGGCCCAGATCAACTGTGTCACCTGTCATGGGGCCAAGGGCAAGGGCGACGGGGCGGCCGCGGTCGCCCTCAACCCCAAGCCGGCGGACTGGACGTCGAAGACGGTGCAGGACGACTCGGACGGCGAGCTCTTCTGGAAGATCACCACGGGCCGCGGGGCCATGCCCGCGTGGCGGCATTTGCCCGAGAACGATCGCTGGGCGCTCGTGCGCTACATCCGCACTCTCGCGGCCAAGTAGCGCGGAGGAGGCGGCTCCTGAAGTTTGCCCGACGGGTGGGTCCGAGAGCGAAGTAATATCTGGTCGGGTTGCCCATGAGCGACGAGCAGGTCTCCCCGGATCCGACCTCACAGGACCTCCACGGCGCGCTCGTCGAGATCCGACGGAGCATCGAGTCGCTCACCCACCGGTTCCGACGCGTCGCGCTTTCCCCCTCGTCTCTCGGGCCCCGGGTCGCCGCGGAGGCGCCGGAGGAGCGGGATGCCTTCACGGTGGGCGAGGAGATCCTGGCCATCCCCTCGAGCGGCCTCGACCCGTCTCAGGTCTTCTCCCTTGCCATGGATCGCGTGGCGCGTGTCCTCACCGCCGACCGCGCCATGCTCTTCACCTGGGACGCCCTCGCCTCGAGGCTCGTGCCGCGCGCCGGTCGCGGGTTCCGCCGGGACGACCTCGAGACCATCTCGATCAAGGCCGGCGAGGGACTCGTGGGCCAGGCCTTCCAGGACGAGAGGCTCACCCGCGTCTCCGGCGGCGCCCCCCGCATCGTGGAGGATCCGTTCCTCGCCCTGTTTCCCGTCTCCGATGCCGTCGCCGTCCCTGTCCGCTCGGGAGGCAGCGCGTTGGGAATCCTCTACGCGGGCCGCCGCGCGCCGCGGCCGCCCTTTTCCGAGGCCGACGTCCTGCTGCTCCTCGTGATCGCCGACAGGGTCGGCAACGCCCTGGGGCAGCGCGATGCCATCGAGACCACGCGAGGCCACATCGGCCGGCTCCGCGAGCTCGAGGTCTTCCTCGGCCATGTGCTCGTGGGACAGGACATGGAGGCCGTGCTCGCGCGCGCGTGCGAGGTCGCCTGCCGGCTGGCCGAGGCGCGGGTCGCGGCCATCGGTGTGCCGGGCGGCACGGGCGGCCTCGCCCTCGCGGCGGCCATGGGGCTCTCCGCCGCCACCCTCGACACCATCCGCGTGGATAGCGCGCGCGGACTGACGGGGGAAATGTTCGCGACGCAGCGCCCGGCGGCCTGTCGGGACATCCAGGGCCGCGCGGGATCCGAGGACGACTTCCTTCTCCAGGTCGGGCTGCGCGCCTGCCTCGCCGTGCCGGTGCGCCTCCGGCGCCAGACGGTGGGCGCGCTCTACGTGGGCGACTCCGAGGCGCGCGACTTCTCCGCCGACCAGATCGAGGCCGTCCAGGTCCTGGCCTCCATGCTCGCCCTCGGCATGGAGAACAATCGACTCTACGGCGAGGTGCAGGGCGCCCTCCAGGGCCTCGAAAGAGCCCAGGAGCAGCTCGTGCAGACGTCGAGCGCGCGCGCGGTGGGCGCCATGGCGGGCGGCATCGCCAACGAGTTCAACAATGTCCTGGCCATCGTGCTCGGCAAGACGCAGCTCATGCTCTCGCGCGTCCCCGACGGGCCCTTGCGCGAGGACCTCGCCGACATCGAGGAGGCGGGGTGGCGGGCCGCTGACATCGTGCGCCGCCTCCAGGGCTTCGCGGTGACCAGCGCTGACGATGCGACGGGGTCCGTGGACCTGATCGCCGTCGTGCAGGACGCGATGACATTGACCCGAGCGGTGTGGAAGGACGAGGCGGAAGCGCGCGGCGTGCAGATCGACGTGGTCGCCGATCTGGATCGCCGCCTCTCGGTCGACGGGCAGGCGACGGCCCTGCGCGAGGGCGTCATGAACCTGATCCTCAATGCCATCGACGCCATGCCGCAAGGAGGCCGGCTGGGCTTGACCGCGCGTCGCGTGGACTCGGGAGTGGAGCTCCAGGTCTCGGACACCGGGGAGGGGATGCGCGAGGACATACGACGGCGCATCTTCGATCCCTTCTTCACCACGCGGGCCCCGCACCGCACCGGGCTCGGCCTCGCGGTGGTCCAGGGCATCGTGAGCCGCCACCGCGGCAGCGTGCACGTGCGGAGCGAGCCGGGTGGGGGCACCACGGTGACGCTGTGGTTTCCCGCCGGCTCCGGCCATGGCGTGGAGGCGGCACCGACCGCGGCCGAGCCAGGGAAGGCGGCCGCGCTCTCGGAGGTCGCCTCTATCCTGGTGCTCGAGGACGAGGATCGGATCCGCGCGATGCTCGTCGAGGCCCTGGCCTCCGCGGGCCATCACGTCGAGTCTGCGACCGACGGGCTCACGGGGCTGGCGCGCTTCCAGGGCGGGGCCTTCGACGTCGTGCTGACCGACCTCTCGCTGCCGGAGTGCTCGGGGCTCGATGTCGCCAGCTCGGTGAAGCGCCTGCGTCCCGACACACCGGTCATCCTCATCACGGGATGGGGACACCTGCTGGATCCGGAGAAGCTGCGGGAGGCCGGCGTGGATCTCATGCTCGTCAAGCCCTTCAGGCTCGAGCGAGTGCTGACCGTGCTCGCCGACGCCCTGCGTCTCCGCCCTTCCGCCTAGCTGCGGGGGCGGGTGCAGTCGCCGGCGGATCGTCGGAGGGCATCCTTGTGAGATACTGAGGAGGTCATGAAGCGAAGACCTGCGTCCGGGCGCTTTGCCGAGCAGCGGAGCTTGCTCTTGGTCGTCGAGGCCCAGGCTCGCTGAGAGGGAGGGGCCATGGCGAATAGATCCGGTCAGTACAGCGCCAAGCAGCAGCGCCGATCAGCGATCCAGATCGCCCCGCGCCCTCCCAAGCTGGCCTGGCTTGAATGGGTCCTGCCCGTGTGCGCGGGCGCGCTCCTCCTCATCATGTTCCGCCCTGACATGGTTCCGCGTCTCTTTTCAGAGTCCGCGGCGTCACCGGTGGCGTGGATCGCCTGGGGGATAATCGGAGCCCTGGCCGGCATCGTGCTCTTCTCCGCTGCCCTCGTTGTGTTCTTTCTCGTCTACTCCCCGGTCTATCTCGCGGGTATGATGCCTGCCCTCATGGGCAAAGGCGGATGGACGGACCGGCGCGAGATCCGATTCTACGCCCTGTGTTTCCTCCTCCTCTGTCTCATGATCGTCCTCATCGCCGTCTCGCTCATGACGAGCGACTGGCGCTGGGTGGGATCGGCCTTCCTCGTGCTCACCGGCTTTGCGCCGGTCGTGTGGCGGGCCCTGGTCTAGGGGGCAGGTGTTGACAGTGCTGGGACCGCTGACTATCCTTGACGAACGGATATGAACGATATCGCGGTCCTGGTGCTCAACTACACGTACGAGCCGCTCCACTTCACCAACGCCAAGCGCGCCGTCACCCTGCTCCTCGCGGGCAAGGCAGAGAGCGTGGAGAGCTCGCCCCGCGTGATCCGCTCGCCCTCCCGGGCCTTCCCGCTCCCCTCCGTCATCCGCCTCGCCGCGTACATCCGGAAGCCCTTCCTGGAGCGGGTGGCCTTCAACAAGAAGAACATCCTTCGTCGCGACGGCTACACCTGCCAGTACTGCTCCCGTCGCGGGGAGAAGCTCACGGTGGACCACGTCATGCCGCGCTCGCGGGGCGGCCAGACGACGTGGACCAATGTGGTGGCGGCCTGCCTCCGGTGCAACCTCTTCAAGGGCAATCGCACCCTCGAGGAGTCGCGCATGCGGCTCATCCGTGAGCCGGTGCACCCGCAGTTCCTCTTCTCGGTCCACCTGATGCGGCACCCCCACGCCACCAGCTTCCTCGACTCGTGGCGGAAGTACCTGGTGGCGGTTCCCACCGCCCCCTGAGCGTGTCTTTCAGGCTGTCCTCGGAGTACGCGCCCGCGGGCGATCAGCCCGGGGCCATCGAGCGCCTCGCCTCTCTGGTGGCCGAGGGGCGCCCCCATGCCGTGCTTCTCGGGATCACGGGAAGCGGCAAGACCTTCACGCTCGCCAACGTGATCCGGCAGCTCGATCGGCCCGCCCTCGTCATCTCCCCCAACAAGACGCTGGCCGCCCAGCTCTACGGCGAGTTCAAGTCGTTCTTCCCCGACAATGCCGTCGAGTACTTCGTGTCGTACTACGACTACTACCAGCCCGAGGCCTACATTCCGCAGTCGGACACCTATATCGAGAAGGACGCCCTCGTCAACGACGAGATCGACCGGATGCGGCACTCCGCCACCACGTCCCTCTTCGAGCGCCGCGACGTCATCGTGGTCGCCTCCGTGTCATGCATCTACGGCATCGGCGCGCCGGAGACCTACCAGGGCATGCACGTCGGGCTCGAGACGGGCCAGACCCTCGAGCGCGACGCGCTCATCCGGAGCCTCGTGGCCATCCAGTACGAGCGCAACGACGTCGATTTCCGCCGGGGCACCTTTCGGGTGCGGGGCGACGTGGTCGAGATCTTCCCCGCCGCCGCCGAGGCGGAGGCGCTACGCGTGGAGCTGTGGGGCGACACCATCGAGAAGCTCTCGACCCTCGACCCGCTCCGCGGCGTCGCCACGGGAACCGTCTCCGGCGCGCGCGTCTATCCCGCCAGCCACTACGTCACGCCCGCCGACCAGACGGAGCGCGCCATCGCGGGCATCCTGGAAGAGCTGGGGGAGCGGCTGCGCTTCCTCAAGGCGCGGGGCAAGCTCCTGGAGGCGCAGCGCCTCGAGCAGCGCACGCTGTTCGACATGGAGATGCTGCGCGAGATCGGCTATTGCCACGGCATCGAGAACTACTCTCGGCACCTGTCGGGGAGGAAGCCGGGCCAGAACCCGCCCACCCTCATGGACTACCTGCCCCGGAACGCCCTCGTGATCATCGACGAGTCTCACGTGACCGTGCCGCAGATCCGCGGCATGTACCCGGGCGACCGGTCGCGCAAGGAGGCCCTCGTCGAATACGGGTTCCGGATGCCCTCGGCCTTCGACAACCGGCCCCTGACCTTCGAAGAGTTCACCGCCCTCGTGCCCCAGACGCTCTACGTCTCCGCCACTCCGGGACCGTATGAGCTGAGGCTGGCGGGGGGACGGCGCGCGGCCCCCGGCCAGCCGTGGCAGGGTGGGGCAGTGGCCGAGCAGATCATCCGTCCCACGGGGCTCATGGACCCGAAGATCACCGTGCGGCCCGCAGGCGTCCAGGTCGACGATCTCATGGCCGAGGTCCGGGCGCGGGCCG
Source organism: Candidatus Methylomirabilota bacterium (assembly GCA_035635755.1). Classification (GTDB taxonomy): domain Bacteria; phylum Methylomirabilota; class Methylomirabilia; order Rokubacteriales; family CSP1-6; genus AR37. The sequence continues at coordinate 13,344 of DASQAK010000058.1, read as the reverse complement.
AGCGCGCCGAGCGGGTCCTCATCACCACGCTCACCAAGCGCATGGCCGAGGACCTGACCGAGTACTACCAGCAGAACGGCCTGCGCGTGCGCTACCTTCACTCCGACATCGACACCCTCGACCGCGTGGCCATCATTCGCGAGCTGCGGCTCGGCAAGTACGACGCCCTCGTGGGCATCAACCTCTTGCGGGAGGGCCTGGATCTGCCCGAGGTCTCCCTCGTGGCCATTCTCGATGCCGACAAGGAAGGCTACCTGCGCTCCGCGACCTCCCTCATCCAGACGGCGGGGCGGGCGGCGCGGCACGTCAACGGCGAAGTGATCATGTACGCCGACACCGTCACCGGCTCCATGCAGGAGGCCATCGCCGAGACCGAGCGGCGCCGGTCGGTGCAGGGACGGTACAATGAGGAGCACGGGATCACGCCGGAGTCGGTCAAGCGATCGCTGCGCGACCTCCTGGACAGCGTGCCCGAGCGCGATTACTACACGGTCGAGGTGCCCACGACGGCTGAGCCGAGTTGGGAGAGCCCGCAGGCGCTTCAGGCCCACATCGCGGAGCTCGAGGCGGCGATGCGCGAGGCGGCCCGGCGGCTCGACTTCGAGCGGGCGGCCGAGTTGCGGGACCGGATCAAGGCCCTTCGCAAGGTCGACCTCGGCGTGCGCTGAGGGTGATGGCGCCGTGTTCGTGGTCAAGTGGACCCTCGTATTCTTCGCCGTGCTCGCGGTGGCGCTGGTGGTGCTCTCCAAGCTGATCGCCTTTCTCAACCCGCCGCGGCGCGGGCGCGCGGGAGCGCTCGCGCTCCGGCGCTGGGGGGAGATGCTGACGTGGATGGTGCTGGTGCCGGCGCTGGTGGGCCTCGCCCTCCTCGCGGTGACCTTGTGGCTGGGCGCGTAGGGACGGGGGAGCTCGAGGACAAGCTCGACCGGCTACCCGCCCGGCCCGGCGTCTACCTCTACAAGGATGCCAAGGGCCAGATCATCTACGTGGGCAAGGCCGCCTCCCTGAAGAGTCGCGTGCGCTCCTATTTCCAAGAGTCCCGCGCCCCCGACCCGAAGACGGACGCCCTCGTCGGGCAGATCCGCGACCTCGAGTACATCGTCACGAGCAATGAGCTCGAGGCCCTCATCCTGGAGTCGAACCTCGTCAAGAAGCACCGGCCCCGCTACAACATCATCCTGCGGGACGACAAGCACTACCCGTTCCTCAAGCTCACCACCAACGAGGAGTACCCGCGGCTCGTGGTGGCGCGGCGCGTGCAGCAGGACGGCGCCGCCTACTTCGGGCCGTTCTACCCCGCCACGGCCATGCGCGAGACGCTCCGGCTCGTCCGCCAGCTCTTTCCCCTCCGGACCTGCCGGATCAAGATCGACGGCAAGCGATCGCGACCGTGCCTGCAGTACTACATCCATCGCTGCAACGCGCCCTGCACGGGGTGGGAGAGCCGGGAGGGCTATGCGGGGACGGTGGCCGACGTCGAGCGCTTCCTCGAGGGGAAGAACGACGGCCTTGCCCAGGAGCTGACGACGCAGATGGAGTCGGCGGCCGAGGAGCTCAAGTTCGAACAGGCCGCGCGGCTGCGCGACCGCGTCCAGGCGCTGAACACGGTGAGGGAGCGGCAGAAGATCATCTCGACCGAGGACAGCGACCTGGACATCGTGGGCTGCGTGCGCCAGGGGACCGATGCCTGCGTGCAGCTCTTCTTCGTCCGTCGCGGCCGGCTCCTCGGGCGCGAGTCCTTCTTCTTCGAGCGGCTGGGCGGGGAAGGCGAGGGCGAGCTGCTCTCCGCCTTCCTCCGCCAGTTCTACGCCCGCGAGGTGACCCCGCCGCCCGAGATCCTCCTCTCCGCCGAGATTCCCGAGGCGGATCTGGTCCTCGAGTGGCTGGCCCGACGACGGGCCGGTCGCGTCGAGCTCCTCGCCCCCCAGCGCGGTCGTAAGCGCGAGCTCGTGGCCATGGCGGAGGAGAACGCGGCGCTGGCCCTCTCGACCCATCTCCTCTCCCGCGGCAACCGGACGCAGGCCGTGCTCGACGAGCTGCAGCGCGCCCTCAATCTGCCCGAGGCGCCGCACCGGATCGAGGCCTTCGACATCTCGACCTTCCAGGGCGGGGAGACGGTGGCCTCCATGGTCGTCTGGCAGGATGGGGAGATGAAGAAGGACGACTACAAGCGCTATCGCATCCGCACGGTCACAGGCACGGACGACTTCGCGGCCATGCACGAGGTGGTGACTCGCCGCTATGGCAAGGCCCTCGAGACCGACGGCGCCCTGCCCGATCTGGTCCTGCTGGATGGCGGTCGCGGCCAGCTCGGCGCGGGGCTCAAGGCCCTCGAGGCACTCGGCCTCGACTACCTGCCCATGGCCTCCCTGGCCAAGAGAGCGGAGGAGGTGTACACCCCGGATCGGCTCGAGCCCCTCGTTCTCGAGCTGACCTCGCCCGCGCTCCAGGCGCTTCAGAAGATCCGTGACGAGGCGCACCGCTTCGCCATCACGTATCACAAGAAGCTGCGGACGAAGCGGACCATCAGCTCGGTGCTCGACCAGATTCCCGGCGTGGGGCCGACATTGAGAACGAGCCTGCTTCGCAACCTGGGCTCGGCGCGCGCGGTGCGCGAGGCCTCGGTCGCTCAGCTCGCCGCCGTGCCGAAGGTCTCGCCCAAGCTCGCCGAGCGCATCCACGATTTCTTTCACCCCGCCCCGGAGCCCCCGGCGGCGCCGGACGGGGAATCGGCGTCAGATGGGGAACCCACAGGTCCGGAAAGAGGTTAGAATGCCAACAGCCACGGAGAGGGGGTGAACACATGAGGAAAGTCCTGATAGCTCTTGCCCTGATCGTCGCAACCGCGGGGGCGGCCCTGGCCAACCAGTGCCCGCTCCTGGTCAAGCAGATCGAGGACGCGACGGCCGGCAAGACGGATGACGCGTCGAAGAAAGCTCAGGCCCTTGCCAAGGAAGCCAAGGCCCTTCATGACTCGGGCAAGCACGCCGAGTCGGTTGCCAAGGCTGACGAGGCCGCGAAGGCGATCAACCTCACCCTGAAGAAGAAGTAACCTTGCCCGTCCCCGGGGGCCTCCGGCCCCCGGGGGGCTTTCTTGCGCCCCCCTCCTAAGTGTGGTAAAAATCAGCCAGAATATGGCCATCGACGACCGCCAGGACCGCTATCCCTTCCGGGACATCGAGCCCAAGTGGCAGGGGGTCTGGGAGAAGAGCAAGCAGTTCCGGGTCACCGAGGATCCGGGCCGGCCCAAGTACTACTGCCTCGAGATGTTTCCCTATCCCTCGGGCCGGATTCACATGGGCCACGTCCGCGTCTACACCATCGGCGACCTCCTGGCCCGCTTCAAGCTCATGCGGGGCTTCAACGTCCTCCACCCCATGGGATGGGACGCCTTCGGCCTCCCCGCGGAGAATGCCGCCATCGACAACGGGGTCCACCCCGCCGTGTGGACCCTCGAGAACATCGCCAACATGAAGACGCAGCTCGCGCGTCTCGGCATGTCCTACGATTGGGACCGCGAGCTCGCCACGTGCGATCCCGCGTACTACCGGTGGGAGCAGCTCATCTTCGTCCGGATGTTCGAGCGGGGTCTCGCCTACAAGCAGCGCTCCAAGGTCAACTGGTGTCCGTCGTGCCAGACCATCCTCGCCAACGAGCAGGTGGAGGCGGGCCGCTGCTGGCGCTGCGATTCCGAGGTCGAGGCCAAGGAGATCGAGGGCTGGTTCTTCAAGATCACCGACTATGCCGAGGAGCTCCTGGACTGGTGCGACCGGCTCCCCGGCTGGCCCGAGCGGGTCCTCACCATGCAACGCAACTGGATCGGCCGGAGCGAGGGCGCGGAGTTCGACCTGCCCGTGGTGGGACGCTCCGGCCTCGCCATCACGATCTTCACCACGCGGCCCGACACCGCCTTCGGCATGACCTACGCCGTGCTCGCCCCCGAGCACCCCCTCGTGGACGCCCTCGTCGCCGACGAGGAGGAGCGCGCGCGCGTGGCCGCCTTCCGGCAGGAGGTAGCGCGGGAGTCCGAGATCGAGCGCCTCGCCGCCGACCGGCCGAAGCGCGGGCTGCGGCTTGGCGCGCGCGCCATCAATCCGTTCACGGGCGCGGAGATCCCGCTCTTCCTCGCCGACTATGTCCTCATGGGCTATGGCACCGGCGCCATCATGGCCGTGCCGGGAGAAGACCAACGGGACTGGGAATTCGCCAAGCAGCACGGGCTCGACATCATCGCCACCGTCAAGCGTCCGGAGGGATGGGAGGACACCCAGGCCTACACGGGCGACGGCGCGAAGATCAACTCGGGCTTCCTCGACGGCCTCTCCGTGGACGAGGCCAAGCGCGCGGCCATCGACTGGCTCGTGGCGCAGGGGATCGGGCGCTCGAAGATCAACTACCGGCTCCGCGACTGGGGCATCAGCCGGCAGCGCTACTGGGGCGCGCCCATTCCCATTCTCTACTGCGAGAAATGCGGCATGGTGCCCGAGCGCGAGGAGAACCTGCCCGTGGTGCTGCCCCAGAACGTCCAGATCAGCGGCAAGGGCGGTTCCCCCCTCGCGGGCGTGGCGTCCTTCGTCAACGCCACGTGCCCGCGCTGCGGAGGCAAGGCCCGGCGCGACACCGACACCATGGACACCTTCGTGGAGTCGTCCTGGTATTTCCTCCGCTACTGCTCGCCCCACTACGACCAGGGGATGTTCGAGCGCGCCGCCGCCGAGTACTGGATGCCCGTGGACCAGTACATCGGGGGTATCGAGCACGCCGTGCTCCACCTCCTCTATGCGCGCTTCTTCACCAAGGTGCTGCGCGACCTCCACCTCATCACCCTCGACGAGCCGTTCCGCGCCCTCCTGTCCCAGGGCATGGTGATCAAGGACGGCGCCAAGATGTCCAAGTCCAAGGGCAACGTGGTCGATCCCGACGACATGATCCGACGCTTCGGGGCCGACGCGACGCGCCTCTTCACCCTCTTCGCCGCTCCACCGGAGCGGGACCTCGAGTGGACGGAGAGCGGGGTGGAAGGCGCCTCGCGCTTCCTCAACCGCCTCTGGCGCTTCGTCCACGCGCATCGCGAGGAGATCAGCGCGGCCGGGCCTCCCGGGCCGGGTCCGCTCTCCGAGGCGGGCCGGGCCTTCCGCCGGGTCATCCACGAGACGGTCGAGCGCGTCACCTCCGACGTCGAGCGGGACTTCCACTTCAATACCGCCATCAGCGCTGTGATGGAGCTCGTCAACGCCCTCCACGACTTCGAGCGCGACTCGCTGGATCAGGTGGCCCGCGAGGAGCGGGCGGCGCTCCTACGCGAGGCCGTCGACACCGCGCTGCTTCTCCTGGGGCCCGTCTGCCCCCACATCGGCGAGGAGCTGTGGACCATCCTCGGCCGCCCGGGCAGTCTCTTCACCCAGCGATGGCCCACCGCTGACCCCGCCGTGCTTCGCCGCGAGGCGGTGGAGATCGTCGTGCAGGTGGATGGCCGGGTGCGGACGCGTCTCACCGTCGAGGTCGGCGCGCCCGAGCAGAGCATCCGGGAGGCGGCGCTGGCCGAGGACAAGGTGCGTCCATGGATCGACGGCCGGCAGGTCGCCAAGGTCGTGGTCGTGCCCGGGAGGCTGGTCAACATCGTGACCAGCTCATGATCTCGATTGGATCTGGGGGGGAGCGGCGCCGCTCCTCCCCCAGGCCCCCCCACCGCATTTGTCTTATCCTGATACTCGCGCTGCTGGCCACGCTCTGCCTCGGCGGTTGCGGCTACTCGCTGCAGGGTAACCTGCCGGACCACATCAAGAGCGTGGCCGTGCCCGTCTTCAGGAACCGGACCACCGAGCCCGGCGTCGAGAGCACCATCAGCGGCGCCGTGGTCAACGCCTTCACCACCAACGGCAAGCTCCGCGTGGTCCCGCTCGACGCGGCCGACTCCATGCTCGAGGGCGAGATCATCGGCTTCGAGGTGCAGTCGCTCGCCTTCGACAGCCGCCTGAACCTCCGCTCCTATCGATTGGCGGTGACCATGAACGTCCGGTTCCGCGACCTCAAGAAGAGCGCCATGCTCTGGGAGCAGCAGGGGCTGCGCGAGGTGGTGGACTTCCAGGTCGCGGGCCAGGTCTCCGATACGGTGAGCCGCGAGGAAGGGGCGGTCAAGCAGGCCGCCGTGGAGATAGGGCGGAAAGTGGTCAATCACGCGGTCGACCGCTTCTAGTGAACTACGGGAGCTGGCTCCGGGCGGCCGAGGCCGGGCAGGTCGCCGCGGTGACGCTCCTCCACGGCGCCGAGCCCTTCCTGATCGACGAGGCCGTCGCACGGATCACGCGCGTCCTCATTCCGGACGCGGCCGAGCTCGTCATGTCGCGCGATGTCCTCGAGGCGCGCGAGGCGGGGGCCGAGGGCATCATCCGTGCCGCCCAGACCTTTCCGTGGGGCGCGGCGCGGCGGGTCGTGATCGCCCGCGGCGTGGAGGCGCTCGGTCCCAGGCAGGCCGAGCCGCTCGTCGAGTACCTCGGTCAACCGAACCCGGCGACGGCGCTTCTTCTCGCCGTCCCGCAGATCCTCGCCTCCTCGCACTGGCTGCTCAAGGCGGTTCCCGCCGCCTCCGTGGTGGACGTGCCGCGCCTCTCCGGTCGCTCCCTCATCGGATGGCTCCGCGCGCATGCCGCCACCGAAGGACTGGAGCTGGCCGAGGACGCCGCGCAGCTCCTCGTCACCCTCGTGGGCGAGGAGCCGGCCGCGCTCGCCGCCGAGCTCGGCAAGGCGGCCCTCTCCGGGGGCGCGAACAACACGCGGATCGGCGTGGCCGAGATCCAAGCCGTGGTCGGAGAGCACCGCTCGCGGGAGATCTTCGAGCTCACGCGCGCGGTGGAACTCCGCGACCCGGGATCGGCGCTGCCCCTCCTGGATCGGCTCCTCTCGGCCGGCGAGGAGCCGCTGCGCATCCTGGCCATCCTGGCGGGCCAGGCGCGGCGCGCCACCCCGGCCGCCTCGCGCCTCGCGCGCTGCTGGAAGGCGGAGCGCCGGCTCAAGCTGGGCGGGCTCGCGCGCCCCGAGCTCTGCCTGCTCGTCGCCGACCTGTGCGCGGACTGACGGCCGCCACCTTCCTGCTCGCGATGGCCGCGTCGCCGTCACCCGCGGCGGCGCTCGAAGCGGGCGCGGCGTCGGTGGAGATCGCGCTCCCCGCCGGCACGCCGCTCGCGGGGTATGGAGGATTTCCGCGCCGCGCGTGGATGCCCGATTTTCTCGGAAGCCGGCCCTACGCCTTCTGGTTCAGGCCGTCGACCGGCGTCCACGATCCCATTCGGGCGCGCGCGCTCGTCCTGACGTCCGGGGCCACGCAGATCCTGTGGCTCGCCGTGGACACCGTCGGTATTGACCCAGCTCTCGTCACGGACCTGCGCCAGCGCCTGGCCGCGAGGGGCTCCGCCCCCATCCTTGTGCTGTCGGCCTCGCACACGCATTCCGGCCCCGGCGCTTACAGCGAGTCGTCGCTCTTCGGCTTCCTGGCCCTCGATCGCCTGGCGCCCGAGGTGCGGGCCCGGCTCCTCGACGGAATGGAAGCGGCGGCCCGAGAGGCGGAGCGGCGTCGCGAGCCCGCGCGCGCGGTCACGGGCCTCGCGCCCGTGCCGGGCCTGGGCCGGAGCCGATTGAAGCAGCCGCTCGACCCCGAGCTCGGGATGCTCAAGGTCACCGCCGCGCGCGGTCGTCCCATCGCCGTCGTGTGGAGCTATGCCGTGCACGGGACGGCCCTCGGGCGCCACAATTTCCTCCTCTCCGGTGACCTCATGGCCGAGGCTTCGGCGCGCCTCGAGCGGGAGACGGGCGCGCCCGCCCTCTTCGTCAACGGCGCGGCGGCAGACGTGAGCCCGCTCCGACACGGATGGGGCGGCGTCGAGTGGGCGGGCGCGGCGCTGGCCGACGGCGCCCTCGCGCTGTGGCGCGGCCTGGGCGAGGGAAGCGACGCGCCGCTGGCCTCTCAGGTGACGCGCGTGAGGCTGCCCAGGCCGGCTCTGTCCGCGCGCAACTGTCTGGCGGGCTGGGCGCCCGGCTTCGTCCGCATCGGGCTCGGATCCGCCCTGCCCACGTCGTCCGAGCTTCTCGCCTTCCGGATCGGCGACGGGGCGTGGGTGACCGTGCCCGGCGAGCTGCAGACGCGGCTCGGTCTCGATATCAAGAAGGCGGGGCGGCGGCACTTCGCCCAGATCTTCGTGGCGGGTTACACCAACGACTACCTCGGCTACTTCCTCACCCGCGAGGACTACGCGAAGCCGAGCTACATCGCCTGCGGGAGCCTGTACGGAGAGGGGGGCGGGGAGATCCTGCGCGACGCCGCCACCGAACTGCTGGAGCGCCTGGCCGCCTCCGTGTCCCGCCGCTGATGCGCGCGCTAGCGGGGGAGGGAGCGGGCGAGGGCCGACTTCTTGCGGGCCGCCGTATTGCGATGGATGATGCCGCGGCTCACGGCGCGATCGAGGATGCGGATGGCCTCGAGCACGACCTCCTTCGACTGCGGGTTCTTCTCGGCGGCGGCCGTGCGCGCGGTCTTCAGGGACGAGCGGATGGTGCTCCGCGCGGCGCTGTTGCGCAGGCGACGCTTCTCGTTCTGCTTGATCCGCTTCATGGCGGATCGCGTGTTGGCCACGGCTGCCTTCCTCCCCTGATGTGGTCTCGAATCGACCCGCGACAATCACTGCGTGCTTGGACGCCGGACGCTCGACACTCGAGCGACAGTAGACCCTACCGTCCACGTCCATCACTGTCAAGGACTATGTCCGCGTGAGCGACGCGCAGCGGGACGTGCGGCACGGCGTCGTGCGGGCGGTGGGCTCGATCGGTCTCGCCACCCTCTTGAGCCGCATCCTGGGATTCGTGCGCGACATGGTGGTGGCGCGCGCCTTCGGCGCGGGGCCGGTCACGGACGCCTTTTTCGTCGCCTTCCGCATTCCCAATCTCCTGCGGCGCCTCCTCGCCGAGGGCGCGCTCTCCACCGCGTTCATCCCCGTGTTCACCTCCTCCCTGACGCACGACGGCCGCGCGGGCTTCCGGAGGATGCTTCGCGCGGTGGCGGGCGCCACCGCGGTCGCGCTCTGCGCCGTCTCGGTCCTCGGCATGCTCGCCGCGCCGTGGATCGTGCGCGTCATGGCGCCCGGCTGGACCTCTGATCCGGGTCAGATCGGGCTCGCCGTGGATCTCACGCGGTTCATGTTTCCCTACCTCGTCCTGGTGGGGCTGGCCTCCCTGGGCATGGCGGCGCTCAACGCGCATCACCGATTCTTCACGGCGGCGCTCGGGCCCGCCGTGCTGAACGTGGCCATGATCCTGGCCGTGCTCGTCCTCGCGGTGAAAATGGCGCCGCCCATCCTCGCCCTGGCCATCGGCGTCCTCGTGGGCGGGGCGGGGCAGTTTCTCGTTCAGCTGCCCGAGCTTCGCCGGCTCGGGGTGCCCCTCTGGCCCTCGGCCGAGTGGAGACATCCCGCCGTCCGCGCGATCGCGGGCCGGCTCTGGCCCGCCGTCTTCGCCCTCGCCGCCGTGCAGGTGACCGTCCTCGTCAACACGCTGCTGGCCTCGCTGCTGCCGCAGGGGACGGTCTCCTATCTGTACTACGCCGACCGGGTCATGGAGTTCCCGCTGGGAGTCTTCGGCATCGCGCTGGCCACGGCCGCCCTGCCGAGCATGTCGGCGCAGGCGGCGCGCGGCGACCACGCGGCCCTTCGCGATACCGTGAGCTTCTCGTTGAGACTGTCGGCCTTCATCGCGGTGCCCGCAGCCGTCGGCCTCGTGGTCCTGGGTCACCCCATCGTGAGGCTCCTCTTCCAGCGGGGGGAGTTCACGGCCTCCGATGCCGTCCTCACGACGCAGGCGCTGGCGGGCTATGCCGTGGGGCTGCCGGCTTTCTCCGCGACGCGACTGGCCGCCCAGACCTTCTACGCCCTCGGCGATACGCGCACGCCGGTGTGGGCCGGGCTCGTCTCCGTGGCCGCGAACATCGCGCTCGCGCTCCTGCTCATGTGGCCCCTCAAGCACGCCGGGCTTGCCCTCGCCTCGTCGCTCTCCGCCTATGTCAACCTCGCGCTCCTCTACTGGCTCTTGCGGCGGCGTCTCGGCCGGCTGGGCAGCCGCGGAACCTTGCTGTCGCTCGCGCGGACGGCCGCGGCCTCGAGCGCGCTCTTGCTGTGGTGTCTGTGGGCGGGACCGAGACTCGGCGCGGGCTGGCCGGGGGCGGCGTGGATGGGAGGCGCCCTCATCGTCGGCGTGATCGTGTACGGCGCGGTGGCCGCTCTCCTCAGGGCGCCGGAGATCCCTGCGCTTCGTCAGATGGTGCGGCGTCGTGGGCATTCCTTGCCCGCCCCGGGCGACGGGTGATAAACTTCGACATGCCTCAGCGGTGGGCTGGGTTCGCCCCGGTCATGGCCCAGGTGGTTGGGATGGGCCGCTACCGGGGCGTCGCTGTGTCCGGGCCCCGGAGGCCCTGAATGGACGCGGTGCGCGAGTTCCTCACCGCCCTGCAGACAGAGCGGGGCGCCTCCCCTCATACGCTCGCCGCCTATCGGCGTGACCTGACCGGCTTCGTCACGTTTCTCGGGCGCGGGGGTCGCGCGGTGGCGACGGCCCGCGTGGGCGATCTGACCGAGTACCTCGCGGCCCTCCGGCGACGAGGACTGGGGGCGCGCAGCACGGCCCGACACCTCTCGGCCGTGCGCGGGCTCTATCGCTTCCTCCTGGGAAGTGGCGGGATACGGCGCGACCCCACGGAGCACCTCGAGACGCCCAGGCCTCCGCGGCGGCTGCCCCGCACCCTGTCGGTCGAGGATGCCGCGGCCCTGGTGGAAGCGCCGGACATCTCCGTTCCCGAAGGCCTGCGGGACCGGGCCCTGCTCGAGCTCATGTATGCCTCGGGGCTTCGCGCCTCGGAATGCCTGACGCTCAGGCTGGAAGATCTCAATCAGGCGGCGGGCTACGTGATGGCCACGGGCAAGGGCAGCCGCCAGCGCCTCGTGCCGGTGGGAGGGCAGGCCCTCCGCTGGGTTCAGCGCTACATCGCCACGTCGCGTTCCGGCTTCGTCAAGCGCGGCGATCCCGGTCTCCTGTTCCTGAACCGGTACGGGCGGCCGCTCTCGCGCCAGGGACTCTGGGCCATGATCAAGCGGGCGGCGCGGCGGGCGGGCCTCCGCGCCTCCGTGTCGCCCCATACCCTGCGTCACTCCTTCGCGAGCCACCTGCTTGAGCGGGGAGCCGACCTTCGCTCCGTCCAGGCCATGCTCGGCCATGCCGACATCTCGACCACCCAGATCTACACGCATCTGCCCTCGGCCGCCGTTCGCGCCATGTACAGAAAGTTTCACCCGCGCGCCGAGCGCAAGGCGAGTTGACCCATGGCCAGAGCGGGACACGCCTATCCGCAAGTCGACGCGCGCGCACGGGGGCTCATGGACGGCCGCGTGGTCAGCCTCGCGCGCTCCTTGAGCGTTTCTCGCGCCCTCGAGGCCATGCGCGGAGCGAAAGCGCGGAGCGCCCTCGCGAGTCCATCGACGGCGGCTTTGAGGAGCGATCTCGAGCGTGCGGCCTCGTGGCAGCTCGGCCACCTTCGCTGGATGGACCTTGCCTATCCTCGGCTCCCCGTCCTCGAGGCGCGCGCGGGTGAGATCGCCGTCCGCCGGCAGCTGGACGGCGGCGCGCCCCTCGTGCTCATCCGGGAAGGCGGGCGCCTCGTGGGCATGGTGGAGGCTTCTGCCATCTCGCGGCCGGCGCCCTCGCTGGCCGCCAGACTCGATCGCCTCCATGGCCCCTCGGCGGAAAGCAAGCTCTGGGTGCTGCGCATGGTCGGTAAGCTCGGCGAGGATCAGGGACAGGCCGTCTTCGTCGTGGGCGGTTTCGTGCGCGATCTCCTCCTGGGTGCCGGGACCTTCATGCCCGATCTCGACCTCGTGGTCGAAGGCGATGGCGTGGCGTTCGGACGACGGCTGGCTGAGGAGACGGGGGGGCACCTCGTGGTGCACGCCGCCTTCGGCACCGCCTCGCTCGAGGGCGGTCTCACCCCTGACGGCACGCCACTCGGGCGCGTGGACATCGCGAGCGCGCGAGGCGAGCGATACGGCCTGCCCGGCGCCCTGCCCGAGGTCACCCCGGCATCGATGGAAGAAGACTTGGGCCGGCGTGATTTCTCCGTGAATGCCATGGCCGTGGCCCTCTCGCCGTCGGCCTGGGGACGCCTCCACGATCCGCATGGTGGCGAGCGCGATGTCGGGGAACGCCGCCTCCGGGTCCTGCACCCGCTGTCCCTGGCGGAAGACCCGACGCGAATCTTCCGGGCGGCCCGTTATGTCGCCCGGCTTGGGCTCCGACCCGATCAGGGCTTTCACCGCGCCCTCGCGCTGGCCCTTCGCCTCGGCGCCTATCCGGCGATGTCCGGCCAGCGCCTCGTGGGCGAGATCGAGCTCATCATGGAGGAGCCCGATCCGTGGCGGGTCCTCGCCCTGCTTCTCCGCTGGGGCGCCTTCCGGCTCTGGGACGCCGCGTATCGGTCCACGCGCACGAGCCTGTCGAGACTCAGCAAGGCGCGGGCGCTCACGCGCTGGGCGCGCGGCGCCAGCGTGGGGCTGGACGCCACGGAGCTGGCGCTCCTCGCGCTGCTCTTCGATCAGGCGAAGCCGGTGGCGGACCGCTGCCTCCGGCGCCTCGCCGTGCGCGACCCCGCGGCGAGACTGCTCGACGCGGCGCCCGCGCGACAGCTCGCACGGCGGCTCGACCGCGCCCCCCGGATGCGTCCGAGCCAGGTCGCCGAGGCCGTGAGGCCGACCGCGTCTCCGGTCGTCCTGGGGGCGTGGCTCTGTGGGGGGCCGCGGGCTCGGCGGCGCATCGAATGGTTTCTCGCGGCAGGCCGGGGCGCGCGGCCCCTGTCCTCGGGAGACGACGTGATGGCGGCGGGCGTCCCGCGGGGGCCGCTCGTCGCGCAGGCGCTGTGCGTCTTGAGGGACTTGAAGCTCGACGGGCGCGTGCGGACATTGGAGGATGAGCACGTCGCCCTGGATCGATGGACACGCGCGCTGACCATGAAAGGAGATCTCCGGTGACGCCGAAATTCATCTTCGTGACCGGCGGCGTCGTCTCGTCCCTGGGCAAGGGGCTGGCCGCCGCCTCCATCGGGTCGCTCCTCGAGGCCCGGGGTTTCCACGTCACCCTCCTCAAGATGGATCCGTACATCAACGTGGACGCGGGCACGATGAGCCCCTACCAGCACGGCGAGGTCTACGTCACCGATGACGGCGGCGAGACCGACCTCGACCTCGGGCACTACGAGCGCTTCACGGGGGCGCGGATGACGCGGGACAACAACGTCACCACGGGCAAGGTGTACGGCAC
>DASQAK010000057.1:0-21416 GCA_035635755.1 Candidatus Methylomirabilota bacterium | reverse complement strand
TGGGCGCGGAAGGGTCCCTGACCGGCGAGGTGGTCGTGAGCGGGCGCGCGGTGGGCACGGGCCCCATCGAGCGCATCGACATCTTCCGCGGGCTCACCCTCGTGCGGACGATCACGCCGTACACCGCCGGATCGTTCGCCGACTCGAATCGCTACCGCGTGGCCTGGGCGGGCTCGCGCGTGCGCGGCCGGGACCGGCTCACCACCTGGGACGGCTCGCTCGAGCTGTCAGCGGGGCGCGTGATCGACGCCGTGGTGTTCGCCATGGAGAATCCGGAGAAGGGCATCCGCCTCGTGGGCGAGCGCCGCGTGCAGTGGATCTCCAACACCACCGGGGACGACGACGGCGTCGATCTCACGCTCGACGCTCCGCCCGATGCCGTGCTGCGCTTCCGCACCCCCGTCATCGACCTCGATGTGCCCCTCGCCGACCTCGCCGACGGTGCCACGCGGACCTTTCCTGCCGGCGGCGTCGATCTGCGCGCCTTCATGCGACGGCTTCCCGGGCGCGACTTCACGCGAGAGGTGAAGATCGAACATCGCGAGATACCACCGCCGGGCGCGCACGCTTACTGGATCAGGGTCACCCAGGAAGACGGCGCCCAGGCCTGGACGAGTCCCGTGTATCTGGGGTAGGTCTCCAGATCACACGGGCGCCCCCTCATCAACTCAGCAACTCAGCCCTCGCCTCGCGGCGTTGCCGCTCAGCTCGAACTGCGCCCTCTCCCCCATCGGGGGAGAGGGATAGTCTCCAGAGAGGGCTTCGCTTGAATCCCTCTCCCCTCTGGGGAGAGAGCCGTAGTTCGAGCTGAGGCCCTCGCTTCGAGGGACGAGGCGAGGGCTGAGTCAATGAGGGGCGCTCTACCAGCCGGCGCGCTCCAGCCGCAGATAGCCGACGAGCTGCCAGAAGATCCCGATGACGAAGAGGCCGAAGGCGACGACCGTGAGCTTACGAACTGCCGGGGGCGGCGGCCCGCCGTGGGCCCGATCCTCCTCCCGGGTCCACCAGACCGTGAGGGCAATCGCCAGGGCTGCGCCGAGCAGGGTGACCAGCAAGCCTGCGACGACGTTCAGGGTGAAGGCCTCACTGTAGGCGATCGGCATGGCGGGGTCCTCCTCGCCATCCTATCTCCCGCATCGACGGCGCCGTGTCAATGCCCTCGTTCTGGCACGTGTGACGGCTCTCATACGGTTTTCATGAGGCTGTCATCTGTGCAGGGCATCATGGGACCCCACGGGCGGACCGCTGATTGAAGTGATGCGGACCTGGCGCGCTTCATGCTAATCAGGATCTAGCCCACTGGTTGGCCTCACCCCTTTTCAGGAGGCGGCATGCGAGCATCTCTCGTCCTGTTGATGATGGGTCTTCTCCTCATGCCCGGCCTCCCGGCGCGCGCCGCGTCGCTCGCCGAGGAGAAGCTGCCCACCGATCCTGGCCTTGTGACGGGCACGCTGCCCAATGGGCTCAGCTACATCATCCGGAAGCACCGGAACCCCGAGGGCCGCGTGAGCATCTGGCTCCATGTCTCCTCCGGCTCGCTCAACGAGACCGACGCCACCCAGGGTCTCGCCCACTATCTCGAGCACATGGCCTTCAACGGCAGCGCCAATTTTCCCGCGGGCACCGTCATTCCCTTCTTCCAGTCGCTCGGGCTCGCCTTCGGGCGCGATCAGAACGCCTTCACGAGCTTCGACCAGACCACGTATCAGCTCGCCCTGCCCGGCGGGGGCCGGGACGTTCTCGACAAGGGGATGCTGTTCATGTCCGACGTGGCTCTGCGCCTGAGCCTGGAGACCGCCGAGATCGACAGCGAGCGCCAGATCATCCTCGAGGAGAAGCGCGCGCGCTCGAGCGCCCAGCAGCGGGTGCAGGATCAGATCTTCGAGAAGCTGGCCCCCGAGTCGACGCTGGGCCGGCGCCTCCCCATCGGCATCGAGCCGACCATCAAGTCGGTGATGCGCGACGAATTCCAGGACTACTATTCGCGCTGGTACGTCCCCAGCAACACGACGGTCATGGTGGTGGGCGACACGGATCCCGCCATGGTCGCCGATGTCATCGCGCAGCACTTTGGCGGCGGCCGCACGGTGCCGCGTCCGACACCCAGAGACGCCGGGGTCAGGCCCTCCACGAAGCAGCGGGCCATCGTGGCCACCGACCCCGAGCTGACCCGCTCCGAGGTCTCGTTCACGCGACTCGAGGCACCGCGCGGTCCCGTGACCACGGTGGCGGGAAGGCGGCGCGAGATGGTCGAGCAGATCGGCACCTGGGTGTTCGGCCGCCGGCTGAGCGCGGAGCTGGCCACGGGTCGGGCCTCCTATCTGTCGGCGGATGCGTCGATCGGCGAGTGGCCGGGGACCATGCGCATGATCACCCTGGAGGCGGCGGGCCGGCCCGGGACGTGGCGGGCCATGCTGAAAGACATCGGGATCGCCTTGCAGCGCGCCCGGCTTCACGGCTTCAGCGAGCGCGAGGTGCAAGACGCGCGCACCGCGCTCATCGCGGATGCCGAGGAGGCCGTGCAGCGCGAGGTGACGCGGCCCGCGCGCGAAGTGCTGCGCCAGCTCAACGGCGATGTTACCCGCGGGAGCCGGACGATGTCCGCGGCCCAGACGCTCGCCCTGTTCCAGCGCCTGCTGCCTGGCATCACGGCCCGCGAGGTCTCGGATGCCTTCACGGCCGCCTTCGATCCGAAGGGCGCCATCTTCATCGCCGAGCTGCCCGCGACCGACGGGGTGCCGACCGAGGCGGAGTTCCTGGCCCTCGGCCGCGCCGCCGTCGCTGTCAAGCCGGGCAAGCCCGCCGACGTCGCGCGGGCGACCACGCTGCTCTCCGCGCTGCCCAAGGGCGGCGCCGTGGTGGAGAGCGTGTCGCATGCCGCGAGCGGCGTGACCTCGCTGTGGCTCGACAACGGCGTCCGCGTGCACCACCGTCACATGGATCAGCGCAAGAACGAGGCGAGCATCGAGATCACGCTGGCCGGGGGGCAGATCCAGGAAACGCCGGCGAATCGCGGGATCACCGAGGCCGCCCTGCGCGCCTGGGGCCGGCCGGCCACGAGCCGGCTGACGAGCACCCAGATCCGCGACCTCATGACGGGCGCCAAGGTGCGCGTGCGGAGCGGGATGGGCGGGGACACCGTGGGGTTGACCGTCTCCGGCGATCCCACCGAGCTCGAGCGCGGGCTCCAGCTCGCCTACCTCCTGCTCACCGACCCTGTCATCGAGGAGCCGGCCCTCGAGCAATGGAGGGATGCCGAGCTCCAGCGCATCGTTCAGCGGAAGACGCGGCCCATGCAGGTGCTCATGGACACGAGCGCGGCCGCCATCTACCCCCCGGTGGAGACGCGCACGAAGTCGCTGACCGCCGAGCAGGTCCGCGCCCTCACCCTGCCCGCCGCCCAGGCCTGGCTCCGGCGGCTCATCACGGATGCGCCCGTCGAGGTCGCCGTGGTCGGCGACATCGAGCGCGAGGCGGCCACCCGGCTCGTCACGCGCTATCTCGGCGCGCTGCCCGCGCGCCCGCGCATCGGCGACAAGACGCTCGCGAGTCTCCGGACCATCGCGCGTCCGCCCGGCGCGATCAGCATCGCCGAGTCCGTGGTCGTGCTGACGCCCCAGGCCGCCGTCACGAGCGGTTTCTTCGGGGCCGACCTCCGCGACGTGCGCGACACGCGGCTCCTCAACATGGCCGCCCGCATCCTCACCACGCGCATGACCAAGACCATCCGCGAGGACAAGCAGCTCGTCTACAGCATCGGGGCCTCGTCCGACCCCGCCACCGTCTATCCGGGATTCGGCTTCTTCTCGGCGACCGCGCCCACGGAGCCCGCCAAGGCGCAGGAGCTGGCGGCGGTGGTGGAGGCGATGTACGGCGAGTTCGCCAAGGACGGGCCGACGCCCGAGGAGCTGACAGTGGCCAAGAAGCAGACGGCCACCCTTCTCGACGAGGTGTTCAAGACGCCGGACTTCTGGCGGAGTCGCCTGTCCACGCTGGACTACCGCGGGCTCACTCTCGACGACCTGCTGGACGCTCCCGCCCAGTACGAGCGGTTCTCCGGCCGGGAGATCCAGGAGGCCTTCGCTCGCTACAACCGTCCCGAGACCCGCTTTCGCTTCATCATCACCCCGCGCTCGTAGCCATCCCTCTCCCCCATCGGGGGAGAGGGATGAAGAAAAAGGTTCCTTCCGGGTTCGATTGACTTCCCCCGCTCCGGGCCCTAGCATGCTCCGGGAGAGCGAGGGCCCATGGCGTACGACTACAAGCGCTTCTTCGGCGAGATCGACGTCCTGCGGGACATCACCACCATGCCCGGGGAGGCGAAGTGGCGCACCGCCGCGCCCCCGCGCGAGGGCGAGCGGCACCAGATCCTGCTCTACCTCGGCTGCAATGTCTTCCGCACCTCGCACATGATCCGGACCATCAGCGCGATCTTCGACGGCCTGGGGCTCGACTATCTGGCCGTGGGAGGGCCGACGTATTGCTGCGGCATCGTCCACCACCAGCATGGCGACACGGCCGCTTCGGGGGGCATGGCGGACAACACGCTCAAGCTCTTCGAGCGCTACCAGCCCGAAGAGGTCGTGATGTGGTGCCCGTCCTGCATCTACTTCTACGACGAGGTCCGGCACGCCACGCTGCCGTACAAGGTGAGCCACGCCGCGGAATTTCTCGTCTCGAAGTTGCCGGAGATCCAGCTCACCCAGAAGGTGGACGCCACTGTTGCCCTCCACTACCACAATGTGAGCGAGGCGCGGCGGCGCGAAGGGCTCGCGGGGCGACAGCTCCTCGAAGCGGTGCCGGGGCTTCGCTATGTCGAGGTCGAGCCCAACCCGCGCTTCGGGCGGAGCTGCGCGCCGGCCGTCCAAGAGCAGCTCGGCCTCGACGTGTGGAACGGCATGGCGCTCGATGAAGTCGATCGGGCCCGCGCGGCGGGGGTCGACATCCTCGCCACGATCTATCACGGCTGCCAGCGCTACATGTGCGTCTTCGAGGCCGAGCGCCCCATCACGATCGAGCACTACCTGACGGTGTTCGGCCGCGGCCTCGGTCTGGAGTTCGAGGACCGGTTCAAGAAATTCCGCCTCTGGCAGGACCCCGAGCGCGTCCTCGAGGAGACCACGCCCTGCCAGCGCGCCAACAACGTCGACGCGGCGCGGGCCCGCGCGGTGGCGATGGAGAACTTTGGCCCGCTCTCTTCGTCTCCCGATGTGGAGACCTCGCCCCCGTCCTAGCCGTGGCCGCACTCATCTCAGCCCTCGCCTCGCCGCCGATCCACTCAGCCCTCGCCTCACGGCTTCGCCCTTCGGCTCGAACTGCCACGCCTGCGGCGCAGCGTCTCGGCTCGAAAATCCAGATCGGGGTCATCGGTGAAGGCGTGTGCTCCAAGCGCACGGCGGCCCTTGCCCGGCGCGTGGGCGCCGCCATCGCGCGAGCCGGCGCGCGGCTTCTCTCCGGTGGTCGCGGGGGCGTGATGGAAGCGGCCTCGCGCGGGGCCGCCGAGGCCGGCGGCCTCGTGGTCGGCATCTTGCCCGGCTTCAGCCGCCGCGACGCCAATCGCTGGGTGACGGTGCCCATCGTCACCGGGATGGACCAGGCACGCAACGTGATCCTGGTGCGCTCGTGCGACGCCCTGATCGCCGTCGGCGGCATGTACGGCACCCTGTCCGAGATCGCCCTGGCCATCAAGCTGGGCAAGCCCGTCGTCGGCCTCGGCACATGGCGATTGCGCCAGCCCGAAGGCCGGCGCGTGCCCATCATCCGAGCGAGGACGCCGGAGGACGCGGTGGCGCGCGCGATCCGGGCGGCGAAGACTACGCGCGGCGCTCGGAGCTGGCTCTCCTAGACGCCTGTCTTTTCCCCGCGGGAACCGCCCCACCCCCTCACTCGATTCAGCTCTCGCCTCGCCGCTCTCCTCGCCTGCGGCTCGTCGGCTGCGTCTCGGCTCGAACTCCGGCCCTCTCCCCCTCACGGGGGAGAGGGTTCCTAAAAGTTCATCCCTCTCCCTCCTTGAGGAGGGAGAGGGCAGGGTGAGGGAGGTGGGTTCGTTTCACGGTCCCGTCGTTGACCGTCTCCGAAGGCGCGTGCTAGCCTCCGTCGCGTGATCCCTGTCGGCATCGAGGCGGTCGCGAAGCGCTTTGGCCAGGTGGAGGCGCTCCGCGGCGTGTCGCTCGAGCTCGGCGCGGGCAAGCTCACCGCCATCCTGGGCCCGTCCGGCTGCGGGAAGACCACGCTCCTCCGGTCCATCGCGGGCTTCGTCGCCGTCGACGCGGGCCGCATCCTCTTTGGCCGCGACGACGTCACCGCGCTGCCGCCCCAGGCGCGCGGGACGGCCATGGTGTTCCAGAACTACGCCCTGTGGCCCCACATGAGCGTCTTCGACAACGTCGCGTACGGTCTCCGGCGCAAGCGCCTCCCGTGGGCCGATGTCCTGAGCAAGACCATGGCCGCCCTCGATCTCGTGGAGATCGGCGACGCAGCGGGAATCGCGCAGCGGAAGCCCACCGAGCTCTCGGGCGGTCAGCAGCAGCGCGTGGCTCTCGCGCGCGCTCTCGTCGTCGAGCCGCGCGTGCTGCTCCTCGACGAGCCGCTCTCCAATCTCGACGCCAAGGTCCGCCAGCGGCTGCGCGTGGAGATCCGCCGGCTCCAGCGCCGGATCGGTACCACCATGATCTACGTCACGCACGATCAGGAGGAGGCGCTCGCCATCGCCGACCGCGTGGTCTTGATGAACGCGGGCGAGGTCGTGCAGGAGGGCGCCCCGGAGGAGATCTATCTCGAGCCGGCGAGCGCCTTCGCCGCGGACTTCCTCGGCGTGTCCAACCGGCTCGACGCCGTGGCCGAGCCCGGGCGCTTGCGCGTGGGTGATCAGGTCCTCGCGTATTCCGGGCCGCTCACGGGGCCCGTGCTCGTGATCGCGCGCTCGGCCGATCTCACGCTCGATGCCGTGCCCGAGCACGGGGCCGTCACCACCCTCAAGGGCATCCTCGAGGAGAGTCTCTTCCTGGGCGCGCACTATCGCCACTACGTGCGGGTGGGCGATGCGGTCTTGCTGGTCGACGGCCCGGCGCCCGCGAAGCCCGGCGCCGTCGAGGTCAAGATTCCCGCTGGCCGGCTGAGAGTCTTCCCGCGTTCCGATCATCCCTGAAAGGAGCCAACCCATGCTGGTCAGAATCGTGTCTGTTCTCGCCGCCGCCCTCGCCCTCGCCGCGCCCGCCGCCGCGCAAACGCGGCTCAACGTCGCCATCGGCGCCGACGTCAACGTCGTCGAGGTCCACAAGACCTTGCTCGGTCCCGGCTTCAAGGCCATGGAGCCCGCCGTCGACCTCAACGTGGTCGGCACGGGCACGGGCGAGCCCGCCAGCCGCGCCATCTATACCAAGATCAAGGCCCAGGCCGACA
Source organism: Candidatus Methylomirabilota bacterium (assembly GCA_035635755.1). Taxonomy (GTDB): domain Bacteria; phylum Methylomirabilota; class Methylomirabilia; order Rokubacteriales; family CSP1-6; genus AR37. The sequence continues at coordinate 14,015 of DASQAK010000057.1, read as the reverse complement.
CGGGACGGAAGCCATGGGATCTCGACGTGGCCCTCGTGAGCATGACGGTGGCCTCCCAGATGGTGAAGGAGGGGCTGCTCCACCGCTTCGTGCCCCAGATGAAGAACGCCGCGCTCGTCAAGGGCGCCGAGGTCAAGGAAGCCTTCGGCGTCAACGTGGACGGCTATGTTGTGCCCATGTTCCACAACCAGATCGCCATCGCCTATCACCCTTCGAAGGTTGCCGCGCCGCCCAAGACCTTCGACGAGCTGGCCGCGTGGGTCAAGGCCAACCCCGGCCGCTTCGGCTACAACGGCATCAAGGGCGGCGTCTCCGGCGTCGGCTTCACCATGGGTTGGGTGTACTGGAAGACGGGGCTCTATCAGCAGCTCACCCAGGGGCCGGTGGACAAGGGCAAGGACGGCGCCATCCGCGAGGCGATCACCGCCCTGCGCGACTTCAACAAGAGCGCCGTGATCACCAACGGCAACGCGGGCACCCTCGATGCGCTCAATCGCGGCGAGATCTGGATGGGCGTGGTGTGGATCGACCAGCTCGTGGCCTGGAAGAACGAGGGGCGAATGGACCAGGCGGTGACGCCGTCGCTGCCCGCGCCCGGCCTGCCCATCTATCCGCTCTACCTGGTGGTGCCGCGGGAGGCGGCCAGCCGTGACGTGGCCACGCGCTACATCGACTACATCGCCAACCCCGAGGTCCAGGCCCGCGCCATCGTCGAGCGCTTCGGCTGGTACCCGGGCGTGGATCCCGACCGGGTGCTGCCCCTCATCAATGCCAAGACCCGCGAGCTGCTCTTCAAGGGCGTGTCCGCCCAGGACCTCGCGCGCTACTCGCGCCAGATGCCGCTCAAGGACTATCACGACATGATCACGCTCGCCTACGAGGAGCTCGTCCGATAGCCACGCGCGAGCGCCTGGGCTGGGCCCTCGCCTGCGCGCCGCCCCTGGCCATCCTGGGATTCGTGTTCCTGTGGCCGGTGGGCGTCTCGCTCGTGGCCAGCCTCTCGCGCGATGGCCACTGGACCCTCGCCAACTACGAGCGCGTGTGGCGGCTCTACGCGCGCGACGTGCTCTACACGGTGGGCGTGGCCGCGGCCGGCTCCGCCCTGACCTTTGCCGCCGTCATTCCTCTCTGCGGCTGGCTGCGCGCGCGGGCCTTCGGCCCCGTGGAGTTCCTCCTCAAGGTCCCCCTCTTCGTGCCCTTCGTGGTCGTGGGCCATGCCCTCCGCGTGGTGTGGAGCCCGTATGTCCCGGGCTTCGCGGCCTCCTGGCTCGGCATCGCGGTAGCCCTGGCCTGGAAGCACCTGGGGCTGGCCGCGCTCCTGCTGCTGGGGGCCTTCCGCGGCGTCGACGAGAGCTACCTCGAGGCGGCGCGCCAGCTCGGGAGCGGCACCGGGCGGGTGACGCGCGACATCCTCGTGCCCATGGCCGCCCCCGCCCTGGCCGTGAGCGCCGTGCTCATCTTCTCTTCCATGCTCGCCTCGTTCTCGATCCCGCTCATGCTCGGGCGGGGGAGCGGGGCGCAGATGCTGATGATCGACGTCTACTACCGCTTCGGCCAGCACGGCGACTTCGAGACGGCCTCGGCGCTGGGCGTCGTCTCCTACGTCCTCGCCATGGGCGCGGCGCTCGTGTATGTCAGGCGGATCACCCGCTAGGGGCGGGATCGGCGGGCTGACCGCGCGCATTGCGGCTCTCGCCTTAGCAGCCTGCGTCATCGTGGGGCCGCTCCTGAGCCTGGTCGTCTGGTCGCTCGCCGAGCGTTGGACGTATCCCGCCGCGTGGCCGCAGCGCCTGGGCTTCCGCTACTGGTCGAGAATGCTCACGGCCGACTTCCTCGATCCCCTCAAGACGGGCCTCGGCATCGCGGCCGTGGTGACGGTGGCCGCCCTCCTCTGCGCAGTCCCCCTCGGCTATGCCCTGGCTCGGCTTCGCTTCCCCGGGCGCACCCTGGTGCTGCTCGCTTTTCTCCTGCCCCAGGCCTTCCCTCAGCTTCCCGTCTTCGCCGCGGCGACGCGTGAGTTCTATCGCTGGGGGCTCGCGGGCACCATCACCGGCGTCGTGCTCGTGCACCTGGTGGGCGGCCTCGTCTTCGCCGTGTGGACCATGGCCGCGGTGTTCCGGGCCATGGACCCCGCCCTCGAGGAGGCCGCGCACAACCTGGGCGCGTCGGCGACGCGGGCCTTCGTGACGGTGTCGCTCCCCCTCGCCGTGCCCGGCATCGTGGCGAGCGCGCTCCTCGTCTTCCTCTACTCGCTCGACGAGTTCACGGGCACGCTGCTCGTGGGCGCGCCCTTCGTGACCACGCTGCCCGTGTACATGTACACGGCGAGCCAGGGCTACGAGATGCAGATCGCCTCGGTGACGGCGCTCGTGCTGATGGCTCCGGGGGCGATCCTGCTCCTGCTCCTCGAGCGGGTGCTCCGCGCGGAGTACCTGACCTTCTTCGGCCAGCTCTGATCAGAAGCGGAGCGGGATCTCTCGGGCCTCGCGAAGCGATTGCTCGGCGGCGAGACACACCACGACGCGCTTTCTTGCTTCCGCGCCCGAGACGAGGAGCCGGCGCTCCGCGAAGGCAGTGACGATCTGACGGGCCTGCTCCTCCAACTCCACGAGCTCGCCCGAGCGCTCGACGGGCACGGTGTCGACGTGTTCCTGACCCTTGCGGGCGATGCGCAGCTCGAAGGTCGGATGCAGCGTGCGGTCCAGGGTGCCGGACCACCACGACCGGATCGAGCCCTCGCGGCCGACGACGTGGAGGAGCTGGTGGTATTCGAACCCGGCCAGCGTCTCGGTGATGGTGGCATGAGCCTGGCCGGGAAAGCGGAGGACGGCCGTGAAGTTCTCCGACATGCCTGCGCTGCCCGACCGCGCCGCGCCGAAAGCCTGCACGGAGAGGGGGTCGCCGAGGGCCTCGAAGTACCACATGACGAAGTCGAAGAAGTGCACCGGCTCCTCGAGAATCCAGGATCCAACGCGGCGGGCATCGTACCGCCAAGCGCCCGAGCCCGGGCGGAAAGGAAAGCGAAACAGCGAGAAGGCGGCATAGGCCGGCGTGCCGATCTCGCCGGCGTCGATCAACGCCTTGATCTTGCCGTACTGCGCCGAGAGGCGCAGCTCGTGGCCGATGGTCAGGAGACGGCCGTGGCTTCGGGCGGTGTTCAGCAGCCGATCGCAGTCCTCGATGGTGGTTGCCATCGGCTTCTCGAGCAGCACGTCCTTGCCCGCGGCGAGGGCGGCGACACCGATCTCCGCGTGGAGGTGGTTGGGGACCACGACCGCGACGGCATCGATCTCGCGCCGGGCGAGAAGGCTCTCGTAGCCGATGTCGACCTGCACTCCGGGAAAATCTCGATGCGCGGCCGCGGCCGTCTCTTCGCTCGCGCAGGCGATGGCGGCCAGGTCTGCGCCGGGAGCCTTGGCGATGGCGGCAGCATGATGCCGACCCCAGAGCCCATAGCCGATCACGCCGAAGCGTATGGGCAAGGGGTTAGCCTTTGAGAGCCCCGGTCACGAGCCCGCGCACCACATATTTCTGAAGCGCCAGCACGAGAAACAGCGTGGGCAGCAGGCCAAGCAGACAGATGGCCATCATCAGCGTGAAGAACACGAAGTAGTCGGAGACCAGTCCGGCCAGGATCACCGGCACCGTCATGAACTCCGGTCGCGACACGAGGATGAGGGGGATGAGCAGCTCGTGCCAGGAGATGATGAAGAGGATGACGCCGCAGGCAGCCAGACCCGGTGCGGACAGCGGCAAGACGATGCGCAGGAAGGCCTGCCAGCGGGTGCACCCATCGACGCGGGCGGCATCTTCGAGGTCCGACGGCAAGCCCGAGAAGTAGGGCACGAGGATGAGGACCGCGTAGGGGAGGAGTAACCCGAACTCGGCCACGACGATGCCGCTCAGAGAGTTGAGCAGGCCGTAGCGGCGGAACAGCACGTAAAGCGGCAACATCAGCACGATGAGCGGCACCATCCGGCAGACCACGCTCACCTGCAGGAGCGCTCCGGTCCAGCGGAGGCGCAGCCGGGCCAGCGCATAGGCCGAGAGGCTCGCGGCGGCCAGGGTGATGAGGGTCACGGTGAGGCCCACGAGCAGGCTGTTGAGAAAGGCGGAAGGGACGCGCTCCACGGAATTGGGCAGGTACGTCACCTGCTCGAAGATCGGTCCCTTGCTCCGTCCCCCGGAAAGGATGAGCCGGAAGTTGGCCAGCGTGTATTCCTCGGGCAGGAGCGCATGAACGTTCTTCTGCATGCTCTTTTCGGACTGAAGGCTTCCCAGCACCACGGGGACGAAGGGGAGCAGGAGAAACGCGATGGCGCAGATGTTGAGCGCCCACAACAAAACACGGCGGGGCCACGACAGGCGCATCATGCAATTTCCCTCTCCCCCACTGGGGGAGAGGGCCGCAGTTCGAGCCGAGACGCCCTCTCGGGCGACGAGGCGAGGGCTGAGTAGGTGAGGGGGTAGGGCCACGACCACATTCGACGACCCACGACGCCGTCACGCATAGTCGACCCGACGGTAGACGAGCTTGACGTAGGCGATGGCGGCCATGCCCACGATCATGGCCAGGACCCACGCGGAGGCGGCGCCCAGGCCGATATTGAAGGGCGGCTGAAAGGCCATTCGGTACGTGTACCAGGCGGCCACCCAGGTGTCGTTGCCGGGCCCGCCCTGAGTGATGGCGAGGATCTCGTCGAAGACCATGAAGCTGAAGGTGGTGCGGAGGATGAGGGTGACCGCGATGACCGGCCTGAGGAGGGGCAGGGTCAGCCGCCAGAGGCTTTGCCAGCTGGAGGCGCCGTCCACCGCTGCCGCCTCGTAGATCTGGGCGGGGATGCCCTGGATGGCCGCGTGGTAGAGCAGGATGTTGAAGGGCGTGGTCCGCCACACGTAGGCGACGATGACGGCGGCCATGGCGAGCCGGGGATGGCCCAGCCAGTTGATGTAGTCGGTGATGAGTCCCAGCTTGTGGAGCGCTCGATTCAGGTACCCGTACTGAGCGTTGACGATGAAGGACCACAGGAGGCCGTTGACCACTGGCGGCACCGCCCACGGGATCAGGATCAAGACGCGTGTGATGCGCGAGAGCCACACGCGCTCGTCGCTGATGATCAGCGCGACGGCGAGGCCCATCACGACCTCGAGCGCCACCGAGGCGACCACGAAGACCACGGTGTGCCGCAGGGACAGCCAGAACACGTCATCTTGGAAAAGCCGGGAGAAGTTCGCCAGGCCGGCGAACGGGAATTCGCCCGCACGCAGGTGGCGGATACTGACCTCGTGGAAAGAGAGATAGCCCGCGAAGCAGATCGGATAGGCGAGGACGAGAGCCAGCCCCGCCAGGGTGGGAACATTGAGAAGAAACGCGAGCCAGCCTGCGGAGACCTCGCCCCGGCGCGGCGCGACGCCGGGACGGACCGGGCTCTCTGCCCGGTCTGTCCCGGCTCCCGGCTTCATCAGCCCCGCTTGGCCGTGGCCAGCGCGGCGATCATGTTGTCACAGGCCTGATCGGCGCTGATCTTGCCCTGAAGACACGCGGTCAGCTCGACGTTGATGGCGTCGCTCCACCGCGGGTACCACGGCTGGGACACCGCCGGCACCACGTCGGCGAAGTTGGTCGCTTTCTTGAAGACGTCGAGGACGGCGGGGACATCGGCCCACTTCGCCCACGCCTCGCGCAGGAGATCGCTCTCCATCACCGACTGGTAGCCGCTCGCCAGCATGGCGTCCTGGGCCAAGCGCTGCGCCTGCGTGTACTTGCCGTTCTTGGTGCGCCCGCCCAGGTACTGCTGGAGCTTCCACGCCCATTCCTTGTTCTTGGTCGCGCTCGTGAGGATGTAGAGCATGGTGTAGCCGATGGTCTTGCCGTCGCCGGGCAGTCCGAGGACGCGTCCCTTGCCGGCGATGGGCGACTGCGCCTGATCGTTGATCAGGCTGATGTAGTAGTGGTGCAGGGTGCCCAGAAAGACGTGCTGGCCGGCATTGAAGGCCTTGCACGCGGGAATGAAGCGCAGGTTGAGCGAGTTGGGGTCGGCCAGCTCCTCCTTGAAGGTACTCTGCCACCACTTGAGCGTCTCGCGCGCCACCGATCCCGGTCCAAGCTGCGGCGCGAGCTGCTTGTCGAAGATGACGCCTCCGCGGTTCCACGTGAGATTGAACCAGGTCCCGGGAAGCTGCTCGAATCCCGCGCCGGCGATCCAGAGAATGGGATACTTCGACACGCCGTCCTTCTTGGCCTTGCGCGCCTGCTCGACGAGCTCGGGATAGCTCTTGAACGGCCTGCCCTTGAAGCCGGCCTTCCCCAGCAGCTCCTCGTTGTAGATGAAGATCCAGGCCGTGGAGAAGTACGGCAGACCCCACGTCTTGCCGTCGCGCTGGGCGGCCGCGCGCGCGAACGGTGTGAAGTCCTTGACGTACTGGTCGACGCCGGGCAGCCCGTCGATGGGCACGGCGATGCCCTGCTGGATGTAGCTCGCCAGGTTCTGGATGGGCGACAGCGACACATCCACCTCGTCACCCGCGCCGAACATGGTGGTGAGCTTGGCCACCTGCGGCTCGACGTTCGGCTCGATGATCTGATTGAGCTTGATGCCCCAGTCGTCCTCGAACTGCTTGGAGATCTGCTCGTAGATCTTGCCGTACTGCCAGACCACGAAGGTGAGCTTTGAAGGGTTGCCGGGCGGGCGCTGGGCCCACGGGGCGGCCTGAGCGGCGAGGGCGTGCGGCCACAGCGCTCCCCCCGCGGCGGCCGCCGCCACGCCTTGGACGAAGCGACGTCGATCGAGGGAGGTCGGGGAGGCTGGCGATGAGGACATGGCGGTTCCTCCTCGAGGAGCGTGTGTTCGGGCCGAGACCGTTCTACTTCGCGAGGGAGCCGACGACGGCCCGCTCGTAGAGCATGCTCAGGATCTCGTCGATCGCCGCCGAGCTCCACACATCCAGCATGGGCGATGCGAGCATGGTCGCGAACTCCTTGGTCGCGCGGGCCGTCGTCTGCTCGGCACTCTCGCCGGGCCGCGCGCTCGTCTGGTGGCCACGGATCCGGTCCTTGTGGTAGCAGGCGGGGAACTCGACGTAGCGGTAGAGCTCGCGGAGGTCCCTGTCGTAGAAAACGGCCACGGGGATGGACTGGAAAGCCTGGCCATTCTTCTCGTTCAGGAACTCGGCCATGAGGTCGGCGTTGGGCGACTCATCTGGCATGGGCCGGTTGCCCCGGCTCATCTTCTTGCCGTCGCGCGCGAAGATGCGCAGCTCGAGGCCCCCGGCCTCGGCGAGCCGAGCTAACGCGGGCACGTCACGCCGGCAGTCCGACGACCACTCCTCGGAGATGACGAGGATCTTGGCGGGCCCGCTGGGCTGGGCGGCCAGCCACTTGATCATGGCCGTCTGCGCCTCGGAGAGCTTCAGCTTCTGATGGCGGTCGCGCAGGAAGCCGCTCTGATCCACGCGCGTGGGGCCCCGGCTGCCTTCGCGCTGGAGATTGCCGGGCGTGGCTACATGCGCCACGTACTGCTCGAAGGTCATGCCCTGGGTGAAGCGGGCGGGGGTGACGACGCTCGGGTGAGCCACGAGTGACCTCCTGTGCGCGTGAACTTCAGAAAAGGCACGCGGAGTATAGCACCGGGGATGACCCTCGGCTCAGGCGGGCGTGGAGAGCACCTCGAGGACGCGGTCACGGATGGGACTGTGGCGGACGTGCTCATATCGATGGCCTCGCGGAGGAAGCGCGCTCCGGAGATTCCCGACGCTGCCATCGCTCGCCGTGTTCAACGTGCTACCATGCCGCAGGCTCCTTGAAGCCTTGCCATTCCCTCAGCCTCGCGCGAGCGCACAGGGGACCGCCAAGCTGCCGAAGCCTGATGAGATGAGCGCCCTTTTTCCCGAGGAGCCGCTCGTCGAGAGCGCGCCTCTCGCCTACCGTCTCGCCCAGACGCACTGCCGTCCGCTGCCCGAGACGGCAGAGGACTGCGCCTGGTATCACGGCTTCTGGCAGTACCTGCGGCTCATGGGGCTGGCCAAGACCTCCGGCGGGCAAGGCGCCTTTCTGATCGAGACGCTACGAGGGCTGGCCCGCGCTGGCGAGTCTTCACGGGTGATGGTCTCGGGCTCCGCCGACTACTCGATGCCCGCGCACGCTTTGTGGGCATACCGTGCGGAGAGCGCCGCCCTCCGGCTCGCTGTGGTGGATCGGTGCGAGACGCCCCTGGCCCTCTGCCGCTGGTACGCGGACAGACAGGGTGAGACGATCGCAACCGATTGCCGCGATGTCCGTGATCACGAGCCTTCGGAACCCATGGATGTCGTCTTCACCAATTCCTTCCTGGGCAACTTCGATCCCGCCAGTCGTTCACAGTTGGTGGCGGCCTGGCGTCGCCACCTCCGGCCCGGCGGCAAGGTAGTCTTCACGAACCGTTTGCGTCCCGGCGCCGCCGCCGTCCTCGGCTTCGATGGCGTGCAGGCTCGTCGTTTCGCCGAGGCGGCGCGCAATGAGGCGGAAGCTCGGCACGCGACCCTGGGCCTCGATCCGGGCGAGGCGGGCCGCCGAGCTCAAGCTTATGCCGAGCGATTCCAGTCCTTCCCGGTGCGCTCGGTAGATGAGATCGCGCGGCTGCTGACGGAGGGCGGCTTCGCGATCGAGCTCCTTGACGTGGCGACCAACCCGGGACGGCCCGGTGCGGCCGCGGTGTCGGGACCGTCAACCGAGGAGCGCGCCGACTACGCGCGGGTGATCGCCACCCGGCTCTGAGCGGCGCGCCCCGAAGTTCTTTCGCGCCACGTTCACACGGTCACTTCGCACACAAAGTTCTCGAACTTGCCCGAGGCATTACGCGGGATCTCGTCGCAGTACGCGAAGGTGACCGCGAAGCGGTGAGGCAGGGACGTCTCGATGTAGATGCGGAGGGAGCGCTCCTCGGATGGCGTCAGGGGTCGCTCGGTGACCAGCCTCGCCTCGATCCGATCCAGGCTTTTCTGCACGAACTGGTGCTGCACGATCGGCGCTAGCTCGGTCAGCTTGCGCGAGCCGAAGGCCGGCCAGTAGCGCTCGCCCGTGGGTGCCACGAGGAGCGCATTGCGCTCGCGCCCGAGGATGCGGCTCAGCACTGGTAGTCCCCGGCCGCAGGGGCAGGGGTTTCCGACCTCGGCAAAATCGCCAAGCTCGTAGCGCAGGAGCGGCATGGCGTAGTTATAGAGAGGCGTCACGAGCACGTGACCCGTCTGGCCGGGTCCGCACGGCGCCCCTTCATGGTCCACCACCTCGACGAAGATGCGCTCGGATTGGACGTGGTAGCTCTCGGAGGTGGGGCACTGGAGGGCGATGATGCCGACCTCCTGCGCGCTGTACACATCGATGATAGGGGCATCCCACGCGCGGGTGCATTCCTGCCGCGTCTCGGGATTGAGCACCTCGCCCATCGTGATCACGTGCTCGAGGTGGGGCAGCGTGATGCCGTGCGTCCGGCAGTGCTCGGCGAGGAAGCGGAGGTTCGAGGGATACGTCAGGAGATAGTCGGGATCTTGCCGCCCGAGCCACTCGGCTTGCTCGGCGATGCTCGCGCTGATACTGAGGGCGACCGCGGGCCCCGTCATGAACGGAAACGTTGCCGTGTCGTCCCACCGTGACTGCTTCAGGCCATGGGGATATTCATAGCGGTCACCCTTGACCCGTCGGATGGACGCGAGCTTTCCTGAGAAATCGTGAGGATGCCACAAGAAGTGGCGGAGCGTAATTGCCTTGCCGACCATGGCATCGAATATGGTTCCCCGCACCGAAACCGGCGTACCCGTGGAGCCTGAAGTCTTCGTCGTGATGACCTTGCCGTGGCCGGACGGCACCTTGCTGCTGGAGAGCTCGTCGCCCGCCCGTTGGATGTCCCGCCGCGTGAGCGGGGGAAGCCGTCTCCACCGCTCGATATCTAGAGGGCGCGCGGGATCGAGCCCCGCCTCTTTGAGGCGCGAGCGGTGGAAGGGCACGGTGCCATGGGAGTGAGCCACCACAAGCGCGAGCTGACGTAGCTGGTGATCGCCCATCCGCTCGGACGGCCACCACTGGCTTTCCTCGAGTCGCTTCTGGAAGGTCAGATCGCCGGGTCCCGACGGCACCAAGCTGTCGGGATCACTGGGACTGCTCGCCATCGAGGGCGGGGCGGCGAGAAACTAGCGGGGCTTCCGGCGTCGCAATACCTGTAAGCCCGTCAACCCCGCCAGCAGGAGCGCGATTGTGGCTGGCTGAGTGACGCGGCTCGGGGGCGTGACGGCAAGCGAGACCGTATATGCTTCGAAGAAGGGGTGGGTACCGCTCGACAGCAGCTTGACTCCCAGGACGAGCTGGCCGCTCCCGGGCACCTGTCCCTGAAGATGTTTCGTATCGCCAAGGGAGAGATCGATCGGCGCGGGAGGGTTGATCGTGGTGGTCTGATCAGAGTAGAGAGCGGCATCCAACGGGAAAGTATTGCCGGGACAGCAGGAGTTGCGCTGCACCGTGAAGTCGAAGGCGCCTCCGGCCTGCATACCCGTGTAGCGGAGAAAGTCGATGGGATCCGTGGCGCCGTTGTTTGTCCCGGCGAAGGTGTCGCCGACAGCGATGCTCTGGCCAGGGAAGGTGTCGTTCGGAGTGACGCCCTCGTTCTCGACGATCAACCCAGCATCGGCCGCAATCGGTAGCGCAGCCAGGGTGGTCGTGCCGAGCACTGTCCCCGCGATCTTCGATAGATTTCCCATCCCCCCCCCCTGTCGAAGGAGATACCACTCCCGCCTTCTTGTGCCGACGTTCGCAAGAGTTGCGCCAGTCCGAACTCGTTCGCCAATTGAGCACGTTACAGGACAGGGATTTTGTTCCAGGGGACGAATTGTAAGAGTTTCCGACGATTGCTCGAGACTATGTCGCCCGGCGGCGGTCGAGGTCCTGAGTTCCTTTCAAGCGGTGGGCCCCTCGCCGGCCACCGTGGTGCGGTGCATGATGCGCGGATAGCGCGTGGAGTCCCAGGGGCGCCCGCGGTGGAGCAGGCAGCGGTTGTCCCAGATGACGAGGTCGTGCTGGCGCCAGCGGTGCTGATAGATGTGCTCCGGGCGCGTGGCGATCTGGAGCAGCTCCTTCAGGATCGCGCGCCCTTCGTCCACCGGCATGCCCTCGATGTGCGATGCGTGCGAGCCGATATAGACCGTCTTCCGCGCATTGAGAGGATTCGTGCGGACGAGAGCCTGACGCACGGGCGGGTACAGCGCCTCGGTTTCCTTGCCCAGCAGTGTCGGGTCGATGAGCCCGCGCGAGTACGCAAACGAGTGGATGGCGACCTTTCCCTCGAGCCGGCGCTGCATCTTCGAAGAAAGCGTGTCCCAGGCCACGCGGCAGGAGACGAACTCGGTCTCACCACCCTCGGGCGGCACCGTGCGACCGGAGAGCATGGAGGCCTGGGCCGGTACCTGCTTGAAGGACGAGTCGGTGTGCCACATCTGATTGCCGCTCTGGTAGAGCATTCGGCGATCGGACCAGTCCATGAGCTTGCCGTCCTCGTCGACGTTGGCGAGCTCGACCAGGTTCGGATGCAGGCGGTCTTCCTTGCCGAGCGTCTTCACCGTGGTCTCGAGGGGACCGAACCGGGACGCGAACCGCATCTGCTCCTCGTCGGTGAAGGGCTGGTCGTGGAAGACGAGGAGGGAATGCTCGTTGAACGCTTCCCAGATGTGCGCCCACGTGCCGTCGTCCAGAGGCTGGCGCAGGTTCACGCCGCTGATCTCGACGCCGAACTTGGGGTGCAGCCGCGTCATGCCGAGGGTACCCGTCGACGTTGCCATCGAAATCTCCTGATACTCGCGCTCGATGATGCGGCGCCCTCTTTGGACTGTCAAGACGGGCTCTTGACAATACCGGTGGCGCCGCTTACAAGGACCTCACCCGGCGCACTGCACTCGTGCTCAAAGGAGAGCCTACATGTCCAAGGTGTTCCGATGGATTCTTCTCTCCGCTGCCGTCCTGGCTCTGGCCGTGGCGCTGCAGCCGGCCTCCGCGGCCGACGTGAAGATGACGCTCTGGCGGCTCAAGACCTACATTCCGCCCGCCGACAAGATCCTCGACACGAGCATCCAGGAGTGCGGCAAGAAGATCGGCGCCGAGGTGACGATCCAGACCTACACCTTCGACGACATGTGGACGAAGTACACGGCGGCCATCGAGAGCAAGACGCTGCCCGACGTGGCGGAGCTGGACGCGGTGGGGCCGGCGCGGCTCGCCAACCTGGGCCGGCTCTCGGACGTCTCCGATCTCGTGGGCACGGTGACGAAAGAGCTCGGCGAGCTGGCCCAGAACGCCGAGGGCGCCGTCAAGTTCGGCGGCAAGTTCTACGCGGTGCCGCACTACGCGATCCCCCTCATCCTGTTCTACCGGAAGGACCTGCTCGAGAAGGTGAGCGCCCAGCCTCCCGACACGTGGGACGCCATCAACGAGATCTCCATCAAGATCAAGAAGGCCGGGCTCCAGGATTTTCCGCAGGGCTTCCCGTGGAACCGGACGGGCGACGGCTATGATCCCGCCATGAGCCTCCTGTGGTCCTATGGCGCAGCGTGGGTGGACAAGAGCGGAAAGTTCACCGGCCTCCCCAAGGACAAGGCCGTGCAGGCCATCAAGGTGGTGACGCCGGCGTACACGACGGACAAGACCGCGGCCTTCGACTACCTGTCGTGGTCGGGCTCGGGGAACAACGAGGCCTTCATGGCGGGCAAGATCGCCTTCACGCCCAACGGCCCGAGCATTCTCTTTCAGGAGGACTCGACGAAGCACCCGTTGCGGAAGGACACGGCGATCAAGATCATGCCCAAGGGGCCGGCGGGGCGGAACCTCGCCCTGACCTTCGTGATGAACTGGGGCATTCCCGTGGACGGCAAGCAGCAGAAGGAGGCGCGGGCGCTCGTCGCCTGCCTCATGTCCAAGGAGAAGTTCACCACGTACATGACGGGCTCCTTCCAGCAGGCGGTACCGCTCTTCAAGAGCCTGATCAACCACGAGTACTGGAACACGCCGGACGGCAAGGTCATCGCGGAGACAGTGAAGCTCGGACGGCCCGTGGGCTGGCCGGGCCCGACGACGCCGGCGGCGGCGGAAGTGGTCTCGAGCAACGTGCTCACGGACATGATGACGCGGGTGATCGTGGACAAGGTGACGCCCGAAAAGGCCGTGGAGGAGGCGGACAAGCGGATCAAGGAGATCTACGACCGCCTGCCCGTCAAGTGAGCGAGCTCACGTCTTGACCCCAGGACGGTGGGGGGGGCCGGGGGAGGAGCGGCGGTCGCTCCCCCCCGGAACCAAGTGGATTCTCGCGCAGCCCGCGGCGACGGTGCCGCGGGCTGCGGGCCCCGCCTGGTTCCGGATCAATCGTATCCAGGAGAGGCTGCTCGGCTATGTGCTGATCACCCCCGTCGCGCTCCTGATCGTTGCCCTCATCGCCTATCCTTTCCTGAACGCGATCTGGCTCTCCCTGACCGAGAAGATGGTGGGCTATCCCGCCCACTTCGTCGGGCTCAAGAACTACTCCGCGCTCTACGAGAGCCCGCGCTTCCGCATCGTGGCCTGGAACAGCGTGGTCTACACGGTGGGCTCGATCTGCACCAAGCTCGTGATCGGCATGGTCATGGCTGTGGCGCTCCAGAAGGCGGTGCGCGGGAACCAGCTCCTGCGCGGGTTCCTGCTCCTGCCCTGGGTCATCCCCACCGTGGTCATCGCGCTGACGTGGCGCTGGCTGCTCGATCTCTACCGCGGCCTCTTCAACGTCGGGCTCCACGACCTCGGCATCATCGGGGCGGGCATCCACTGGCTGGGCAATCCGGATCTGGCCATGCTCTCCGTCATCATGGCCAATGTCTGGCGCGGCTTTCCCTTCTTCGGCGTGTCCTTCCTCGCCGCCATGCAGACGGTGCCCCAGGATCTCTACGACGCCGCCTCGGTGGACGGCGCCTCCGCGTGGCAGCAGTTCTGGCGGGTGAGCCTGCCGTCGATCAAGGGCGTCGTCGCCATCGTC
>DASQAK010000056.1:0-6622 GCA_035635755.1 Candidatus Methylomirabilota bacterium | reverse complement strand
ACCTCGCGGGGAATCGCCTTTCCGCGGTGGTTCGAGGGCGGCCTCATGAACCTCTCCGACAATTGCGTCGACCGCCACGTGGACGAAGGCCGCGGCGAGCAGCCCGCCATCATCTGGGAGGCCGAGGACGGCCACGTCCGCACCCTCACCTATCGAGAGCTCTTGCGCGAGGTCAACCGGCTCTCCAATGTGCTCAAGCGCCTGGGCGTCGAGCCGGGCGACGCGGTCGGTCTCTTCCTGCCCATGGGCCCGGAGGCGGCCATCGCCATCATGGCCATCTGCCGGATCGGCGCCATCTACTCGCCGTCCTTCTCCGGCTATGGCGCACAGGCGGTGTCCGCCCGCCTCGTGGATTGCCAGGCCAAGGTGCTGCTCACCGCCGACGGCTTTCCGCGACGCGGTCAGGTCGTCAAGATGAAGGAGACCGCCGACGAGGCGGCCGCCCTCTCTCCGTCGGTCAGGCATCTCCTCGTGCTCCGCCGTCTCGGCCGCGAGGTGCCCTGGATACCGGGGCGCGATGTCTGGTGGCACGAGGCGATGGCGCGCGAATCCGCCGAGTGCGCGGCGTTGCCCGTCGAGGCGGACCGGCCGTGCTGCATCACCTACACGTCGGGGACGACGGGCAAGCCCAAGGGCGTGGTCCTGACCCAGGGCGGGTTGCAGATGAAGATCGGCCACGATGCCGCCTTCTTCTTCGACCTCGGCTCGAGTGATCGGTTCTTCTGGCTGACCGACATGGGCTGGGTTATGGGCACCATCCTCATCCTGGGCGGGCTGACCAATGGCGCCACCCTCGTGCTCTTCGAGGGCACGCCCGACTATCCCAAGCCCGACCGGCTCTGGGCCATCGCGGAGCGCCACCATGTCACCGTCATGGGACTCTCGCCCACGGCGGTGCGGGCCCTCATGCCCTACGGCGCCGACTGGGCGCGCCAGCACGAACTGCCCCACCTGCGCATCTTCGGCTCGACGGGAGAGCCGTGGAACCCCGAGCCCTATCGCTGGGTCTTCGAGCACGTGGGCCGCTCCCGCGTGCCCATCATCAACTACTCCGGGGGGACGGAGATCTCGGGCGGCATCGTGACCTCCTTTCCCATTGCGCCCATCAAGCCGTGCTCCTTCAACGGCCCCGCGCCCGGCATGGCCGCCGACGTCTTCGGCGAGGACGGCAAGCCCGTGAGAGGGCAGGTGGGCGAGCTCGTGATCACGAGGCCCTGGCCGGGCATGACGGCCGGCTTCTGGAAGGATCCCGACCGCTACCTCGAGACCTATTGGTCGCGCTGGCCCGACGTCTGGGTCCACGGCGACTGGGCCTACATCGACGAGGACGGCTTCTGGTTCGTGACAGGCCGCTCCGACGACACGCTCAAGATCGCGGGCAAGCGCGTGGGGCCGGCGGAGGTCGAGTCGGTGCTCGTGAGCCATCCCGCCGTCGCCGAGTCCGCCGCCGTCGGCGTGCCCCACGAGGTCAAGGGCGAGGCCGTCATCTGTTTCGTCGTCCTGCGCCCCGACACCGCGCCGGGGGAGAAGATTCGCGCGGAGCTCTCGGATCTTGTCGCGCACCAGATGGGCAAGGCGCTGAAGCCCGAGCGCGTGCTCTTCGTGGCCGACCTTCCGAAGACGCGCAGCGCCAAGATCATGCGCCGGGTGATCCGAGCGACGTATCTCGGCAAGGATCCGGGCGATCTCTCGTCGCTCGACAATCCAGGCGCCATCAAGGCCATCGCCGAGTCGCGCTAACCCTATGGACGCCATCGCCTTCTTCCTGTCGCGCTACAACGATCTCCACGGCGGCCTGGTCGACGGCCTCTTTTCCAAGCTCTCGGAGGCGCAGCTCCGGGGCCGCCCGCATCCGGGCGTCAACACGGTGGCGTGGCTCCTCTGGCACTCCGCGCGGATCGAGGACGTCGGAGTGAACCGCTTTCTCTCCGACCGGCCCCAGGCCCTGGACGAGGGATGGCTCGGACGTCTCAAGGTGCCACGTCGCGATGTCGGCACCGGCATGAGCGATGCCGAGGTGGACGAGCTGAGCCTGCGCATCGATCTGGAAGCGCTCCGCGGCTACTGGGAGGCGGTGACGACCCGGACGCTGGCCGTGGTCGAAACCTTGGAGGGCACGGATCTGGAAGCTCTGGTCCCGGGGGAGCGCGTCCGGAGCGTGGTGCTCGCGGAGGGCGTGGTGGCGCCCGGCGCGGAGTGGCTCACGGAATTCTGGGCGGGGGGACGGAGCCGGGCCTGGGTGCTCGCCCAGATGGGTCTCTTGCATCCGTACGGTCACTACTACGAGGCGCGCGTCGCCTCCGGTCTCTGGGGAGTGCGCAGTCCATGAGGAGATGCCCATGACCATTCGCTTCGATCCCCGCGGTCCCTATGAAGTCGAGGAGCGCGACGTCCCCTTCGCCCGGCCCGCGGGGATGGAGCTGCAGGCACGCATCTATCGCCCCAAAGGGGAGCCGGCCGCGCCCCTCGCCGCGCTCGTCGACGTGCACGGCGGCGCCTGGACGAGATTCGATCGGACCGTCGGCGTCCTGCATGGGCGCGGGCTCGCCGCCTGCGGCCTCGTCGTCATCTCGCTCGATTTCCGCCAAGGCCCGGACCATCAGCATCCCGCGGGCAGCGCGGATGTGGCGGCGGGGGTGCGCTGGGCGCGCGCGAACGCGCGCGAGCTCCAGATCGACGCCGGGCAGATCGGGCTCACCGGCCATTCGAGCGGCGGCCATCTCGCCCTGCTCGTGTCCGTCACGCCCGGCGCCGAGGAGCACGCCGGTGTCCCCATCCTCCTGCCCGACGGATCGCTCGACGGCGGTCATCACGACGACGGGGTCGCCTTCGTGCTCGCCCTTTATCCTGTCACCGACCCCATCGCCCGCTATCGCTACGTGCTCGGCCGGCAAGCAGAGCCGCCCTCGCCCTCCGGCTTCGACGCCCAGCGGCTGATCAATTCCCATCGCGGCTACTTCAAGGACGAGGCCGCCATGGCCGATGCCAGCGTCACCCGCATCGTGGACGCCGGCCTCGCCCGTGCCCTGCCGCCCGTGTGGCTCGCCCAGCCCGAGCTCGACGACAACGTGCCCGCCGAGATCACCGATGCCTTCGCGCAAGCGTACGAGAAGGCGGGGGGCCGGCTCGAGCGCGAGCGGTTCCCCGGCGCCCGCCACGGGTTCATCGGGCGCGCGGGGGCGGACACCGACCGGTGCATCGCGCTCATGCGTGATTTCATCGGCCGCCACCTCGGCCACGCGAAGAGCTGAGCGGAGACTGCGTGTCGTCCGCGCGCCTCGGCATCCTCATCCCCACCCGCGGCGTCATCATGCAGTCCGCGCGCCGGCCGCCCGTGGAGGAATGCTGGGCCATGGCTCGGCTGGCCGACGAGGCGGGCTACGACGCGGTGTGGGTCGGCGACAGTGTGGTGGCCAAGCCGCGCCTCGAGCCGATCACGACCCTCGGCTACATCGCGGGCATCGCGCCGAGGGTCCGGCTCGGCACCGCCGTGCTCCTGCCCGCGCTCCGCCAACCCGTCGTCCTCGCGCATCAGATCGCCAACGTCGATCAGATCTCCAAAGGGCGCGTGGTCCTCGGTCTCGGCGTGGGCTGGAGCCTGCCGTCCGCCGAGCGCGAGTGGGCGGCGTGCGGCATGGACCACAAGCGGCGCGCCCGTCGACTGGAAGAGCACATCGAGACCTGGCGCATGCTCTGGCGCGGCGAGCCGGTGACCTATCGGGGCGACGATTTCGAGCTGGCCGATCACACCATCGGACCGCTGCCCTGGCACGACGCCGGGCCGCCCGTCCTGATCACGGCGGGAAATCGGGGCGAGATGCTCGCGGCCTCCTTCGACCGCTTCGGACGGCTCGGAGACGGGATCATCACGACGTACGTCCACTACGACGAGTGCCGTCTCGTGCGGGAGCTCGGGGAAACAGCGCTGGCCCGCTACGATCGCGCCCGCCCCGACTTTCCCCTCTGCGTGTACACCACGGTGCGGCTGGAGGACGACGTGGCGACCGCCCAGCGTGTGACCACCGAGTTCCTCGCCACCTACTATGGGGGCGGTGTCCACGAGCGGGGCGCCATGGGCCTGGGCCCTCCCGACGCCGTCATCGCTTCCCTGAGCCGCTACGCCGAGGCGGGCGTGACGGACCTCTGCATCCGCTTCGTGGGCGACGATCAGCTCGCCCAGCTCGAGCGCTTCACCTCGACCGTCCTGCCTCACCTCCGCACCTGACCGGATCGCGCGTCGTTGTGCCGGGCAGCGCTGGGGAGTGCCGGCTCGCGGGTCTCCGTCGTCCGCTCAACCTCCTCGCCTCGCGCGCCACACTAGCGAAGGCGCCTCCGCCTAGCCCCCCCATCCCCCGAGACGGGGGTCGCTCGCCGCCCCGCCCACGGCGGGGACGACTCGCGCGGCGGAGGCGCCCTGCGCTTCGGGGCGCGCTACGGCTCGTCGGATTCGCTCCCGACGGAGACCCGCCAGCCGGCACTCCCCAGCACTGCCCTCCCGCCTGGCCGAGGAACTGCTGCCCCGGTTCCACGCGGTGCCGGGCAGGGCCGGGGGCATCCCCCGTGGACCCATATCTTCTGCGCGCTGCCGAAGGAAGAGACCTGAGTCTCGTGGCCCCTTACGAGTGGCCGTGGCGGGTTGCGGGTCAGTGTGGTCCACGGGGGATGCCCCCGGCCCTGCCCGGCACATTGTCGGCAGGCATCCATTGAGCGCAGGACGAGCGGCTGTCGAAGTCTCAGGAGCGCTGAAGCGCGCGGTGGACCTCGGCGAGACGGGAGAGGGAGCCGAGGACCTTGGCGTGGTCGTTGGTCAGGTGGCGGACGATGATGTCCGTGTAGCCGAGGGGCGCGAAGGCGCGGAACTTCTCCACGATCTGCTCGACGGAGCCCCACACGAGGGCGGCGGGGTCGAAGCCGCGATAGCCGGCCTTGACCATGGCCTGACCGACCGCCTCCGCCTCTGCCGCCGACTCGCCCACGTAGATGTCCCGCCTGATTGCCACCGCCGTCGGCTTCTTGCCGTGCTTGGCGCAGCCATCCAGATACCAGCCGACCTGCTCCCGCGCCTTTTCGAGGGTGAGCCCGGGTGAGGCGAGCCAGGCGTCGGCGATGCGCGCGGCGCGGTCGATGGCCGGTCGGGCGCTCGCGCCAATCCAGTACTCCACGGGCTGGATGGGACGAAGGGCCACCTGCGCGTTCTCCACGACGAAGCGCCCCTGAGAGGACACGGTCTCTCCGGCGAGGAGGCGCTTCACGAGGCCGAAGGATTCCTCGAAGGCCGACGGGCGCTGCTTGATATTGGCACCCATGGCGAGGAACTGCACCTGGCCATCACCCAGACCGCACTGGAAGATGAAGCGCCCGCGCGCGATGGCGGCCAGGGTGCCGACCTGCTCGGCGATCAGCACGGGATTCCAGAGGGGAAGGAGAAAGAGGCAGCCCGCGGGCTTGTCGTTCCACTCCGCGAGCAGCCGGCCCATCATCGGCACGTTCTGGTAGTAGGGACCAGGAGTCGCATGGTGATCGCCCACGAAGAGGGAGTCGAGGCCGGCGCGCTGCGCGGCGGCCGCGCGCTCGATCATCCAGCGCGCGCCCTCGCGGGGGTCCGTGACGTTGTGGCTGCTCGTGAGCGAGATGCCGACTCTCATCGTGTTTCTCCCATGGCGTGCCGCACCGCTTGGGTGGGCATGTCTAGCTCCGATACTCGGCGTCCACGGCCGAGAGATCCTCAGGGGTGAGCGTGAAGTCGAGGGCGCCCGCGTTCTCGCGCACGTGCTCGGCTCGCCCCGCCTTCGGGATGGTGAAGAAGGCGGGCCGGCGCGTGAGAAAGTTGAGGGCGACCTGGCGCGGCGTCCTGCCGAGGCGCTTCGCGATGTCAGCCACCGTCCCCCGCATGAATCCGCCGCGGGCGAGCGGCGTGTAGCCGACCACGGCCATCCGCTTGCGCTCGCAGTGCGGGAGCGCGTCCGTCTCGATGGCGCGGTCGCGCAGGTGGTAGAGGACCTGGTTGCAGGCGAGGCGGATCCCGCCGAGCGCGGCCTGGGCGGCCTCCATCTGGGCGACGTCGAGATTGCTGACCCCGACGAAGCGGGTCTTTCCCGCGGCGCAGAGCTCGGCCATGGCCCGCATGGTGTCGGCGATGGCGTGGCGCCCGCTCCACCAGTGGAGGAGGTAGAGATCCACGTGGTCCGTGCGCAGGCGCTTGAGGGAGCGCTCGCACGCCTCGATGGTGCCTCGGTAGGAGGCATTCGAGGGCATGACCTTGGTGGCGATGAAGGCCTCGTGGCGCCGGCCCACCACGGCCTCGGCGACGATCTCCTCGGCGCCTCCGTCGGCGTACATCTCGGCCGTGTCGATGTGGGTCAGGCCGAGGTCGAGCCCGAGAGACAGCGCGGCGATCTCGTCCTTCCTGAGCTTGCGATCCTCGCCCATGTGCCAGGTGCCCTGGCCAACGACAGCGACCTCAACGCCAGTGGCTCCGAACGGGCGGGTGATCACCCGGGGAGTGTACACCGAGCGTCGCGAGGAGGTGAGTTAGCCCGGCCGCGCCGCGTCGCGGGCGCCGACCCGCCAGCCGAGCCAGAGGACGGCCGTGGCGAGACCGATCAGCACCGCTGCCGTTGCG
>DASQAK010000055.1:0-9379 GCA_035635755.1 Candidatus Methylomirabilota bacterium | reverse complement strand
GGCGGCGAAGCTGTCAAGCGGAAAAATGATTTCTCGTGTATCCGCCGAGATACATGCGCCGCGCGTGAGGTTCAACCGAACCGTGCGCGTCGCCGCCGAAGGCAGGCGCTTGTCGCCGTCGCGGGCATAGCGCTACCCGTGACAAGTCTCGCGATCGTGCAGCCCCGAGACCCTGACCCTGCCCTCTCCGCTGAGGAGAGAGCGCTGCAGCGATCAGGCGTGCTTGCGCAGCTCCAGGCGGCCGATCTGCCGGCGGTGCACTTCGTCCGGCCCGTCGGCGAAGCGTAGGGTGCGCGAGTGCGCCCACATGGAGGCGAGGGGGAACTCCTGGCTCACCCCGCCCCCGCCGTGCAGCTGCATGGCGCGCTCGACCACGGCCAGGGTGATGTTCGGCACCGCGACCTTGATCTCCGCGATGGCCTGCTTGGCGGCCTTGTTGCCCACCGTGTCCATCATGTAGGCGGCGTGGAGGACGAGGAGCCGCGCCTGGTCGATCTCGATGCGCGACTGGGCGATGCGCTCGAGGGTGATGTCGTTGTCGGCGAGCGGCTTGCCGAAGGCGATGCGCTTGGTCGAGCGGCGGCACATCAGCTCCAGCGCGCGCTCGGCCACGCCGATCTGGCGCATGCAGTGGTGGATGCGGCCGGGCCCCAGACGGCCCTGGGCGATCTCGAAGCCCCGCCCCTCCCCCAGGAGCATGTTGGAGGCGGGGACGCGCACGTTGTCGAAGACGACTTCCCCGTGGCCGTGCGGCGCGTCGTCGTAGCCGAAGACCTTGAGCATGCGGAGGATCTTGATGCCGGGCGTGTCGCGCGGCACCAGGATCATGGACTGCTGCTTGTACCGGTCGGAGTTCTTGGCGTCGGTCTTGCCCATGAAGATGAGGATCTTGCAGCGGGGGTCGCCGATGCCCGAGGTCCACCACTTGTGGCCGTTGATGACGTAGTGGTCGCCGTCCCGCGTGATGCTGGACTCGATGTTGGTGGCGTCCGACGACGCGACCTTGGGCTCGGTCATGGCGAACGCGGAGCGGATCTTGCCTTCGAGGAGCGGCTCCAGCCACTGCTTCTTCTGCTCGGGCGTGCCGTAGCGCTCGATCGTCTCCATGTTGCCGGTGTCGGGAGCCGAGCAGTTGAAGGACTCGGGCGCGATGGGCGAGCGTCCCATGATCTCGCAGAGCGGCGCGTACTCGAGATTGGTCAGCCCCGCCCCCCGCTCGCTCTCGGGGAGGAAGAGATTCCAGAGCCCGCGCTCGCGCGCCTTGGCCTTGAGCTCCTCCATGATGGGCGGGATCTGCCATCTCGTCGACCCCTGATCGAGCTGCTCGGCGAAGACGGGCTCCGCCGCGTAGACGTGCTTGTTCATGAAGTCCGTGAGCTGCTCCATGTACATCTTCGTCTTCTTGGAGTATTCGAATTCCATCGGCGGTCCCCCTGGGCGTGGCGAAAGGATTCGTGAGTGCGTGGCCCTAAATAGACACCATCCGGCCGTCCGACGCAATGGACTCCAGCACCGCGTCGAGCACCAGCTGCGCGCGGAGGCCATCCTCGAAGGACGGCGACGGGCTCTGCCCCTTGCGCGCGGCGGCGAGGAAGCGTTTCACGAGCGGGGCGATGGTGGTCTTGCCCACGACCTCCATGGCATCGCCCTCACCCGCGCCCTTGGGCAGCCCGGCGGACACCTTGACGGGAGGGGAGCTGGCTCCCTTGCCCCCGTGGCGCAGCTCGCCGCGCCACCAGCGGGGTGTCTCCCGATCGAGGCGGTACAGGAGCGCCCCTTCCGTGCCGTACGCCTCGAGCGTCTGCTCGTTCACGCCGTAGGCCGCGCGACTCACCGTCAGCGTCACCTGGGCGCCCGACGCGAGCTCCCCCGTCACCGCGCAGTAGTCCTCGGCGTCCGCGGGCTTCACGCCGCCGGGCATGGTACGGGTGGGATGGGCCATGCCCGCCTGGGCGGTCAGGCGCTTGAACTCGCCGAAGTTCCAGCGCGCGAGATCGATGAGGTGCACGCCCATGTCCCCCATCGCCCCATGACCGGCCTGCGCCCGGTCCATGCGCCAGGTCGACGGCACCGCTTCATCGGCGAAGCGCGGCGCGAAGTGGCGGAGGTTGACGTGAAAGATCCGGCCGAGCGATCCCGCCTCGACCATGGCGTGGAAACGATGCATGGCCGCGGGATACCGGAAGTTGAAGCTCGTCATGGCCGTGCGGCGGGCCCGCTGGGCGGCTTCGACCATGGAGCGGGCCTGCGCCGCGTTCATGGCGAGCGGCTTCTCGCAGAGCACGTGACAGCCCGCCCCGAGCGCGGCGAGGGCGATCGCTTCGTGCAGGGCGGGCGGGGTGGCGATCACCACGATCTCCGGCTTGGCCTCGGTCAGCATCCGCTCCCAGCGGTCGAACACGCGAGGCACGCCGTAACGCTCCGCCACCACCCGCGCGGCAGCCTCGTCGCGCTGGCAGAGGGCGATCACCTCACAATCGTGAGCCTGGAAGGCGGGGATATGGGCGCGGCCGAAGCCGAGCCCCACGATGCCGACGGTGAAGGACTTCCGGGACATGGGTCAGGTCTCCTCTGGAGGAGGGAAGCGGATGGTGACGTCACGCTGGGGAGACGGGATGACGATCCCGGCCTTCTTGAACGCGGCATTGACGGCGACGCCGAGCCGACTCTTGATGATCAGCCAATCCTCGAACCGGTCCGTCCAGGCGCGGATCTCGAAGTCGAGGGCGCTGTCCCCGAATTCCTTGAACAGGGCGAGCGGCGCCGGCTCGGCGATGACCCCGGGCACGGTCAGCGCCGTGACACGGAGAAGATCGAGCACCCGCTCGGGGTCTGCGCCGTAGGCCACGCCGATCCGCAGGTCGATGCGACGCCGACGGTCCGACAGGGTCCAGTTGGTGACCCGGTCGGAGATCAATGTGGCGTTCGGCACGATCACCTCCGCGCCCGGCCAGGTGCGGACGGTGGTGGAGCGGATGCCGATGCGACGGACAATCCCTTCGAGGTCACCCATCTGGATCACGTCTCCCACCTGGATCGGACGCTCCAGCAGCAGGATGATGCCCGAGACGAAGTTGTTGACGACGGACTGCAGGCCGAAGCCCACGCCCACGCCGAAGGCACCCGTCAGGAAGGTGACCCGGTTCATGTCCACGCCCAGGGCCGCCCCCGCGAGCAAGAAGCCCAGGAGCAGGATGGCGTAGTGGATGAGGACGGACAGCGCATAGGGCAGGCCGCGCGCGAGCAGGAGCCGGGGATAGACGTCCTCCTCGAGCACGAATCGCACGAACCGCGAAGCGAGGAACGCCAGGGTGACCGTGATGACGAAGGCGAGGACATCCCCCAGCGAGATGGTGAGGGTGCCCCGGGTGACGGAGGCAGCGAGACCACCGAAGAGGAATCCGCGGACGGAATCGAGCAGGCTCAACGCGTCGAGCGTCAGCGCGATCCAAAAGAACATCGCCACCCACCGGAGAAGGCGCAGAAGCCGACGCTCGAGCAGCGCGCGGTGACGCCGGACCATCTGAAGGCCGATGAGCGGCCAGCTGCGGAGCGCCCAGGCGAGCAGGCCGTCAGCCACCCGGACGGCGGCATAGAGCAGCATGGCGGCATAACCGCTCCGGAGCACCCCATCGCCGATGAGCCGCGCGATCGGCATGTATCCGGCGGCGCCGAGCACGAGCGCGATCACGAGCGCCGCGAGGGCGATCCACAAGAGCGGCGGAGGCACCCCCACGCGGTATGAGGAGGGCACGGGAGGGGCCGCGGCTTCGCGAGCCTCGCGGCGGCGGGCCAGAGATCGCTCGACCATGACCACGGCCACCGCGACCAGCATCTCGACCACGAAGATCCGCTGCTCGAGGCCCGGCACGTCGAGGGCGAGCTCGCGCACGCGGTTGACCAGGAAGAAGGCGCCAAGCGCGAAGAACCCGATAGGAGGCGTGGGCGCCGTCAGCCGTCGCAGGATGCGGATGACCGGCACCAGCATGAGGAGCGCGACCACGTTGCGCAGGACGAGCGGGGGCCGCGGATAGAGCCAGAACGTGGCCGTGAGAGCCAGGACGAGCGCCGCGGAAATCGGGAACTGGAAGATCTGGGCCACGCGAGCCAGGCCTGGATCGTCCTCGCTCCAGTGCCGCGCGTGGCGATGGCCGATCCGAAGGAAGACAAGGAAGGCCACGAAGACCAAAGCGTGGACCGTGCCTCGTTCGGGCCGGTCGGCCATGAACTGCGCGAGGAGCCTGCCCTCGCTGGCGAGCCCCGCCCACAGCGCGGCGGGGACTTCCCGCCAGGGCACGGGCCCGCGGTCAGCGTCACGCCACACCGGCGGGCTGTCGCGGCGGAAGAGCGTCGCCAGATCCAGGCCGCGCGCCCGGGCCACCCGCGCCTGCGCGTCCTGGACGAGGGCCAGCTGCTGGGCTACGCGGGCCTGGAGGCTCAGGATGCTGGCCCGGCGGGTCAGCGCGCTGCTCCGGCTGTGCCCGATGGCATTGATGGTCAAGTCGATGCGCTGGAGCACGGCCGGGGGCGCCTGCGAGCGTCGCGCCTCCTCGCGAGTGCGCGACCATTGATCGGCAAGCCGGTTGAGGCGGTCGAGCTCGCCTTCCACGACGACCGCCTCGCGCGTCAAGAGGTCGGACCATGCCCCGCTATCCGTGGCGATGCCCCGCCACGCGTCCGCGAGATTGATCAGCACGGCCAGCGGCGGCTCGGAGTCGAGCATCCGCTGGGTCTCGGTCAGCTGGCGCTGGATCCGGTCGGCCATGGCGGGGAGCCGGGCGTCGATGCTCGCGAGCTCCGCGCTCGGAGTCAGCCGCTCGTCGAGCGCCTTAAGGGAGGTCACGACCTCCTCGGACCGCACGGAGATTTCCGGCACGGGAATGGGCGGAGACGGCGAGGCTGAAGGCTGATCCTGCGGCCAGGCTGGCTCGACGAAGACGGTAACGAGGAAACACCAGGCAAGCAGGGCGGCGATCATCTCGCTGCGGGAGTATAGCGCACACGCTGCGACGGATACGGTAGTATCCCCGCCATCATGACGCTTCTCGCAGATCCGCTGCCTCACCTGGTCGCCGTCGCGCGGGCCGGCGGCGAGTCCGGCCAGCCCGACGCGCTCTTCGCGGCCCTCGACCTCGCCCTCGGCGCCGTCATCGGCCACAAGCTCTTCACCGTGCTCGTCTACCATGCCGACGCCGCGCAGTCGGAGCGTCGCTACAGCAACCAGCCCGCGGCCTATCCGGTGGGCGGGCGCAAGCCGGTCACGCCCTCGCCATGGACGGAGCGGCTCTTCCGCGAGCGGCGTCCCTATGTGGGCCGGACGGCCGACGACATCCGCGCCGTCTTCTTCGACCACGAGCTGATCCTCACCCTCGGCTGCCAGTCCGTGCTCAACGTGCCCGTCGTCTGGAACGAGCGGACGCTCGGCACCATCAACCTCCTGCACGAGGCCGGCTGGTACGAGGAAAGAGATCTCCCGGTGGCTACTGCCTTCGCGGCCCTGGCCGTGCCCGGCTACCTCGAGCTTGCGACGGCGCGAGCGAGGTGAACGGTCTTGACACGGGCGAGGGTCTACCCGATAGTCGCGCTCGCGCCTCTTCCGAAGCTCGCGCTCCGCTCCCTACTCGTGACGCCGGCCCGGAGAATGGGCCGCAGGAGGCTCTCCATGGGTCAACGTCGACCGCGCAGGTGGTGGCTTCTCGCCGCGCTGCCGCTCCTCGCCTTCCTTGAAACCGCGGAGGCACAGCAGCCTGTCACGATCTCCGTGATCGACGTGGCCGGTGACCTCAGCTCGGTCCAGGTGATTCTTGACAACTACAAGAAGGCCTTCCCGAACAAGGTCAAGGAGATCAAGACGCAGCGGGCCCCCGAGCCCGAGCTGCCCGCGAAGATCAAGGCCCAGCAGGACGCCGGCCGACTCGACATCAACCTGATCATGACCGGACAGTCCGCGGCCTCCCAGCTCATCTCCGCGGGCCAGCTCGTCAAGCTCTTCCCCACCTACGACAAGATGTTCCCGAGGGACGAGCTGACCGATGCCGGCCGCGCCCTGCAGGACGAGGCCGAGGGGTACCTGCTGCCGTCCGTGGTCAGCAATGGCGGCCCCGTCTTGATCTACAACCCGAAGAAAGTGCCGAATCCGCCCAAGACGGCGGAGCAGCTCCTGGCCTGGGCCAAGGCCAATCCTGGCAAGTTCCTCTACGCCCGACCCGCCAACAGCGGCCCCGGGCGCTCCATCCTCGCCGGCATGTCCTATGTCCTCAAAGACCGGGACCCGAAGGATCCGGAGAAGGGCTGGGACAAGACGTGGGCCTTCCTCAAGGAGCTCGGACAATCGATCGAGTACTACCCCACGGGAACGGGCTTCACGCTGAAGGAGTTCGCCCAGGAGCAGCGGTGGATGATCGCCGGCATCATGGAGTGGGACATGAAGCCGCGCGCGGAGGGCATGATCCCGCCCGAATCGAAGATCACCATCCTGGAGAACACGACCTTCGTGATCGACGGCCACTACTGGGCCATCCCCAAGGGCGTGTCCCCCGCCGAGCTGGAAGTGATCCTGGACCTCATGAAGTTCATGCGCCGGCCCGAGCAGCAGGTCCTGACGTGGCGCGCCTTC
Organism: Candidatus Methylomirabilota bacterium; assembly: GCA_035635755.1. GTDB lineage: Bacteria > Methylomirabilota > Methylomirabilia > Rokubacteriales > CSP1-6 > AR37. The sequence continues at coordinate 2,763 of DASQAK010000055.1, read as the reverse complement.
ATCGGGCCCTCCATCAAGGCGGCGACCCTGGACAAGGCTCCGCCCGATCTGCAGACGTACGTGAAGGAGATCTGGCGGCCGGAATACGACGAGATCGGAAAGAAATGGAAGGTGACGCCGATGCTCGAGGTGAAGAGGCTGAACTACGCCATCGAGCGCTGGGACAAGGAGGTGGGGGCGCAGAAGATCAAGAAGCAGTGAGCCAGCCGCTCCACTCGCTGCGCTTCCGGCTGACCAAGCGCTTCGGGGCGAAGACGGTCCTCCACGACTTCGCCCTCGAAGTGCGCGGCCGCCAATTCGTCACCTTCCTGGGGCCGAGCGGGTGCGGCAAGTCGACGGCGCTGAACATCATCGCCGGTCTCATCCCGCAGAGCGACGGCGAGGTGTGGGTCGATGACGAGCGCATCGACCACCTTCTCCCGGAGAAGCGGGGGTTCGGGATGGTCTTTCAGAACTACGCCCTCTTCCCTCACCTGACCGTCTTCGGCAACATCGCCTTCGGCCTGCAGCTCCAGCACCAGTCCCCGCCCGAGATCCGGGAAGCGGTGCGGGCGATGCTCGACCTCGTGCAGCTCCCGGGACTCGAGGAGCGCTACCCCAGCCAGCTCTCCGGAGGCCAGCAGCAGCGGGTGGCCATCGCGCGGGCCCTCGTCCTGCACCCGCGCCTGCTTCTCATGGACGAGCCCCTGTCCAACCTGGACGCCAAGCTCCGGATCGAGATGCGGGCGGAGATCAAGCGCCTCCATGCCCGCCTCGGCCTCACGTCCGTGTACGTCACCCACGATCAGACGGAGGCGCTCTCGCTCTCCGACTGGGTCGTGGTCATGCGGGACGGCGTGGTGATCCAGGCGGGCCCACCCTCCGAGATCCACGACCGGCCGCAGAGCCTCTTCGTCGCCGACTTCATGGGGTTCCGCAACTTCTTTCCCGTGGAGGTCACGGCCGTCGACGCCAACGGGGTGGAGGGGGCGGGCCACGGCATGCGCGTGAGGGGACGGGCGCGCCACCCATTGCCGCCGGGCGCGGCCGCGGTGGCTGCCATCCGTCCCGACGACGTCGAGCTCGGCCCCGAGGGCGGAGGGGCCAATCGATTCCGGGGCAAGGTCGAGATCGTCGAGTATCTCGGACGGGAGAACGAGGCGGTCCTCACCCTGGAGGCCGGGCCCAAGGTGTGGCTACGTACGCCGCGCTCCCTCGCCCCCGATGAGCCGGTGACCGTGACCTTCCCGGCCGAGAAGGTGATCTTTCTCCCGCGGGAGCCCGCCGCGTGAGGCGGCGCCGCGTGGGCGAGGCGAGCGAGCTCGACGCGATGGCCGTCGTCTGTCTCCTGCCGTCGCTCCTCTACGTGGTGATCATGTTCGTGTACCCGTTTCTCCACGGCATCTACCTGAGCCTGCGGCCGGCCAAGCAGAGCGGCCTCAGCCTCGCCAACTACGTCGCCTTCTTCAGCGACGAGTGGCAGTACCGCACGGTGTGGATCACCTTCGGCATCGCCGTCCCCAACACCGTCGTGGTCGTGGCTGTCGCCCTCCTCCTGGCCTACGGGATGCGACGGGGGATCTGGCTCGAGCGGACGATCACCACCATCCTGGTGCTGCCCATCTCCCTCGGCGTCATCCTCCTCGCCGAGGGCATCCTGGGGTTCTATGGAGGCCGCGGCTGGTTCAACCAGATCCTCCTGGCCGCAGGGCTGCTCCAGGAGCCCCTGACCCTGACCCACAACTACACCGGCGTCATGCTGTCGCTCTTCATGCAGCAGTTTCCCTTCTGCTTCCTCATGCTCCTGGGCTACATCTCGGGCATCGATCCGAGCCTCGAGAGCTCGGCGAGGACTCTCGGCGCCGGGCCGTGGATCGTCTTCTCCAGGGTGATGCTTCCTCTCATCGCCCCGGGGCTGGCCATCGCCTTCGCCCTCGTGTTCGTCCTGAGCTTCGGGGTATTTCCCTCGGCCATCCTGCTGGGTCAGCCCGCCGGCGCCACGCGCACCATCGCCATCGCGGCCTACCAGCAGGCCTTCGAGCACTACGACATGTCGTACGCCTCGGCCATCGCGGTGGTCATGGGCCTGTTCCAGCTCGCGGGTCTCGTCGTCATCGTTCTCTTCAGGCGGCGATTGGTGATGGCGCCCACCATGGGCGTCGGAAAGCGCTAAACCACCGTGAACCAGTCGGCCTGCGACGCACCACGTGGGATGAGTGCGGTGGGGGGGGCCTGGGGGAGGAGCGGCGCCGCTCCCCCCAGATCAAATTGACTACCATGCGCGACCGCCTGTGGCATCTGGCGCTATACATGTTCGTCCTCGGGTTCATCCTGAACCTGCTCGGCATCGTCAGTCACGTAGTGGTCAGCGCTTTCGCCAAGCGGTGGTTCGGAACACCCGTCCCCCCGAGATTCACGACGGAATGGTTTCAATATGCGTGGACGAACTTCGACCTCGGGCGGGTGCTCGGCGTGACGGTCTTCGTGGCCCTCACCGTCGTGGTCCTGGCCCTGCTCCTCGGGTTCCCCGCAGCCTATATTCTTGCCCGGAGGAATTTCCGGGGAAAGGCCCTCCTGCTCCTGCTCTACTTCCTGCCCCTCCTCATCCCCCAGATGACGTACGCGATTCCCCTCGCCACGACGCTCTACCGCTACGCCATCGGAGGGACGGTGACGGGGGTCGTCCTGGCCAACCTCGTGCCCATGGTGCCCCTGGCCGTGTTCATCCTGATGCCCTTCATCGAGCAGATCAGCGTGAATCTGGAATGGGGCGCGGCCATGATG
>DASQAK010000054.1:0-16441 GCA_035635755.1 Candidatus Methylomirabilota bacterium | reverse complement strand
GCCGAGGCGCGCGCGGGCACGCTGCGAGTCGTCCCGCTCTCCCCGCCCCTGATCAGGCGGCTCGGCATCATCAGGAGACGCGACAAGCCTCTGAGCCCACCCCTGCAGGCCCTGCTCCACGCCCTCCAGAGGCGGGGCGGCCGGCCCCCTGCGCGTGAGCGGCCCGCTAAGCTCGCGCGGGGCCGCCGGCTTTCACGCGCGAAAGCAAGATGAGACCAATCAGGAAAAAGGTGCCGATGGCGAGGATCCCCGCCCGCTGGTTGCCGCCCGCTGCATGCGAGATGCCGCCGAAGACGAGCGGCCCCATGATCGCCGCGCTCTTGCCGCACAGCGAGTAGAAGCCGAAGAGCTCCGCTTCCATGCCCGCGGGGCAGAGGCCGGCCAGAAAGGCGCGGCTGGCCGCCTGCACGGCGCCGAGACCGGTGCCCGCCAGCACGGCCAGCGCCCAGAACTGCCCCTGCGTCTCCACGAAGTAGGCGGCGATCACGACGGCCGTCCACTGGCAGAGGGTGACCATGACCACCCGCTTCGGCCCCAGCTTGTCGGTGGGCCAGGCCCAGGCCAGCGCGCCCAGGAGCGCCGAGACCTGGACCACGATGTAGAGGACGATGAGCTGGCCCATGGGGAAGCCGAGGGTCTGGGCGGCGAAGATGGCGGAGAAGCCCACCACCGTGTTCACGCCGTCCTCGTAGATGAAGTAGGCTCCGAGGAAGCGCCGCAGGTCGCGCATGCGCAGGATCTTGCGCGCGGTGGACAGCACCTCGGCGCCCCCTTCCCTCGCGGCCTGCCACACGGAGATGCGTCCGCGGTGAGGCTCGGGAAGGAAGATGAAGGCGGGGAGCGAGAACACGGAGAAGAGGACGGCGGTGGTCAGGAAGGCCCCGCCGTAGTTTTTGGCCTGGACGAACGGGTAGGCGGCGAGAAGGGCCGCAATCGAACCCGCGTAGCCGGTGGCGAAGCCCCAGCCCGAGACGCGGCCTTGATGGCTCGGTGGGGCCAGATCGGGCAGGTAGGCGTTGTAGTAGACGAGCGCGCCCTCGTAGCCGACATTGCCCAGCACCCCCAGGATGAAACCCCACATCACCATGCCCGGATGCACGGTGGCCATGAGAGCGGTGGAGAGGACGGCGAGGGAGGTGAAGGCGATGAACAGAGGGCGCCGAATGCCCGCGCGATCGGCGAGCCCGCCCAGGAAGGGCGACGTGACGGCGACCACGCCCATGGAGACCGAGATCACGCGACCCCACCAGAGGTCCCCCGCCCCGCTCTGGTTGCCCACCACGGCCATCGCGTAGTACGTGGCGTAGATGGTGGCGAAGATGACGGCGGCGAAGGAGGAATTGGCGAAGTCGTAGAGCGTCCAGGCGACGATGCGCCAGGGCCTCACGAGGCGCTCCCGTCCAGCACGGGCTCCGACACCTGGCGCAGGAGATCCTGGAACTCCTCCATGATCGCCCGTCGCCGCGCCAGCAGGTGGCCGCGGAGATCACGGTCGACGAGCACGGCGAGGAGCCCGCGGGTTTCGCGCCGCATCCGCTCGAGGCGCTCCGTCCAGGCGAGCGCGAAGAAGCCCGCAGGCAGGAGCGAGAGGAGGAAGACGGCGAGGAGCCCGCTCCCGCCCAGGCGCCAGGCCCCCCAGGCCTCCAGAGCCCAGGCAGCGGGATACAGCACGAGCCCGGCCATGACCTTGTAGGTGGCGAGCACGTCCTCCTCGGGCCGGAGCGCGCGCACGGCGAGCGCGGTCAGCCTGTACGGCAGGAAGTGGATGATCACGCCCCAGAAGGCCAGGGGCAGCCCCAGGACCAGCGCGCTCCCTTCGCGGAAGGCGTAGCGCACCACGGGGCCCGCCCGGTACCCGCGCGAGAGGTCGCGGTCGGTGAGGCCGGCTCGCTCGAGATCCCCGACGTAACGCTCGACGGTCGAGCGCAGGGCGGCCACGCGGATGGGCTCGACCGTGGCGAGGTAGTGGTAGGCGCGCGCGGCCCGCTGCCGCCACGCCGCGCGATCCTCCGGCTCGCGCGCGGCCTCCGGCATCTCTTCGCGCCAGATCGACTCGGCCGCGTGGACAAGATCCAGGATGTGGCGATCACGTGCCTCGACGATGAGCCGCTGGAGGGCCTCTCCGAGCCGCTCGGTCAGCCGCCGTACCGCCACGTCGGCTTCCTGCGTCGGCAGCGCGGCCAGATCCGCCGTCGGCACGGGCTCCCCCACCAGGACGAGCGCCGACCCAGCCCGGAAGGTGCCCGGCTCGCGGAACATGAGCCCGACGGGGAGCAGGGTCGCGGTGGGTCCGGAATCGCGCGCGGCGCCCAGGAGGAGCCGCGCCGTACCCGTGCGCAGCGGCATCAGCGCGGGCTCGGGCTGGCTCACGCCCTCGGGGAAGATCAGGATCGCGTCTCCCATGGCGAGGGCGCGCTCCGCCGCGCTGAACATGGCCCGGTTGTCGATCGCGCCGCTCCGCTTGTCCTGGCGTCGGTGAACCGGGATGGCCCCGGACAGCCGCGTCAGCTGGCCGATGATCGGGTAGCGGAAGAGCGGCGCCTTGGCCACGGGACGGAGGCGTCGCGGCAGGGCGGCCACCAGGAGGATACCGTCCATTAGGCCCTGGTTGTGGTTGGCGGCGACCACGAGCGGCCCGGAGAGGGGCAGGCGCTCGAGCCCCGCCACCTCGACGCGCCGGTAGAACACGGCGACCAGGAAGCGCGAGAGAGCCCGGAAGACGCGGTAGCCGGCGGGCTCAGCCAAGGCTGACGAGCTGGCCATCCTGCGCGACCTCGACACGCCACTTGAGCCGCGCTGCGATGAGGGCCTGCAGGGCCGAGGCGGCGTCGGGCTCGCCGTGCACGATATAGGTCGCGCCCGGAGGCTGGGTGAAGCCGCCGAGCCAGCGCATGATCTCGCCCTGGTCGGCATGCGCGGAGTAGGAGTCGCTGACCATGATGGCCGCGCGCACGGGCACGCTCTGGCCGAGCATCTTGAGCTCGCGGGCGCCGTCCTTGAGGAGACGGCCTCGGGTGCCCGCCGCCTGGTAGCCCACGAAGAGCACGGTGGTCTGCGACTCCGGTAAACGCCGGAGGAAGTGGTGGAGGATGCGCCCGCCCGTGGCCATGCCACTCCCCGCGATGATGATGCCGGGCCCGTCGGTGTCGTTCAGCCGCTTGGAGTCTTCCACCGTTCGCGAGATCCTGAGGCCCTTGGGACCGAAAGGGCGCGCCCCCGAGGCCTCGACCCGCGCGAGATCCTCGTCATGCTCCTCGGAGTGCCCCGCGTAGACGGCCGTGGCCTGGATGGCCATGGGGCTGTCGAGATAGATGGGCAGCGAGGGAATGCGTCCCGCGTCCTCCAGCTCGCGGAGATCGTAGAGGATCTCCTGCGAGCGCCCCACCGCGAAGGCGGGGATGAGGAGCCACCCCCGCTGCGCCGCCGCGCGCGCCACCGCGCCCGCCAGCTTGTCGTGGTGGTCGTCGGCGGGGTGGAGGCGGTTGCCATAGGTGGACTCCACGAGCAGCACATCGGCCGCGGGCACGGGATCGGGATCACGCATGATGGGCACGCCGTAACGCCCGAGATCGCCCGAGAAGACCACGACGCGCCCGTCGATCCTGACCTCGATGAGCCCCGCCCCCAGGATGTGGCCGGAGTTGAGGAAGCGCGCCGTCACCCCCGCGCTCGGACTGAACGAGCCGTTGAAGCCGACGGGACGCACCAGGCGCAGCACGCGCGCGGCATCATCCGCCGTGAAGAGGGGCAGCGCGGGATCGTGCTTGGAGGTCTTGTGGCGATTGGCGAACTCCGCCTCCTCTTCCTGGAGGTGCGCGGCGTCGGGCAGCATGATCTTGAGAAGATCGGCGGTGCCCCCTGTGCAGTAGATGGGCCCCGTGAAGCCCTCCTTGCCGAGCCGCGGCAGGAAGCCCGAGTGGTCGATGTGGGCGTGGCTCAGGAGGACGGCCTGGATGGACGGCGCGGGCACGGGAAACCGCGCCCAGTTGCGCAGGCGCAGCTCCTTGAGCCCCTGGAAGAGGCCGCAGTCCATGAGGAGCCGGCTCGCGCCGCTCTCGAGGAGATGCCGGGAGCCCGTGACCGTGCCCGCGGCGCCGAGGAAGCTGAGCGTCGCGCTCACGGACGGGGCGGGGCGAGGCGCGGACGGCGTGAAGAAGACGGCACATGGGCCCCCGCTCCCCGCGGGAAGTCGAAGGTCTCGAGGGAGGCGCCCTCCACGCCCGCCCGCACGAGGGCGTCCGTATCGAGCCGCGCTTCCATCGCCTCGATCTCCTCCCGCCCGAGGCGGGTGCCCGGATGGGCGGGGGTGAAGAGCGTGCAGCAGTCGGCGTCCGGCTCGATGGAGGTCTCGAACGTATCGAGCCGCTGCGCCGCCTCCGTGATCTCGATCTTGTCCATGCCGATCAGGGGCCGCAGCACCGGCATGGTGGCGGCCTCGTCGATCCGGGCCAGGTTGTGGAGCGTCTGCGAGGCGACCTGGCCCAGGCTCTCCCCCGTCACGAGGGCGAGAGCGCCCGTCTGGCGCGCCAGCGCCTCGGCGATCCTGACCATGAGCCGGCGATAGGCGACCACGCGGGCCATGGGGCGAACGGCCAGCACGACTTCTCGTTGAATTTCCCCGAAAGGAACGAGGTAGAGATGCGAGACGTACTGCCACTGCGTCAGCCGTCGCGCGAGCTCGCGGGCCTTGCCGATTGAGGCATCGGGCAGGTACGGCACGCTGTGGAAGTGCACGAAGTGGACACGGCACCCGCGTTTCATCATGCGCCAGGCCGCCACGGGCGAGTCGATGCCGCCCGACAGGAGCGCCATCACCGTGCCCCCCGAGCCCACGGGCAGCCCGCCCGCCCCCGGCCGCCGGTCCGCGTAGACGAAGGCCTCGTGCGGGAGCACCTCGACGTGGACGTTGAGCTCGGCGTGCTCGAGGTCGACGCGGGCCTCCGGCCTCACCTTCAGCACGTGCGCGCCCAGCTCACGGTTGATCTCGACCGAGGTGAGCGGGAAGGTCTTGAAGGCGCGCCGCGCGGTGATCCGGAACGACGAGAACGACCGCGACCCGATGACGTGGTCGACCGCCCGCTTCAGCGACTCCGTGGAGGAGCCCGTGCGGACGGCCAGGGCGAGATTGGCGATGCCGCAGACCCGGTCGAGCCGCTCTCGCGCCGCCTCCGCATGCGCGTGACCCTCGAGATCGATCACGATGCGCCCGGGGCGCTGGACGACGGTGACGGGGCCGAGATCGCTCACCGCCCGCGCGATGTTCTCCTGGAGTCTCCGCAGGAAGAGCGGGCGATTGCCGCGCTTGAGGCTGATCTCGTGATAGTGGACGATGACGCAGGGGTGCCGCTCGGCGTGGGTCATGCGTCGCCCGCCGACGGCTTCGGGTGCTTGGGGCGACGGCGATAAACGGTCTTCGGCACCTCCACCTTGGGCGGCTTGCGCGGCATGGGCTTGCGGACCTGCGCGTGCAGCGGCTTCTTGCGCTTCACCCGCTCAGTATATTCCACCTGGAAATGTGTTCACGTCCGCCCGCCGTCCGGCCGCCTTGTACATCTTGACCCCGCCCCAGCCGCCCCTCGAGATCCCGTCGTGGAGGGCCCAGCTCCGGCCGCGCACCGTGCGACCCGCTTCCGGCACGCGGAACGGTGTGGAGCCGTCGAGCCCGGTGGCGAGCCCGCCCCCCTCGGAGAACTCCGCGTGGAGGCGGTCCATGACCTCGCGGCCGAGGAGATAGCCGCACCCGTGCCGCTCGTAGAGCACGGCCGAGTGATAGAAGAGGGGCTCGATGAGATAGACCTCGGCGCCGATCAGGCGGCAGAACCCGTCCATGGCGTCGAGCACGCCCGGGAGCAGGCGGAGCCCCCGGCGGACCTGCCCGGGCGCCAGCCCGTCCTTGAAGGCCCGCGTCTCCTCGTCGACGTTGCGCGACAGCGTCCCGAAGAGCGTGTCGCGCCCGTCGAGGTCGCGGTCGATGCCGTAGCGGGCGGCGGCGGGATCGGTGATCTGGACGAAGGCGAGCTCCGGCACGGAGAGGGGCGAGGTCTCCACGTCCACCAGGAGCGCGGGGTCCCGGTCCTGGGTCGACGAGCGCACCTCGACGCGCGCCCACGGCTTGTCCTCCGGCGCGGTGATCTGCACGAGCCGCGTCCCCTCGGGACCCGTGAGGGTGCGCGGATCGATGCGGAAGCGCTCGAGCAGATCCTCGGGCACCAGGCGGAGGTAGAGGGCCTCGACCATCTCGCGAGGGAGATGGTTGATCTCCCGGATGGAGGACAGCCCGAGGCCGCCCGCCTGCTCGTCCATCAGCCGCGCTCGCCGGCCAGGGCCCGCGCTCGGGCAAGCTCGTCGGGAGTGTTGACGTTCATGAAGATCCGCGCGGGGTCTCCGAGGGGGGCGAGGTCGGCTTCGGGAATCTCCACGACCCGCACCTCGTCGAAGAAACCCGTGATCTTGAGCCGGCCCGCCGCGATCCTCCGCTCGATGGGCCCGAGACAAGCGCGGGCATAGCAGGCGTGCAGGGTCTCGTGGAATCCATTGACGACGGGCACGACCACGTCGGCCTCGGGCGCGCGCGATGTCACGAGGCGGGCGACGGCGGCAGAGAGGAAGGGCATGTCGCAGGCCACGGTGAAGGCAGCCTCCCCCGCCGCCTTGAGACCGGAATAGATTCCTCCGAGCGATCCCGCGTCGGGAAACACGTCGGGGACCATGGGCAGTCCCATCCAGGCGTAGCGGTCGGGCGTGTTGGTCACGAGGAGCTGCTCGTCGGTGACCTGGCGAAGGACATCAGCTACCCGCTCGATGATGCGCCGGCCGCCCACCTCCAGGAGGGCCTTGGGCTCGCCCCCCATCCGGACGCTGCGTCCACCTGCCTGGATCACTCCGGTCAGCCTCACGGAACCGTCCTCACACCCGGGCGAGCGCCCTTCTGCCGATGTCGTGGCGGAACTGCATCCCCTCGAACCGGATTCTGCCCACGGCGTCATACGCCCGCTCGATGGCCGCGCGGATGTCTCCCCCGAGCGTCTGCACGCCCAGGACTCTCCCGCCCGCCGTGAGGAGAGCGCCGTCGCGGCGCGCGGTGCCGGCGTGGAAGACATTGACGCCCGGGAGCGCGGCCGCCGCCTCCACGCCCTCGATGGCGAGCCCGGCGCGTGGTGTCCCCGGATAGCCCGGCGAGGCGAGCACGACGCAGACGGAGGCCTCGCGCCGCCAGCGCAGGGAGGCGGGCAGCCCGCGTCCGGCGGCCACGGCCTCGAAGACGGGAAGGACGTCCCCGTCGAGGCGGGGCAGGATGGCCTGACACTCGGGATCGCCGAACCGGCAATTGAACTCCACCACGCGCGGGCCGTCGGGACCGATCATGAGCCCGACGAAGAGCACGCCCGCGTACGGCGCGCCTTCCTTCGCCATGGCGGCCAGCGTCGGCGTGACGATCTCGTCCATGACCCGGCCCGTCATGGCTTCGTCCATGACGGGAGCGGGCGAGTACGCGCCCATCCCGCCCGTATTGGGGCCGCGATCATCGTCGAAGATCGTCTTGTGATCCTGGGCCGCGGGCAGGGGGAGGGCGGACACACCGTCGGTGATCACGAAGAAGGAAGCCTCCTCCCCCGTCATGAACTCCTCGACCACCACCGTGCGCCCGGCGGCGCCGAACGCGTCCTCGTCCAGGCAGAGCCGTATGGCCGCGTCCGCCTCCGGCAGGGTGGCGCAGACCATGGCGCCCTTGCCCGCGGCGAGGCCATCGGCCTTGACGACCAGCGGCGCTCCCAGCTCTCGGCAGAAGCGCCGCGCGGCGTCCGCGTCCTGGAAAACGCGAAAGCGGGCGGTGGGGATGCCGTAGCGGGCCATCAAATCCTTCGCGAAGGCCTTGGAGCTCTCGAGGCGGGCGGCGACCTGGCTCGGGCCGAAGACCGACAGCCCGGCGTCGCTCAACCGGTCACGAAGACCGAGGGACAAGGGAAGCTCGGGCCCGATCACGGCAAGCTCCAGGCGCTCCCGCCGGGCCAGCGCGACGAGCTCATCGAGGTCGGTGTCCCGTACCGGCACGCAGTCCGCGTGGGCCGCGATGCCGGGATTGCCGGGAGCGGCGTAGAGACGCGTGAGCCGCGGGCTCTGGGCGAGCTTCCAGGCCAGCGCGTGCTCGCGCCCTCCCCCGCCCACCAGGAGGACCTTCATGCCCCCGCCTCCGGCTTCTCGTCGCCGTCGTCGTCCGGAAGGTCGGAGGGCGACGTCGGGTCCTCGAGATGCGAGCGCGCGATCTGCGCCCAGGGTGACCCGAGGTCGAGCTCCAGGTAGCGCCGCCAGTGCAGCGCGGCGGCGTCCGGCTGCCCGGCCTTGCCGAGGACGCCGGCGAGGTTGAAGTGGGCATCCGCGTAGTCGGGCTCCATCTCGAGGGCGCGCCGGTACCAGACGATGGCCGTGGTGACGTCGTCGAGGTCTTCGTGCAGCGAGCCAAGGTTGAAGGCGGCCTGGCAGCACGAGTCATCGGCCTCGAGGGCGGCGCGGTAGCAGGCGCCGGCCTTCTCGTACCGCCCCATGCGGTGCTGGAGGAGGCCCAGGTTGTTCCACGCCGCGGCATAGCCGGGATCGATGCCGACCACGCGCTCATACGCGTCCACGGCCTCTTCCCAGCGCTCGGGATCGCCGTCCCAGGCGGAGGCGCGCGAGAACCACGTCTCCGCCGCGTCCGCCGGGGGAACGAGCGGCCTGACCATTCCCATGGCCAGGGACTCCCGGGTCTCGCGCTCGAGGTCGCCCGTGGCGAAGTCGAGGAGGCCCTGACCGGTGCGCGCGTCGAGACGCAGCCGGTCCTGCTCGACGACGATGCGCTGGTCGTGGACGAGGAGCCGGAGCTCGGCCAGGGGCGACTCGGCGCCGGGGGCGAGGCGCCTGGCGCCGTCGAGGGCGGCCCGCACCTGCCGCACGGTGGCGCCCTCCCCGAGCAAGGCCGCGGCCGCGCGCGCCGCCACGATGTCCCGGAAGCGATAGCCCGCCGTGTCGGCGCGGAGCAGCCCCAGGCGCTTGAGCTGGGCCGCGCGCTTGGGGGTGAGCCGAAGCAGCCGCGTCAGCTCGCGCAGGGTGAAGATCCGCTCCGGCTGCGGCATGCCCGCCCGGAGGCTCAATGCTTGAAGTGCCGAATGCCGCAGACGACCATGGCCAGGCCGTGCTCGTCGGCAGCCTTGACCACTTCCTCGTCGCGGAGGGAGCCGCCGGGATGGATGACCGCGGTCGCGCCCGCCTCCGCCACCACGTCGAGACCGTCGCGGAACGGAAAGAAGGCATCGGAGGCGCACGCCGTGCCCTTGGTCTCGAGGCCGCTGGCGCGCGCGCGCATCACGGCGAGGCGCGCCGAGTCCACGCGATTCATCTGTCCCGCGCCCACCCCGACCACCTGGCCCGCCGTGGTCAGCACGATGGCGTTGGACTTGGCGTGCTTGGCCACGCGCCATGCGAAGCGGAGCGCCTGCATCTCCGCTTCCGTGGGGGCGCGCCGCGAGACGACCTTGAGGGCCGCGAGATCGAGATCCGTGAGATCGGCCTCCTGGACGAGGAGGCCGCCGAGGACGCTCCGGACGTCGCGCATCCGTCCCGGGTAGTCGGCGGCGAGACAGGGCAGGCGCAGGGCGCGGCACTTCTTCTTGGTCCGCCGGAGCTCTTCGAGGGCGTCCTCCGCGAAGTCGGGGGCGAAAAGGATCTCGAGGAGGATGCCCGAGAGCTCCTTGACCGTCCCCAGGTCGAGCCGGCGATTAACGCCGACGATGCCGCCATAGATCGAGACGGGGTCGCAGGCCTTGGCGCGGCTCACGGCCTCGGCCACGTGCGCGCCCAGGGCGACGCCGCAGGGATTGGTGTGCTTGATCACCACGGCGGCGGGATCGTCGAACTCGAGGAGGAGGCCGAGGGCGGCCGACCAGTCGAGGAGATTGTTGTACGAGAGCTCCGGCCCGTGGAGCTGTTCGGCCGCGGCCAGGCCGAGGGCCGTTCCCACGGGACGGTAGAAGGCGGCGGCCTGGTGGGGATTCTCGCCGTAGCGAAGGTGCTGGAGGCGCTCGGCCTCGAGGGAAAGCCGCGCGGGGAAGGCCCCGCCGGATTCCGGACCTGCCGCGATCCTCCCCAGATACGACGCGATGGCCGCGTCGTACTGCGCGGTGCGCCGGAAGGCCTCGAGGGCGAGACGGGAGCGCGTCTCGGCCGTCAATGTCCCGCCCCTCGCCCGGAGCTCATCCAGCACGGACGCGTACTGCGAAGGATCCGTGATCACGCCGACCGCGCCCGAATTCTTGGCCGCGCCCCGGATCATGCTGGGGCCGCCGATGTCGATGTTCTCCACGGCCTCGTCGAGGGTCACGCCCGGCCTGGCCACCGTCTGCTCGAAGGGATAGAGGGCGACCACCACGAGATCGATGGGACCGATGCCGTGAGCGTCGAGGGCCTGCATGTGGGCGGGGACATCCCGGCGCGCGAGGATGCCGCCGTGCACCTTCGGGTGGAGGGTCTTGACGCGGCCGTCCAGCATTTCCGGAAAGCCCGTCAGCTGGGCCACGTCAACTACGGGGACGCCGGACTCGCGGAGGAGCCTGGCCGTCCCGCCCGTCGACACGATCTCGATGCCAAGGGCAGAGAGCCCTTTCGCGAAGTCGACGACGCCCGTCTTGTCGTGCACGCTCAGGAGTGCACGTCCCACCTTGGTCATGCCCTCTCCCTGATGTGGACCCTCCGGCCGTCCAGCACCAGCCGCCCCTCGGCGAACAGGCGCACGGCCTCGGGGAAGATTCGATGCTCGACCTCCAGGATGCGCCGCGAGAGCGTCTCTTCCGTGTCGCCCGGGAGCACGGGCACGGCGGCCTGGAGCACGATGGGGCCCGTGTCGACACCTTCGTCCGCGAAGTGAACGGTGGCGCCCGTGACTTTGGCCCCATGCTCGAGCGCCTGGCGCTGAGCATGAAGCCCGGGAAAGGCGGGCAGCAGCGACGGGTGGATATTGAGGGCGCGGCCGCGGAAATGCTCGATGTAGGCGGGTCCCAGGATACGCATGTACCCGGCCTGGCACACGAGCCCCACCCCGCGCTCGTCGAGGGCGGCCATGATCGCCTTCTCGTGAGCCTCCCGGGTCGGATACTGCTTCGGATCGACGAAGAGCGCCTCGATCCCGTGCGCGCGGGCGATCTCGAGCGCGGGGGCAGTGGCCCGGTCCGACACGAGCACGGCCATCACCGCGGGCACCCCTCCCGACTCGATCGCCTTGACGAGCGCCTCGAAGTTCGAGCCCCGGCCCGAGGCGAGGACTCCGACACGCAAGCGCTCAGGCATAGACCACCGAGCGGACACCGGCCCGGATCTCGCCCACGTGGAAGACGCGCTCCCCTGCCTGGCCGAGCAGGTCCGCGGCTCGCGCGGCATCCCCCGCCCTGACCACGAGGAGATAGCCCAGCCCCATGTTGAAGGCGCGACGCATCTCGGCCTCCTCCACCCCGCCCGCCTCCTGGATGACGCGGAAGATGGCGGGCACGGGCCAGGCGCGCGGGTCGATGAGAGCCTGACAGCCCTCGGGGAGCACGCGGGGCAGGTTCTCGGTGATGCCGCCCCCCGTGACGTGCGCCATGGCGAGGACAGGGACGCTCCTGATCAGCGAGAGCACCGGCTTGACGTAGATACGCGTGGGCTCGAGAAGCTCGTCGGCGACCGGGCGCCCCACCCCGGGCAGGAGATCGCCGGGCTTGAGTCCCATGCGCTCGAAGATGACCTTCCGAGCAAGGGTGTAACCGTTGGAGTGGAGCCCCGATGAGGCAAGCCCCAGCACCCGGTCTCCCGGCCTGACCTCGGCGCCCGTGATGATCCCGCTACGCTCGACCACGCCCACGGCAAAGCCCGCGAGATCGTACTCCCCCTCCGCATAGAGCTCTCGTAGCTCCGCCGTCTCCCCGCCCACCAGGGCGCAGCCCGCGCGCCGGCATCCCTCCGCCACGCCCTTCACGATCGCCTCGATGCGCGAGGGCTCCACGCGGTGGACGGCGAGGTAATCGAGAAAGTAGAAAGGCTCGGCGCCGTGGACGAGGAGATCGTTGACGCCCATGGCCACGAGGTCGATGCCCACGGTGTCGTGGCGGTCCGCGAGAAAGGCGACCTTGAGCTTGGTGCCCACGCCGTCGGTGGAGGAGACGAGCACGGGCTCGCGGTAGCCGGCGGGAATGGAGACGAAGGCGGCGAAGGCGCCCACACCTCCCAGGACCTCGGGACGGCGCGTGGCCGCCGCGAGTCTGGCGATGAGGCGGACGGCCTCGTCACCGGCCTCGATGTCCACGCCGGCCGCTCGGTACGTCAGTGGGTCCATGAACTCCGGGTACTGGGCCAATTTGCTTCGCCACTTCTACTCAGCCCTCGCCTCGGGGCTGCGCCCCTCAGCTCGAAATGCCACGTTCTCGGTCGCGAGCAACGCTCAACGTGCGATCGTCTCAGCCCTCGCCTCGGGGCTTCGCCCCTCAGCTCGAAATGCCACGTACGCCTCGCGTTGCTGGCTCCCTCGGGCGTGGCCCTTCGAGCTGAGGGGCGCAGCCCCGAGGCGAGGGCTGAGTTGGTCTGGCTCGCAACTTGGCCCGGTACCACAGCTGCCCTTACAGGCTCACCGATCGAGGACGTGATGGCTCAGCACTAGGAGTCGAATAGCTTGAGCTGAGCGACGTCGCCCGTGTCGAAGCCGATACGATACTGCCCGGTGAAGCAGGCATGGCAGAAGTGGGCCGGATCGTTGCCCGTTGCCTTGAGCATGCCGTCGAGCGAGAGATAGCCGAGAGAGTCGGCGGAGAGGTATTTCTGGATCTCGGCGACCTCGTGGCTCGAGCCGATCAACTCCTTCCGCGTCGGGGTATCGATGCCGTAGTAGCAGGGCCACTGGATGGGCGGCGAGGAGATGCGCACGTGCACCTCGCGGGCACCCGCCTGCCGCACCATCTTGACGATCTTGCGACTGGTCGTCCCGCGCACGATGGAGTCGTCCACCACCACCACGCGCTTGCCCGCGAGCACCTCACGGTTCGGGTTGAGCTTGACCTTGACGCCGAAATGCCGGATCCCCTGCTTGGGCTCGATGAAGGTACGCCCGACGTAGTGGTTGCGCACGAGCCCCGAATCGTAGGGCAGCCCCGCCTCCTCCGCGAAGCCGAGGGCCGCCCCCACGCCGGAGTCGGGCACGGGAATGACCAGATCGGCGGTCACGGGGTGCTCGCGGGCGAGCTGATGGCCCAGGGCCTTGCGCACGACGTGCACGTTGCGGCCCCAGAGGACGGAGTCGGGGCGCGCGAAGTACACGTACTCGAAGACGCACTGGAGGCGCTCCTGCGGGCGGAAGGGCTTGAAGCTCTGAAGCCCCGCGTCGTCCACGAGGACGATCTCGCCCGGCTCGACGTCGCGGACGATCTTGGCCTCCATGAGGTCGAGGGCGCAGGTCTCCGAGGCGAGCACCCAGGAATCCTCGAGCTTGCCCAGGGTCATGGGACGGAAGCCCGAGGGGTCGCGCACGGCGATGATGGAGTCGGGCGTGAGGAGGAGGAGCGTGTAGGCGCCCTTGACCTGGTTGAGGGCGCGCGCCAGCTGGTCCACCAGGGTGCCACCCTCGGCGCGGGCGAGCAGGTGCAGGATGACCTCGGTGTCGGACGACGACTGGAAGACGGCGCCGTCGGCCTCGAGGTCCCGCCGGAGCTCGTCGGCGTTGACGAGGTTGCCGTTGTGGGCGATGGCCACGGGGCCATGGGCGGTGGTCGCGGTGATGGGCTGGGCATTGCGCAGGTTCGAGCTGCCCGACGTGGAATAGCGGACATGGCCCATGGCCCGGTGACCGGGAAGCCGCCGGAGCCGCTCCCGGCTGAACACGTCGGCGACCCAGCCCATGGCCTTCTCGACGTGGAAGGCATGGCCGTCGGTGGCCGCGATCCCCGCCGATTCCTGGCCGCGGTGCTGAAGCGCGTAGAGACCGAGATAGGCGACGTTGGCCGCCTCGACGTGGTTCCAGACGCCGAACAGACCGCATTCGTCGTGGAACTTGTCGTCGAGCTGGAAGTCCTGCTCCTCAGGCGACATGTCGCTCAAAACCGTGCCTCCACGCGTGATCAAGTTCCGCCAGCGGCACCGAGAGGACCGTCTCCCCTCCGCGCCTCACGTTCACGGCCTCGCCGCCCACCCGACCCAGCCACGTCCACGGCAGGGCGAACTCGCCCATCAGCCGCTCGAAGTGACGCTCTGCCTCCGGCCGCACCGACACCACCACCCGCGACGGTCCCTCGCCGAAGAGGGCGAGGTCGAGGCGGCGCCCATCATCCGGAAGCTCCACCGCCACACCGATTGCCCGCGGCCCTGACACACAGCTCTCGGCCAAGGCCACCGCCAGCCCGCCCTCTGAGCAATCGTGCGCCGACCGGAGCAGGCCCGCCGCGATGGCGGCCCGGCAGGCCTCGTGGACCCGCCGCTCCTGCTGAAGGTCGAGCGGGGCCAGCCCCCCCGCCATCTTGCCGTGCATCACCCAGAGGTACTCCGAGCCCCCGAGGCTCACCGCCGGCGGGCCAAGCAGCGCGATCCTGTCACCCTCCTGCTCGAACCATTGCGTCCGCCGGCTCTCGGCCTCGTCGATGAGCCCCGCCATCCCGATCACGGGAGTGGGCAAGATCGCCTGCCCCAGAGTCTCATTGTAGAAGGAGACATTGCCTCCCACCACCGGGATATCGAGGACGCGGCAGGCCTCGGCGATCCCCGCCACGGCCTCCTTGAACTGCCAGAGGATCTCGGGCCGCTCGGGCGAGCCGAAGTTGAGACAGTCGGTCAGGGCCAGGGGGCGGGCGCCCGACACTGCCAGGTTCCTGGCCGCCTCGGCCACCGCCATGGCCGCGCCCGCGCGCGGGTCGAGATAGACGAAGCGAGCATTGCAGTCGGTGGTGACGGCGACGGCCTTGCGCGTGCCCTTGATGCGCAGGATGCCCGCGTCCGACCCCGGCATCACGAGGCTATTGATACCCACCTGCTGATCGTATTGCCGGTAGACCCAGGCTTTCGAGGCGACGCCCGGAGAGCCCAGGAGCGTCACCAGCGCCCCGGAGCAGTCGGCGGGGGCGGGCAGCGTGAGAGGGTCGAAGGCCGCGAGGGCATCCTGCCAGCCGGGGCGCGCCGTGGGCTTGTCGTAGATCGGCGCCTCGTCGGTGAGAGCCTTGACGGGAACCTCCGCGACCACTGCGCCGTTCATCCGGACGCGCAGGGTGCCGTCATCGGTCACCTGTCCGATTTCGACGGCGTCGAGCTCCCACTTGGCGAAGACGCGACGCACTTCTTCCTCGCGGCCCCGGACCGCCACCAGGAGCATGCGCTCCTGCGACTCGGAGAGCATGATCTCGTACGGCGTCATGCCCGTCTCGCGCTGAGGCACCCGCGAGAGCTCCACCTCCATGCCCGTGCTCGCCCGGGCCGGCATCTCGGAGCAGGCGCAGGCGAGGCCGGCCGCGCCCATGTCCTGGATGCCGAGCACGGCGCCCGTCTCCATGGCCTCGAGGCAGGCTTCGAGGAGGAGCTTCTCCGTGAACGGGTCGCCCACCTGCACCGTGGGCCGCCGCTCTTCGGCGCCCTCGTCGAAGGTGGCCGAGGCCATGGTGGCGCCGTGAATCCCGTCCCGCCCGGTCTTGGCCCCGACGTAGAAGACGGGGTTCCCCGGTCCCTCCGCGCGGGCTCGGAAGATGCGCGTCTTGCTGACCAGTCCCACGGCCATGGCGTTGACGAGCGGGTTGCCCGCGTACTCGGGGGCGAAGCCGACCTCGCCGCCCAGGTTGGGAACGCCGAAGCAGTTGCCGTACCAGCTGATGCCGGAGACGACGCCCTCGATGAGACGGCGGCTCCGCGGGTCCTGGGCGGGGCCGAAGCGCAGCGAGTCGAGCACGGCGATGGGCCGGGCACCCATGGTGAAGATGTCGCGCAGGATGCCGCCCACCCCCGTGGCCGCGCCCTGGAAGGGCTCGATGAAGGACGGGTGGTTGTGGCTCTCGATCTTGAACGCGAGGGCGAGGTCGCCGCCCAGATCCACGATGCCCGCGTTCTCCCCGGGGCCCTGGAGCACGGCGGGCCCCGCGGTGGGCAGGCCACGCAGGAAGATGCGCGAATGCTTGTAGGCGCAGTGCTCGGACCACAGCGCGCTGAAGAGTCCGAGCTCGGTGAAGGTGGGCTCCCGGCCGAGGCGCCGGATGATGCGGTCGTACTCCTCGCCGGTGAGACCGGAGGCGAGGGCTAAATCCAGCGTGACCTTAGGCTCGGCCCCGCTCACCCCGTCTCCACCGCACGCTCGACCCTCCTACCGCTTGAGGAATGAGCCGTCCTCGACGAGGCTGCCGAGGAGCGAGTGGAAGATCAAGAGGCCGTCCGTGCCGCCCATGGCGTTCTCGCTGGCGCGCTCCGGGTGGGGCATGAG
>DASQAK010000053.1:0-13874 GCA_035635755.1 Candidatus Methylomirabilota bacterium | reverse complement strand
AAGAATCGCCGCCTGGGTGGCGCTCATCAGCGTGTCCAGGATCGGCCACGGAGCCCTGGTATGGATCCGGACGGTCAGCGCGTCGACAATCTCGACATGGCTGAGGGGGGCGAAGGGTGGCGATCCGCGCAGCTTGAGCTTGGGGTCCACGAGGCGCTCGAGGCTAAACTTTACGGCCTCAGCGTCCACCGGCTCGCCATTGTGGAACTTGGCTCCGGGTCTAAGCTTGAACTCCCACACGGTAGGCGACACGAGCCGGGGCAGCTCGCGGGCGAGCATGGGCTGGATCTTCAGGTCCTGGTCTCGCTCGAGCAGCGTGTCGAACATGTTCCGGCACACATTGGCCGCGGGTGACTCCTGATGATTCATGGGATCAAGTGTGCTGGGATCGACGCCCTGGGCAATGATGACCTTGCCGGACGGGGCCGCGGAGGCGACCGAATGGTCGAGCGCAGGCGCCACGGCGAGCGCGATCAGGGACAAGATTCGGATCCAGGTCATGGCCCTCCTCGACGATCCTGGTCTCTCCCGAGAGGCGGCGGGCCGCCCAGGGAAGGCAGCCGGCGCTTACTTGTTGAGCGACATGTCGAAGGCCTTGATGCGCTCGTCGCTCCGCGCCTTCCAGTTGAGTCGCTTGCTCGCGCCGTACAGATCGAGCTGCTGGTACAGCGGCACCGCGGGCATCTCCTCGACCCAGAGCTTGTTGATGCGGTGATACGTGGCCAGGCGCTGCTTCTCGTCCATCTGCGTCTGGGCCTGGTCGACCATGCCGTCGAAGTCGGCGTTGTGATAGTTGCTGAGGTTGCTGCCCGTGCGGAAGAGGGGCGCGTAGACGGTCTCCGCGTCGACGGTGGGCGTGCCCCAGCCGATCAGCCACACGGGACCTGGCTTGTGCGGGTACACGAGGTTGTTGAGGTAGTTCACGAACTCATACGTCTTGAGGGTCGTCTTGATTCCCGCCTTGTTCAGCTGGCCCGTCACCGCCTCCGCCACTTCCTTGTCACGCACGTAGCGGCCCTGCGGGCTGTTGAGGGTGATCTCCAGCCCCCCGGCATAGCCGGCTTCCGCGAGCAGCTTCTTGCTCCGGGCCAGATCCTGCTTGATGGGCTTGAGGGAGGCGTCGTAGCCGAAGTGCAGCGGCGTGAGCATGGTCGCCGTGCGCATGGCCTTACCGTCGAGCACGCCCTTGATGATCTCGTCGGCGTCGATTGCGTACGCGATGGCCTGCCGGACCCGCTTGTCGACGGTGGGCCCCTTGTACGGCCCTATCAGCTTGTGCTGCGCGTCGTACTCGTGCGTCACGAACATGAGCTGGAGGGTCCGGATACTGGGAGCCGTCGTGAGGAAGGCCTTGGGATGGTTCGCGATGATGCTGGCCAGATGCGGCGGGATATTGACGGCCACATCGATCTCGCCGTTCTGGAGCGCGGCCACCCGCACCGCGTCGTCGGGGATGGGGCGAAAGACGACGGTCTTGATCTTGGGCGAGCCCCGCCAGTGACCCGGGTCCGCCTCGAGCACGATCTCCTCGTCCTTCGACCACTTCACGAAGCGGTACGGCCCGGTGCCGATGGGATTCTTCGAGATGAAGGCGCTGTCCTTGCCGGCATAGGCCTTGGCCGGGTACATGGCCGCCTGCGTGAAAGTCATGATGGTCACGAAGGTCGGCCACGGCTTGCTCGTGTGGACGCGCACCGTGTAGGCGTCCATGACCTCGACGCGATCGATGGGGCGGAAGTTGGAGCTCGCCCGCAGCGCAGGGGTCTTGACCCGCTCCAGGCTGAACTTCACCGACTCCGCGTTGAACTCTTCGCCGTTGTGGAACTTGACGCCCTTGCGGAGCTTGACTTCCCACGTGGTGGGCGCGACGAGCTTGGGAAGCTCGGATGCGAGAGCGGGGACGACCTTGAGATTGCTGTCGCGCTCCACGAGGCCATCGAAGATGTGCCCGGTGACCACGGAGGCGGGGGTTTCCTGCTGATTCATGGTGTCGAGCGTGGTCGGGTCCACGCCCTGCGCGATGACGACCTTGCCCTCGGGCGCGGCGTCGACGCACGCAGCTCCCACCCCTATCAGGATCGCAGCGGTCAGGGCTGCGAATAGAGTTCTGCGCATCATGCGTGCCTCCTTGGGGTGATGGAGCCAGCTCCAGCGCCGAGCCGTCGTGCTCTCGGTGGCCCTACTCTAGGGGCTCCTCCGGCAACGTGTCAAGACGGAGGCCCTCCCGCCGGAGCCATTCGAGGGCTCCTTCTCGGTCGGCCACGAGCCCGAGCGCCTGCGCCTCGCGGACCAGGGCGAGCAGCCGACCGATCTCGGGACCGGGACCGAGGGCGAGCGCCTCCATGATGTCGCCCCCCGACAGGAGCGGTGGCGCCGCCGCCACCGCCGCCTCCCCGGCATGGCCCGCCATCAGCTCGCGCAGGACCTGGCTCTCCGGCCCCCGCCAGACGGCCCACGGCGAGCGACCCGTGACCGCCGCCGCGTCGACGAGGGCGAGGAGAAGGAGGTCTCGCGCGTCCTCCTCGAGGGCGCGGAAGAACCGATGCCGGGCCCGGCTCGTGATCTCCCCGGCCCGGGCGAGGTGCATGGGCCGGAGGTGGTGGCGGACGAGTCGCGCCAGCGTCATCGAGACCCGGCCCGAGAGCCGCCACCGCGCTGCGATGGCGGCGACCCGGTCCGCCCCGATCACGTCGTGACCGAAGAAACGGACACGTCCGGCCTCGACGGTGCGCGTCTCGGGCTTGGCCACGTCGTGCAGCAGGGCCGCGAGCTTGAGGACCTCGCGCCGGCGGAGGCCGTCGCCCAGGAGCTCGTCCAGATGCTCCGCCAGCGCCTCGTCCATGCGCGCGAGGTCCGCCGCGCGCGCCAGAAGCGCGTCGGCGCCCTCGACGGCGCGCACGCTGTGCTCCCAGACGTCGAAACGGTGAGGCAGCGGTTGCGCCGTCGACTGCATGGCCGCGCGCTGGGGCAGGAGACGATCGACCACGCCCCATCGATCGAGCAGCCGGAGCCCGGCCCCCGCCGCGCGCTCTCGCAGGAGCCCCACGAGCCCGTCGCGAAGGCGCTCCGCGGACACGCGGTCGAGCGCTCCGGCGGCGCGGGCCGCCGCCACGCTGACGGACGCTGCCACGCGCCAGCCGGGGCGAACGCCGAGCTGCGCGGCGCGGAGTGCACGCACGGGGTCGTCGTCCATGGCCGCCGGGGAGCAGAGCCGCACCGTGCGCGTGCGCAGATCATCGAGACCGCCCAGGGGATCGTGGACGGCGCCCTCGCCCGAGGCCACGAGGTCGTGGAGGGAGACGGCGAGCGCGTTGACGGTGAAGTCGCGCCCCCGGAGATCGCCCTGGAGGTCGGACGCGCGGAAGTCCACGACGTCGACCTGCGGGCCCCGCCACCGTCGTCCCGAAGCGGGCACGAGACGCGCGGCGCCGCGCGCGGCGTCGAGGACGAGAAAGGCCCCGTCGAGTCGGTCGGCGAGCGTGCGCGCGGCACCGAGGGCGCCCGATGGCACGGCCACGTCGATGTCGGCGGTGGGCTCCCCGCCCAGGAGATCCCGGAGCGTGCCGCCCACGAGGTAAGCGGGCCGCGAAGGCCCGAGGATGACGTGAAGCGTTTCGAGGGCCTCACGGACTTCGGGCGCCAGGGCGCGGAGGGCGAGGACGCGCTCCGGGAGACGCGAGCTTTCCGTCACGGCAGGCCCAGGAGGCGGGCGGCATTGTCGTGAAAGATCTTCCGGTAGACGGGCAGGGGCAGGTCCCGCCCCCACAGGGCCTCCCGTTCCTCTTCGTACGGATACGGCAGGTTCGGGAAGTCGCTGCCGAAGACGATGCGGTCCTGCCATCGGAGGAGATCGTCGTTCGTCACCGTGATGCTGTTGATCCGCGTGTCGATGGTTCTGGACTCGGGCCGCACGGGGGCGAAGGCCATGGTCGTGTCGAGATAGAGATTGGGGCAGCGCTCCATGAGCCCCATGAACTCCCGTGTCTCGAAAGACCCCATGTGGGCGACCACGACCTTGAGCCGCGGGAACATGTCCATGACGCGCGCGAACCGCGGAAAACCATCGAAGGCGTTGGGCCAGGGCGCGCTCCCCACGTGAACGAGGAGGAGCCGGTCGAGGGCGAGGAGCCGCTCGTACACGGGAAGCACGCGTGGGTCGTCGGGGTGAAAGCGCTGGACGTTGATGTGGAACTTGAATCCGGGAAACCCGTAGCCCTGGAGAGCCTCGTCCGCCACCTCGAGCATGTCGCCGTCGTCGGGATGAACGGTGCCCAGGGGGAGACCGGCGGGCACACGCGGCCTCACGGCATGAAGCCACGCATTGATGTCGCGCGCCATGCCGGCCTTGTGGGCATAGGAGAAGTACAGGAAACGGTCGACATCGTGGTCCCCGAGGAAGGCCGCCACCACCTCGGGCTCGGTCGGGTACTCGAGCTTCCAGTCCGACCGCTCCGCGAACCACCTCCGGATCGCCCGGGTGAGCCGCTCGGGATGCAGATGCGTGTGGATGTCTATGTAGCGGAAGCCCTCCGGCGGCTGCGTCACGGGCCCACTACCCATCGCCCCGGCCAGCCCGCGACCTCGCAGTCCACACGGGCGCGTCCCGCGCGGGCGAGCCGCGCGACGCTCGCCGCCGTTTCTCTTCCCTCGAGCCCGAAGAGCCGCGCCATGCGCGCGGGGGTGGAGTACACGGCCCCGCCGAGATAGCGGCCGAGCAGCCGATCGAGGGCGGCGGGGCGGCCGAGGGACCGTCCCTCCGCGACCGGGTCAGGCAGCCACCGCTCGACGAGGTCCCAGCGATAGGAAAACGAGGACTCGTAGCGCTCCTCGGTCTTGACGATCCACAGTCCCTGCTGCAGCTCCGCCATGGCGCGCTCGAACTCGCGCGTCCTCGAAGACTCGAGCATGAAGGTGTCGGCCCGGAGCCCGCGCGTGTACTGAGGGCTCTCGCGGAGAAAGCTGTCCATGATGCGCTTGGCGTGGACGGAGAGCCGGCCCGCCCGGTACTCGGCGAGATAGTCGCGGGCGCGCTGCCGGCCTCGGATGAGCGCGTAGAAGGCCGGGAAGACGTCGAGGGCGACGAGCACGGGCCGCTGCTTCACCAGCTTGCCGTAGTAGCAGCGGCGCTGGGCGGGCAGGACGTCCTTCAGCTCCCAGGTTCGACCGATGCCCTCGTCGTGATGGGAGTGGCGGGGCCAGCGCGGACGGTCCCGGCCCGCCACCGCGGCCCACAGGCAGGCGAGCCCATCCGGGAAGCGGTAGAACGTGGAGCACACGGCCACCCGCTCCACGAAGGCGGCGGCCGCCCGCGCGGACCTGACGCGGAGGGCGGGGGCGTGACGAAAGTTCCGCGCGCGCCTCGTGGCGAGCGGCCGCGGGTCCATGGGGCTCCCACGCGTGCGGGGCACGCCGTCAGGGAAACTCGAGGCCCCGCTCCGTGATCCGATACTCGGCGATCTCGTCGCTCATGGCGCTACCCCGGTGCTTGACCACGCAGAGGAAGCGCCCGAGACGGTTGCCCACCCGCTCGCTGCCCATGACCACGATGGTGTTGGCCACCGCCCCGATGTCGCCGGAGGCGACCTTGCGGGCGATCAGATGCTCGAGCTGCGTCTCCTCGGTGGTCACGAGCAGCATGGTGGTGACCGCGGTGTGCTCGTATCGATGGGCGTCGATGAACTCGCGGTGCTTCCACACGGGCAGACAGATCTCCATGCCCAGGGTCTCGCTGTCACGGTGGATGACCTTGCGGTAGAGCTCGTCGAAGACGAACGGCTGCATGTAGTCGCCCGGCACATCCATGGGTTCGACCCCATCGACCACGATGCGCCGGCACCCCGCGCCCAGATGGAAGTAGACGAAGGGCCGCACGGTGTACAGCGCGTGGTTGTACTCCGCCTTCCAGTTCCAGTCGAGCTCGAGCCCGCCGTCCCGCGCCGGCACCTGATAGTCGCGCAGCTTGCCCGTCCAGGGCAGCGCGTCGCAATAGCGCGCGGCCATCTCGCCGGGCGGAGGATAGGGAGCGGCCATGGGCGTCACGGTGTGCCGCCAGCGCTGGAGCGACCAATCGTAGAGCCGGGCCGCGTACTCGTGGTGCTGCTGGGAGTCACCGCGGGAGTTCATGTCGAAGAGAATCCCGGGGGTGCCCTCCGCCTCCATGCCCGCGTGGGCGAAGGTGAGGCCGAGGTGCGTCTTGCCTATCCCGGTGGCGCCGTACGCGACGCAGAGTGTGCCGGGCAGCAAGCCGCCGCCCAACATCTCGTCCAGCCGGTGCAGACCGGTAGTCACGCGCGCGGTCACAGAGGGCCAGTCTATCGGCGCCACGCGCGGTGGGTCAAGGGTGGTCGTGGCTTTCTTGACAGGCGGAAGGCGTCCACCCTACCTTCTTCGCATGTCCTCTCGCGTTGTTCTCTACTCGGAAAAATCTCCCGTGGCCGCCCTGGTGGCCCCGCTGGCCGATGATTTCGAAAAGCGCGCCATGATCTTGGGCAGGGCCGTGCCCTTGGCCGCTGACGAAGCCGCCGTCCTTCTCGTGGACGTGGAAAGCGACGCGCCGGAGCTCCTGGCTTCGCTGGGTGCTCGCGCTCACGACGTGCCGGTCATCGCGCTGGCCGCCACGCCGCCCACCGAGGCCGCCCTGCCCTCGAGCTGGTATGCCTGCCTGCGCAAGCCGGTGACCCTGCCCGTTCTCGAGCGCGCGCTCGAACAGGCCCTCGACCACGCACGCCTGCGCCGTGAGTCCGCCGCCACGCGGCGCGAGCTCGAGGAGCTCAACGAGATCGGCATCCGGCTCTCCGCCGAGCGCGACGTCGAGACGCTGCTGCGCCTCATCCTCTCCCGAGCCCGCGAGATCACCCACAGCGACGCGGGGTCGATCTATCTCGTGGAGGAGCCGGAGGGCGAGCCGCGCCGGCTCCGCTTCGAGATCTCCCAGAACGATTCCGCGACCATTCCACTTTCGGGGCCCGGCGACACCAGACCCGCCAGAGTCTCCGTGCCCATCAGCGACGAGAGCATCGCGGGCCACGTCGCCTTGACGGGTGAGATCGTCCACCTGGACGACGCCTACGTGCCTCCCCCGGGCGCCCGGTACCACATCAATACCGGCTTCGACAGGCACGCGGGCTACCGCACGAAGTCCATGCTCGTGGTGCCCATGAAGACGCCGGGCGAAGATGTCATCGGCGTCCTCCAGCTGATCAACTGCAAGCGCGACCCCGCGCGGCGCTTCGCCTCTCCCGAGCAAATCGAGGCGGAGGCCCTCCCCTACCCCGAGCGCTTCAAGAGCCTGGCCGCCTCCCTCGCCTCGCAGGCGGCGGTGGCCCTCCAGAACAGCCGCCTCTACGAGAGCGTGCGCGTCCTCTTCGAGGGCTTCGTCAGCGCCTCCGTCGGCGCCATCGAAGCGCGGGACCCCACCACCTCCGGCCACTCCTTCCGCGTCGCGGATCTCACGGTGGCCCTGGCCGAGGCCGCCCACCGCGCCGCCCGTGGCCCCCTCCGGGACGTGCGCTTCTCGTCCGACCAGATCCGCGAGCTCCGCTATGCCTCGCTCCTTCACGACTTCGGCAAGGTCGGTGTTCGCGAGGACGTGCTCGTCAAGGCCAAGAAACTGCCCCCCGTGGGGCTCGAGCTGATACGCCAGCGCTCCGAGATCCTGAAGCGCGGGCTCGAGCTGAAGTTCCTGCGCAAGAAGCTCGACGCGCTCCTGCGCGGGAGCCGCGAGGGCTTCCAGGCCCGCGCCGACGAGTGGGACGCCGAGCTGGCGACCCTGCTCGCGGAGATCGACGAGCATCTGAAGGCGGTGGCCGCGGCCAACGAGCCCACCGTCTTGCCCGCGGAAACGGCGGCGGGCATCCGAAGCATCGCGGGGCGGGCCTTCGTGGACCACACGGGTGACGGCCAGACCATCATCACGCCGGACGAGGCCGACATCCTCTCGATCCCGCGCGGCAGCCTTACCCGCGACGAGTTCAAGCAGATCCAGTCGCACGTGCTCTATACGTACGAGTTCCTCAAGCGCATCCCGTGGACCAAGGAATTGCGGGAGGTGCCGACCATCGCCCGCTCCCACCACGAGAAGCTCGACGGCTCCGGCTATCCCGAGGGCCGGCGGGGCGCCGAGATCCCCCTGCAGTCGCGGATGATGACCGTGTCCGACATCTTCGACGCGCTGACGGCGAGCGATCGGCCTTACAAGGCCGCCGTGCCCGTCGACCGCGCGCTGGACATTCTCGACCAGGAGCGCAAGGCGGGCGCCATCGACGCCGACATCCTCGAACTCTTCGTTGAGCTGAAACCCTGGGAGCTGAAACCTAGGGAGCTGAAACCTAGGGAGCTGAAACCTGGGGAGCTGAAGCCCTGGACGCGGCCCGGCGGCCACCGGGACGGCTGATTCCGCCGCGTCGCCGCCCGTCCGGTCCGCCCAGCCATCAGCTCCCCAGGAGGACGAGGATCATCCCCCAGGCGACGATTCCCCCGAGCATGGCGACCGCGCCCACCCAGTCCGAGAGACGCGGGCGAGCCGCCACCTGTTGAGTTGTCCGCCGCAAAAAAAGAGTCGCGGCGGCGCGGCGGGTGACGGTGCGACCAACGTAGATCCGCCGCCGCCGCCGCGCCACGCGCGGGCGGGACCGTCGGCGGGGGCGTCGCGTCTGTGCCACCAACGTCGGAGCGACCAGCATCGAAAGCCTCCTTCCGTCCGAGTCACTGGACTCTACATGTCCCTGAACAGCCCGACGACCTTGCCGAGGATGCGGAAGTCG
Source organism: Candidatus Methylomirabilota bacterium (assembly GCA_035635755.1). Classification (GTDB taxonomy): domain Bacteria; phylum Methylomirabilota; class Methylomirabilia; order Rokubacteriales; family CSP1-6; genus AR37. The sequence goes on along the minus strand of DASQAK010000053.1, from coordinate 5,112 downwards.
GAGCGCCGCGGATCCACCACGATGGGCTTCATGGTCGGATGCTCGGGCTTGAGCACGACCATGCCGCCCTGGGTGGCGAAGCGCTTGACCGTCGCCTCCTGATCCACGAGGGCGGCCACGATGTCGCCCGTGGCGGCGCCCTCCTGCTTCCGCACGACGACGAGGTCGCCATCGGCGATATGCGCCTCGATCATGCTGTCGCCCTTCACCCGGAGGGCGAAGAGGTCTCCGCCCTTGGCCGCGATCCACTCCGGTCGCACGGGGATGCTCTCCTCCCGGCTCTCCGCCGCGAAGGTCGGCTCACCTGCCGCGATCCGCCCGAGGATGGGAATCTCGCGCGAGGGGCGGCGGCTGTGGGCGCGATCGGTAAGGATCATGGTCCGCGACACGCGCTTGTCCGTCACCCGCCGCTGCAGCTCGCCCTTCCGTTCGAGGGCCCGGAGGTGATCGAAGGCCGCCCTCGGGGTGAAGCGGAAGCGCTCGGCGATTTCCCGCACGGTGGGCGGGGCGCCGTGTCGGTCGCTGAAGCTCCGCATGAAGCCCAGAACTTCCCGCTGCCGCGCTGTCAGCTCTTTCAAGCCCTGTCCCCCGGATTGACCACCATGGACGGCTGCGTCAACGAGCCCACCGTCTACTCAACAGCATGATAGTCAACATCCGTTGAGTTAGCCAAGGAAAAAAAATCAGGCCGGCTCCCAGGGCTCGCAGGACGGGCAGGCCATGAAGCCGGCCTCCCTGGCCTCGGCCACTCGCTTGAAGTAGACGCGGTCAGGCTCACCTATGCGCTTGACCCAGCCGCAGTCCCGCTGGTGAAAGAGCCTCGACCCACGCTGGGCAACGTAGGCCTCCCCAGGCGGCGCCTCGGCGGCGATCGGGGAGACCGCGTGAGGGTCGAGCGCGGAGTCGGGAAGCGCCTCGGCCGCCCCCGTGCCCGCAGGCGACGTCTCGGTCGTGACCAGGGAGGCATCCGCGGTGACGGTCGGCGGCGTCGGGGGCGGATCGGGCTCGTCGATCTGGAGATTGGTCCTGATGGTCGACTCGAACTCCGCGCTGGCGCGCCTGAACTCGCGCATGGCGCGTCCGAGCGAGCGGCCGAGCTGAGGCAGGTTCTTCGGACCGAAGACGAGGAGAGCGATCACGAAGATGAGGATCAGCTCTTGGAGACCGATGTCGAACATGTTGGAGCTTGATCATACCACCTTGCTCTCGCCCCGGAGGGCCACGTGGCCCTCCTCGACGCATCCCGCCCCGCCGAGCTGAAAGCGACGAGATCCTGACGGATTTTGTTCGGTGGTGTCCGAATTTGGTTATCGGCTCACAAAAGCCCTGGCTCTTCCATCGTGATCGTCCCAATGATTTCACGTCGTTGTTCGGGAGGTCACGTGGCAGGGGCCTTGCTTCCTTTCAGCGGAGTCGCTGAGGCTCATCCCTGGCCGGCCAACCCGACGGTGGAGGCTCCATGGCGGGAAGCAGATGCTGAGCCAGCACAGCAACCGCTTTCGACCTGCGACTCGGAGCATCTTCGGCGGCCCGCTTCTCATCCTCTCGCTCGAGGCCTTCACCGTCGCGCTCGTTCTCGCTCCGTCCCTCGTCCACGCTCAAGGGCTGGGAGTCGTCACCACGCTCGCCGGCACCGCCACCCTCGCGCGCGCCTCTCAGTCCCAGCCTCTCCGCTTCCGGGACAGCGTCTTCGAGCAGGACAAGATCGCCACGGCGGAGAAGTCCCTGGTTCGCGTGCTCCTCGGCGGCAAAGCCGTCGTGACGATCCGCGAGCTCTCCGAGCTCACCATCACCGAGGGGCATGCCAAGTCCATCATCCAGCTGTCCGCGGGCAAGATCGGGCTGGCCGTCGCACGCCAGCGCATGAAGCCCGGCGAGGAGATCGAGGTTCGCACGCCCAATGCCGTGGCCGCGGTGCGGGGCACCGTCTTCGTGGTCGAGCTGATCCGCCCCGCCACGGGCGGGGCCTCCGGGGCGGCGCCGTTCGTCACCAACGTTCACGTCGTCAAGGGCATCGTGGACGTCCGCGCGATCAATGCCCCTCCGGGCACGGCACCGACCCGAGTCGAAGCGGGCCAGAGCCTCGGCGTCACCGCCGGCACCGCCGGCCAGGTGCAGCCCGTCCCGCCCGCCGCGATGGCCGCCGTGTTCAGCGATCTGAGCGCGCGCGAGGCCGAACATCCACGGAGCGCCGACGCCGTCGCCCGGTCAGTCAGCGGCGCGGAGGGCTTGAAGGCACGCGCTCTCGCGCTGGCCCTCTCACCGGATCCAACGCCCCAGCCCTCAGGTCCTCGAGGCGGGGAGGGCCGGCCCGGCGAACCGACCCAAGCGGGCGGCCAGCCCGACCCCGCGGCCGAGGTCTTCGGTCTCGCTCAGCTCGCGGCCGTGGGCGAAGACACTGCCGGCGTGGGCGGCGGTAGCGGCGGCACCGGGATCGTCACGCAGCCTCCGCTCGTGCCGCCCGTGCCCACCCAGAATCCCGGGCCGCCCGCGTTCCCGCCGAGCTTGACGCCCGCTCTTTACACGTTCAGCGGGGTGAATCGCGCATTCGCGACCTCACTCTATGCCGTCGACAGCAAGAGCAAGACGACGCTCGACGGCGGCCTGCTCGAAGCCTTGTCGAGCACGCTCGATTTCGGCGGGGGCATTGCGGATATCCAGGGCGGCTTCACGGGCACAGCGGCGGTGCCCCTGCTCGGGCTGACCACGAGCACCGTCACCACCGCCGAGCTCGCGCACGTCTCGGGCGCCAAGGCCAAGGTGACCACGACGGGCTCACTACTCGCGGCCGTCAAGAGCGACCTGAGCGCCGACGGCGCGGCCCTTCTCGCCGTCGACGGCAAGGGCAGCCGCTTCACGAGCGTGGCCAAGACCAGCCTCCTGTCTCTCGAGGGCGGATCGCTCTCCCTCGCCCGGGGCACCGAGGGCGTCGTCGTGGAGAAATCGGGCCGGCTGGACATCGCGGGCTCCCTGTGGACGGCTCAGGACGCGCCCATCACCTCGACGGGGTCGCTGCTGCGGGTCTCCGCGGGCGGCCGAGTCGCCACCGGAAAGTCGACGGATGAGCTCATCGAGCTCTCGGGGGGCACCCATTCGATCGCCACGGGAGCCGGAGAGGCCGTCATCGAGCTCTCGGGCAAGAAGACCAAGAAGGACGCCGAGACGGGACTCGAGCTCGCCACCCAGCGCCCGCTCAGGAGCGCCGGCACCCTGCTCGACCTCGACGGCGCCACGCTGACCACGCGCGAGGTCCTCCGCATGGACACCGCGCTGCTCGAGGCGAGCCTGCCCATCCTGAACATGCGCCGCGGGGCCCAGCTCACCGCGGCGAGCGCGGTGCTCGACCTCTCGGCCAAGAGCAAGGTCACCAGCGTGGGCTCCCCCGTGGCCCTCGAGGCGAGCCGGCTCACCGTCGCCAACGGCGCCGCCATCGCCCTCTCGGGCGGCAGCGTGCTGAAGGTCTCGGGCGATCTCGTCACCCTGGCCAGTGGAAGCACGCTCACGCTCTCCTCGGGACCCCTCCTGAGCCTCTCGGGCGGCTCCGTGCTCAAGGTATCGGGAGCGCTCGTGGCCTTCGCGGGAACGGGCGGGAGCGTCCTCTCGGTGTCCAACAGCCTCTGCGGTGGTCCCTGCGCGCTGATCGGCGGGATCCCGATCGCGTTCACGGGTGGCGCCTCCGTCGCCAACGTCGTCATCAGCGGTGAACCGATCCGCAACCCCGGCCTGGGCACGCTCAAGCTCGCCTCGCCCAGCACCGCCTTGATCGCCGTCGACGGCAAGAACACGAAGGTCGCTGTCGTCGGCAAGTGAAGCGACGAGACCTCTTGCGGGGGCTCGGCCTCCTCGCGCCCGCTCTCGCCCTCCTCCTTCCCGGAGTCACCTCGGCGCAGGGCACCACCAGTCTGGCCACCGTCACCCGGGTGAGCGGCCACGTGACCGTGAGTCGCGGGACGTCGAATGAGATGCGCGCACTCAAGTTCAAGGACTCTCTCTTCGATCACGATCGGATCGGCACGGGCGAGAGATCCTCGGCGCGTCTCCTGCTTGGAGGAAAGGCCCTGGTGACGGTGCGAGAGCTTTCCTCCCTCACCGTCGCCGAACAGCCGGGCCACGCCGGTCTCCGTCTCACCGGGGGCGCCGTGGCCCTCGCCGTGGCCGGGCAGCGCATGGGCCCCGACGAGAGAGTCGAGATCCACCTGCCGAGTGTCGTGGCGTCGGCGCGCGGCGCGGTCCTCATCGTCGAAGCGACGCGCGCCACGGATCCCGCGGTCTCGGTCATTCACGTTCTCTCGGGGCGCGCCGACGTGACCACGAAGAGCGCCTCGCTGCGGCTCACCCGACATCAGAGCGTCACTATCACGGACGGCGTGATGGGACCGATCACGACCCTCACGGACCGAGAAGTCGAGCAGCTCGCCGCCGACCTCCGGCCTGACAGACTCCGGCGCGCCGAGCCTCCGCGCAGCTCCGCGTCGGGCGCCGATTGTTGCATAGGGAAAATTTATCCCGCGGTGAAGGCGAGAGAAGGCGAAAGTGTCAGGTCCGTGACAGATGTGGGCACGCAAATCGGCCTCGAGCTCCCGAGAAGCTTCGTTCTGCCCCTCGGTCCGGCTTTCGCGAGCCCGCCCGGAGTCACCGCGCCCGCTCTTGCCCGCTGAAACGCGATCCCGCGCTTGCGCTCGCACGGCGAGCGCCCTATCATCGTTGCGCAATGAATCACCGACGCTTCCTCTTCGCGATCGCGCTTCTGGTCCTTCCGACTCTTTCCTGGCCCTCTCTGTCCTGGGCCCAGGCGCCGGAGCTGGGGGTGGTGACGACCCTGCAGGGGCAGGCGAGCGTGGCGCGGGCGAGCGCGGCGGGGGCGTTGCCCCTGAAGTTCAAGGACGCCGTCTTCGACCGGGACCGCATCCAGACGGGCGAGGAGTCCATCGTCAAGGTGCTGATGGGCGGCAAGGCGATCGTGACCATTCGCGAGCTGTCGGTGCTGACCATCACCGAGGAGCTGGGCAAGACGACGATCAACCTCACCTCGGGCAAGATCGCCGTGGGCGTGGCCAAGCAGCGCATGCAGCCCGGGGAGCGGCTCGAGGTGCACACCCCCAACGCCGTGGC